>SGBC01000002.1:300000-501434 GCA_004195045.1 Candidatus Acididesulfobacter guangdongensis
CAAATGCAAACAAAAATATAAATACGCCTGAATCTGTATCAGCGGCATCTGATGTTGTAACAACCAAAAGCAGTATCAATATTCAACGAAGCAGTATAAACATAAATCCTGTTGCAGGAAATAATAGTAATAATAGCAGCAGTGCCGGTAATGATGCTAATGATCGCAGTGCTTCCTTAACAACCAAAAGCAGTATCAATATTCAACGAAGCAGTATAAACATAAATCCTGTTGCAGGAAATAATAGTAATAATAGCAGCAGTGCCGGTAATGATGCTAATGATCGCAGTGCTTCCTTAACAACCAAAAGCAGTATTAATATTCAACGAAGCAGTATAAACATAAATCCTGTTGCAGGAAATAATAGTAATAATAGCAGCGGCAGCGCGGCTAATAACAATAATATAAGCAAGGATGATAAAGCAGCGGACAGGGTTAATGAAGCTGATAATGATAAAATCGGCGGTTCTAATCCTGCTGTTATTAGAAGCAGTTTCAGTATTAATATTAATAATAATAAAGACGGAAACAAAGATTTAAATAACAGAGATAATACTGCAGATACATCAAAACCTTCAAATCTCGGCAATAGCAGCGTAAATAGCAATATAAATGTAAATGCCGTTTCCGGCACCGCTGCATCTATAAATGTAAACGCAATAGGGGCTGTGTCAACCGCATCAGAAAGCGTCGCATCTTCTCTGCAGCCGCCTCCTGCATCATCGCGTGCTTCCGATGCAGCGGCTTCATGCTGTACGTCCTTGCCGTCCGGTTCGGCGTCTGCCTTAAAAACTAACAGTAAAGGCGGTCTTCTTAATTTGACATATAGACAGGGCAAGGAAATGCCTGACCTTATATACGGTTTTCCGGATTCTAATTTTATTTGTTTTCCTTATGAATCGAGAAGAACCGGTATATATCCGGCCGGTTCCGTCAGAGCGCCGATGGATACTGTATTTTCCGTTGACGATGCAAAGGGAGCGGTTCTTAAATCAATACAGTGCATTGAGCAGACTTCTAAGGGGAGAGCCGTACATCCAAGGTCAAATGATACTACTTATCCGTTTTTTGACCTGCAAAGATGTACGCAATGCAAAAGATGCACGGAGGAATGTCCTTTTGGAGCTATCGACGAAGATGAAAAAGGCACGCCTAAACCAAATCCGGAAAGATGCAGAAGGTGTGGGGTTTGCATGGGAGCGTGTCCGGTTAAGATTATTTCGTTTAAGAATTATTCGGTAGATATAATAGGTTCAATGCTGAAAAGCATAAATGTTCCGGGCGAGGCTGAAAAAATCGATGATTTCAGAATATTGGTCTTCGCCTGTGAAAATGATGCATATCCTGCTCTTGATATTGCAGGAATGAATAAGATACAGCTTCCTTCAAATATAAGGGTTATTCCGGTAAGATGTCTTGGTTCTATAAACAATGTGTGGTATGCCGACGCTCTTTCAAGAGGAATAGACGGGATACTTCTTTTAGGCTGTAAATTTGGAGATGATTATCAATGCCATTTCATCAAAGGTTCAGAATTGGCATCTTATAGAATGGAAAATCTTAAAGAAACTTTAACAAGATTGGTGCTGGAATCCGAAAGAATAAAACAGGTTCAGTTAGAATTTTCAGATTACCGGAAATTGCCTGATATATTAAATGAGTTTGCGGACAAAATAAAATCTTTAGGTCCGAATCCATATAAGGAATTTTGATTTATTTATTTGTTTCAGCAGATACTGTGAATAAACAGCTTTGCAGTTATATTTTATAGAATATGAATTATTTAATTATTAATTATTGTTTATATTAATTATTTATAGTGCAATCAAGTTTCAGTTTTGGGAGATAAAAATATATGTCCAGCAATTCACTAAACGGCAAAGGCATTAATATCAACGGCAACAATAACGATATTAATAATTTCAATCTTGTTAAAAATATCAGGGATATCGGAGACAGTCCTTTTAAAAAATGTTTTCAGTGCGGCACGTGTTCTGCAATATGCCCTTTGTCGTCTGACAATAAACCTTTTCCTCGAAAAGAGATGATATGGTCGCAGTGGGGTTTAAAAAATGAATTGGAAAGCGACCTTGATCCGTGGCTGTGTTATTATTGCGGAAAATGCTCCGAGTTCTGTCCTAGAAAAACAGACCCCGGTCAACTTATGATGTCGCTTCGACGCTGGCTGACTACCGTTTACGACTGGACAGGAATTTCCAGACTGCTTTATAAATCCAAAATTGCAGAGTATATTGCGTTGTTAATCGTGGCAGTGATTGTATTTATAGAATGGGCGGTTCTTTTTGGATTAACCCCTCCTTCCAATGCAAATATCAGCGGCAATGCAGGTGTGATGAGCAGCGTAGGCGGCGGCAATAAAATACTGACTATTAATCAAATGGTTCCGGCATACAAGATAGATTATTTTTTTGATTATCCCATGATAGTTATACTTTCAGCGCTGCTGCTCTCATTTATTTTTAATATGTTTAAAAAAACTGTTTTAAGCGATAAAAATGTCAAGATTCCGTTTAAACTTTATTTTACTGAATTATGGGCGCTGATATTTAATTTTTTTACGCAGATAAGATTCTCAAAATGCGAAGATGAAGAAGCGCAGAAGGAGACTTTTTTTAAAAAACTTTCTGAAGGAAAATATAATTTCTGGCTTACGCACGTGTTTCTTATGACCAGCTATGTAGCTTTATTTATAGGAATAGTAGTTTTCTTAAAATGGTTTCAGACTGATGATAAATATGTATTGTTCCATACTATATTATTTGATTATTATGCAAGTATAGGACTCATATTCGGAACTATTTATTTTGCATATAAAAGACTCACAAAGAAAATTGAAAGAAGCAAATTTTCTCATCATACCGACTGGGCGTTTATCGTACTGCTTTTTATGACCGCTTTTACAGGAATACTATTGAGGGCTTTCGTTGTTTATAAAGATCCCTCGTCGTGGATTTTTTACTTATATCTAATTCACTTGATGATAGTAATTCCTATGCTTGTCATTGAAGTGCCGTTTTCTAAATGGTCTCATCTTGCATATAGACCTATTGCAATTTATTTTTCAGCATTAAAAGAAAAAGCTGTAAAACTTAATGAAGCCGGGTCCGACGTTTCAGATGGCGCTGCAGCAGCTGCCGAAGATAATTTGTAATTTTTTTTGTCTTTATCATGGTATAATTAAATTAAGATTGGTTAATCTGTTTGCTAATTGTTTATATAACTTAATTATTTATATAACTTAATTAT
This sequence comes from Candidatus Acididesulfobacter guangdongensis, assembly GCA_004195045.1. Taxonomy (NCBI): domain Bacteria; phylum Candidatus Acidulodesulfobacteriota; order Candidatus Acidulidesulfobacterales; family Candidatus Acidulidesulfobacteraceae; genus Candidatus Acidulidesulfobacter; species Candidatus Acidulidesulfobacter guangdongensis. The sequence continues at coordinate 303,268 of SGBC01000002.1, forward strand.
TTATATAACTGATTTTTTCAAATTAAAATAAAAATAATTTAATTTGTTTATAGATTTTATTTTATTCTATTTTAATTAATTCTATTTTAATTCGTTTGTTAATTTAATTAGTTGCCAATATAACCTAAATAAAAAAGGCACTCATCATGATTATATTTGATTATTCCATCCTGTTCGGACTGATAGCCGGTATTATCGCAGTAATTTACAGCGTTATAATAACATTCTGGGCCTTAAAACATTCCGACGGAACCCCTAAAATGCAGGAAATTGCAGCCGCTATCCAGGAAGGCGCAAAAGCCTTTCTTAATCGGCAGTATAGAACGGTGGCGATAGTCGGTTTTATTATTTTTTTGTTAATTTTAATCGGCGGTATCTGGATTCCGCAGTTTGGAATACTAACTGCCGCAGGTTTTGTGTTTGGCGCAGTTCTTTCCGCCTCAGCAGGGTATTTTGGCATGTATAACGCTGTTAGAGCTAACGTCAGGACTGCCGAGATTGCAAAATACGGAACAAAATCGGCGCTGCAGTTCGCCTTTAAAACAGGTTCGGTAACGGGGCTTATGGTTCTTGGTCTTGGTGTTCTCGGTATTTCTATTTTTCTTGATTTATCGTTCTATATAACCGGCACGGTCGGCGGTGCATTAGATTCAATGATAGGGTTTGCATTCGGCTGCAGTCTTATAAGCGTATTTGCAAGGCTTGGCGGCGGGATATATACCAAAGCGGCGGATGTAGGAGCCGACCTCGTAGGCAAGATTGAAGAAGGTATTCCTGAAGACGATCCGAGAAATCCGGCAGTTATAGCCGATCAGGTAGGTGATAACGTAGGAGATTGTGCGGGAATGGCTGCGGATGTTTTTGAAACTTTTGCAGTGACTATAATTGCTTCAATGCTTTTAGCATATTCTATTTTCAGATATTATGATTTTAATATTCTCATAAGAACCATGATGTATCCTTTGATGTTAGGCGCTATAGCGGTCATTACATCAATAGCGGGAATTTTTTTCGTAGGGGCGTCGTCTAAAGAAAAAATAATGAAAGGTCTATATAAAGGAATGTTTGCAACAGGTATAATTTCAGCGGTTTTATATTATTTTTTTACAATGTATTTTATGAAAGGTGTAGGCGGTTTTCCGACTATAAATTATTATTACGCCGCTCTGGTAGGTTTATTCCTTACAGGGTTTATCATTGTCATAACGGATTATTTTACATCGACGCATTTTGCTCCGGTTAAGTCTATTTCAAAAGCTTCGACTACCGGTCATGCCACGAATATAATAGCGGGACTGGCAGTAGGACAGATGTCGACGGCTTTGCCTGTTTTATTTATTGCAGCTTCTATCATTTTGTCTTATCGATTTGCAGGATTTTACGGTATTGCGATTGCAGCTTCCAGTATGCTTTCTATGGCAGGTATTATTATTTCCGTAGATTCGTTCGGACCCATAACAGATAATGCCGGAGGAATTGCCGAGATGAGCAATCTTTCAGGTGAAGTAAGAGAAACTACCGATGCGCTGGATGCTGTCGGTAATACTACGAAAGCCGTCACAAAAGGCTATGCTATAGGTTCTGCCGCACTTGCTGCAATTGTGCTGTTTGCGGAATACGCAAGACTTATTGAAAAAGGTTCTATTCATTATATTTTTCTGATTTCTCAGCCTTCCGTTCTGGCAGGATTGTTTATAGGCGCTATGTTTCCTTTTTTATTTGCTTCGCTGGCAATGAAAGCAGTCGGAAAATCAGCAGGGGAAATAGTAGTTGAGGTAAGGAGACAATTTAAAGAAATACCCGGCATAATGGAAGGGACGGCTAAACCTGATTACGGCAAATCCGTTGATATAGTGACAAAATCTGCTCTAAAAGAAATGATATTGCCGGCACTGATACCTATAGCCGGTCCTGTTATTTTCGGTTTAACCCTTGGACCTCTTGTTCTTGGAGGGATTTTACTCGGTACTATAATTTCTGGTCTTTTCCTTGCTATTTCAATGACCAGCGGAGGCGCTGCATGGGATAACGCAAAAAAACTTATAGAAAGCGGAGCATACGGCGGCAAGGGCAGTTTTGCGCATCAGGCTGCTATTACCGGAGATACGGTAGGCGATCCTTATAAAGATACAGCCGGTCCGGCAATTAATCCGATGATAAAGGTCGTCAATATTTTTACAATATTAATAGTTCCCATAGTATTAATTTTATGGAAATAATTCTTTTTAAAGGTGTCTGTCCCCTTTAATTCTAATTTTCTAAAATGTTCTGACGAGCATAAGATTGACAGTGTTCTGCGTACTGTTTCCGTCACCGTAAATTTTGTGATTTGCCAGCTGATTTTCAAATTCAAGTCTGAACTGCGTATTTTTAAAAAAACTGCAAGAAGGTCTAAAACCGAAAGTCAGTGTTGAATCAAAATAATTGAATGCCTCGCCGGGAATGCTGGTTTCTTCCCACATTCCCTGCGGGTCCCACACCCTGACTTCCCTTATGGTTTGTGAAAATCTGCCTATATTATTTAATAAGTTATAATGGTGAATATAAAATGCTAATCCTGAAAAACGCGATTTGTCGTACGTTGCATCCGATGTTGAGATTAAATAATCGGGATATACCGAAGACGATGTTTCCCCCAAATAATTAAATTTGTCAATATTAATGCCGCTATTTTTGACAATTGATTTATTAATTCCTCCGTTCAATCCAGTTTCGTAATCAATCACAAAAGTCCAGAAATGAAACGGTTTATATTTGGCGTCCATAAAATTATAGAAAAATTTATTTAAATTATCCCGTATTAAGTTATTATCATATATTACAAAATTCTCCGCTCCGTAAACTATTCCTTCGTGAAATTTTAAATTTTTAAACGGTTTATAGGAAGCGATAAACTCAAATGTCGGATATCTGTCTATCGGCACCATAGCATTGTCGGTCATAGCTGTTCCGAAGACCATTTTTAGTTTTCTGGGGATAAAAGGATAGCTTAGAAAAATTCCGGTCAGCTCCCCGGGTTCTATGGCAGTGATGGGTGAATACGTATTTTCCCATAATCTCGATAAATTATAAGATTCAAAACCTATGAGATAATTTTTTTCGCCTATATCTATCTTTAAACCGTTTCCAATCGGTAAACCCAGAGATATAAATAAATTCCTGAAACCGTAAAGCGGTCTATTATAAATAGGTTCTGTATAATAGGAATAATTGCCGGTATAAGGTCCTACGTCCTGTATATTTTCTCCTGTATCAAGTGTTGCCTTAAAACCAAGACCGAAAGCATGCCTGCCGTCTGAAAACGCATTTTTGGAAATGGTCAGGTCTAATTCGTTAATAGTAAAACCGTTAACTTTATAATCGTCAATATAATTTCCGTTGTAATTACCTTGAGGATACTCTGCATTTGCAACAGGGTCTGCGAAATTATAGGTATATGAAGCGGCAAATGTGCCGAGAAGTCTAATCTGTGATAAAAAAGAGCTGTTTTTAAATTCAATATTATCTGTCTTCATGTTAATGTTAGAATTTCTGATATTAAAGGATTGCGTGTGATGATTGTGCGTTCCGCAGCTGATACAAGTCTTTCTGCCGATGTTATAGTTTATATCTGATGTGTCTAAAAGCTGCTCATTTAAGCCGATAATGGTGGTGTCAGTCTTCCTGTTAATGTTAATATCAGAGCTTCCGATGATATTATTGCTGCCTGCGACTGCCGATATTTTGCTTAAGGCATTTGAATTTTCAACAAAGATGCACGCCGTTATAAGTTGAATACAGACAGCAAAATTTAAAACCTTTAGTATAAAAATTAATTTTTTCATAATTAACATTAACAAACCCATTTAATACAATAATAATTAAATGGTGTCTGTCCCCTTTAATCCTTTAATTCCCTTTAATTCATTAGTATAAAAATTAATTTTTTCATAATTAACATTAGCAAACCCATTTAATACAATAATAATAAATTAAATAGTATCCGTACTCAATTTTCTAATGAATTCTGGAAAATCCGATAATAACAAGAACAATCATAATTACTATATAAATTCGTAAAAACCAGAAGGCAAATTTGACCCAGCCTTTTATTTCAGCTCTTTTAAGAGGGATTTTGTTATAATCAATCAGTCCTTCTTCCTGTACGAAATTATCCCAGTCGTCTTCTAAATTGGTTCCGTTTTGTGATTCAGTGTTGTTCAGTTTTTTTATCATTTTGTCTTCACGGCTTTTTTTTATTTTTTTATTGTCTGACGTCATTTTAAGTTTCTCCGTATATTATTTATATTTATTTTAACGTATACTTTATTTAGTTATTAGTTATTAGTTATTAGTTATTAGTTATTTTAATATTTAATCTTTATATTTAATATTTACTTAATATTTATTTGATTAAACATCATTTGTTTGCTGTTCTTTTTGTTATTTCTGCTATTAATATTAATTATTTGTTATCCGAAAATATGCGGAAATACCACAGTTATTCCGTATAATCCGTTCATTATTATTAAAAATCCGACTATTATAAAAGCCGAAATGTTTTGCCATTTTTTATTTGTATGTTCTCCCATAATTTCTTTATCGTTCAGCAGCAGGAGTAAGAACAGCATAGCAGCCGGCATAAATATAGAAGCCACAACCTGAACGGTTAAGTTTAAAAAACCTAACGGAATATTCGGTATTAAAACAACGCCGCCGGCAATCAAAACGCTTATTAACCCTGGCAAATAAAAATACCATCCCTGAAGCGGAGGAAGATTTATACTTTTAGGCCAGCCCAGCGCTTCTCCGGCAGCCCACGAAGTGCTTGCAGATATTGCAATTGTCGCAATTAAACCTGCTTCTATTAATCCTAGCGCAAATAATTTCATCGGAATAATTCCCATTTTTATGGAAATTATACGTAATATCTGGTCAATACTCATATTAGAACTGCCCTGAACTCCATGTACTACGGAACCGGTTATGATAACTATTGCAATGGCTACTACAACCATAAAAAAGGAACCTATAAATGTATCAATCTGCCCGTCTCTTATATCTTTTACGGTTAGTCCTTTGTCTACAACTGAAGACTGCTGAAAAAACAGCATCCATGGTGCTATAGTAGTACCCAAATTTGCAAGGACTACGTAAATAAACAATGAGCTGACACCGCCGCTTATATGCCATGTTTTAAAACTATCGGCAACCGCATTCCAGTGAAGATGAGGCACAAAAAATACTAACGGAACAAAAATCAAATTTAATGCGGCAATACTAAGACTAATCCATTCCCATGTATAATATCTCAAAAACAGCTGAATTGAAAAAACTACAATTAAAGCAATAATAGAAGAAACAACCGGAGAAACCCCAAAAAATTGCATTCCTAAAGTTATTCCGATAAACTCAGTGATTAAAGTTAAAACATTTGCAATAACCAAGTCGGCTAACGAAAACGCGCCCCAAAATTTTCCGTATCTTTTCCATATCATTTCGGCATGGCCCCTGTGAGTAACTGACCCCAGCCTGACGGTCATTTCCTGAACTATATATGCAACCGGAAGCATTAAGACCATAAAAGGAATAAAAAATCCGAGACCGAAAATCGACCCTGTCTGAGCGTAGGTAATTACACCGCCGGCGTCATTGTCCGCTATCATTACAAGAATGCCGGGACCGATAAGAGAAAGAAGCAGACAAAGTCTTGAGAAATATCCGTATTTTTGTCTCATGATATGAATCTTTAATCTATCAACCGCCCTTAATTTAATATCTATTGGAAGTTCGTCTAATTTATCTTTAATATCTTTCTGATCTTTCACAGTGAAATCCTCCATAATTTGTAATTATAAATTAGCATATAGATGATAATGCAGATGTTAATGCGCATAGACGAATAAATAGATGTATCAAAGTATAAAAGTATGAGCTGCTATTTAATGTTTACTGTCTGAACGCTTATATTTCTGCAGTTTATTAGTTTATTAACTTTTACTAAATTTTAATTATTAAAATTATTAAAACAGGTCATTAAAGCAGGTTATTAAAATAAATTATAAAGGCAAAATAGGAAAGCAGTAAATGACGAGTAAATTAATACCGAAGATTTACTTTTTTTAAACACATAAAAATATAAGAAATAAAATAATAAGGAAATAAAGATATAGATAAGTTAGACATATTATAATATAAATAAGTCGGATATATCAGACAGATATAAAATAGATATTATAAAAAAACCGGATGCATATCTATCAGACCGGTTCAATTTATTTAATTAATTCGTCAAGTTATTTCGTTGAATTAACTGAAGATATTTCTACCTTTATCTACGTCTATTATCTACGTCTATGTCTTTTTTTTACTTCTATCTTTTCTTTATATAGTTATAGATGTGTATCTATAACTGCCATGTGTCATAATGCTTTATTGATAAAAAAAGCAAACAAGCGGTAAAATTTATCTGTTAATTTCTAACATCGGCATCTGTATCTGCAATATAGAGCATATAGCAAATACAATAAACGCCGTTAAAAATCAATTAAGATAAATTAAGTTATGGAAAATCTGAGGAAAATAACTGAATTGATTATTAATTTGTATTTAGTTTATTATTTGTATTTGCTTATATGCGCTGCCTTAGTTTTAATTTTAATAATTATTTTAAAACAATGACCGCCGCTACTGCCACCAGGTTCACTTTGCATAAAGCCTCCGTAATAAAAAATAATTAAATTAGTTTTTATATTATATGCGATTATCCTAAGTTAAATTAAGTTAATTATACTTAATAACTATTAATAATAATTTATAATATAAAAAAATATGCGCTATATGCGCTGCATAAAAAAACGCTAATAAAAAAATGCTATTAATATAACTACATTAATATATGTACATGCTATATCTCTATTTTTTTAAATTATCCTATTATTAAAAATTTATGTCAAGCAAAAATTTTATAAATTTTTATAGCAATAAAATAGCAATAGAATAGTACTAAAATAATAAAATAAAATAAAAAGTTGCTATTGATATTTATTCAAACATATACTATTATTATTCATAAAATAAAATAAAATAAAATAAAATAAAATAAAATAAAATAAAATAAAATAATAATGTCAATTTCACTATGAGTCCGTCAATAGCTATAGGAATTATCGGAATAGTTATCCTTCTCGGTTTTGCAGGGGAAATGTTTTTCTCTTTTACTAAAGTTCCGTCCATTTTATTTTTAATGCTGGCAGGTCTTATTTTAGGTCCTATTTACCATATTTTTAATCAGCAGCTTTTTATAGATTTTGCGCCGTATTTAAGCACTTTGGTTCTTATTCTCATAATGTTTTCCGGCGGACTTGAGCTTAATTTTATTACTGTTTTTAAAAGTTCTATATATTCAATGATTCTAATTCTAATCGGTCTGTTCCTTTCAATAGTGCTTGTAGGCAGTTTTTTTTACATTATGGGAGGCGGAGACGTGATGCAGTCGTTGATGTTAGGCACTATTGTCTCATGCTCCAGCTCTACCGTTATAATGCCTCTTCTGTCTAATATAAACGCAAGCGCTAAAAATAAAACGGTGATAGCAATTGAATCTACGTTTAATGACGCATTTGCAATAATAATCTTAATAGTTTTGATAAATTTCGCAAAAAATTCATCGGCAGCCGTTAACTATTTGTCCACGGCGGGAAATCTTCTTTATTCTTTCGGAATTTCATCAGTCATAGCAATTGCATTTGGAATTATATGGTTTATTTTATTAAAATATATTTCAAAAACAAAATATGCTTATTCCATCACATTCGGAGGCATGCTTATACTCTATCTGATAATCCATTTTGTTAAAGGCAACGGAGCAATAGCTATATTAGTTTTCGGAATAGTAATGGGAAATGAAGAACTGCTGACTAAATTGAAAATTAATTTTTACAAAATGAGTTTAAAAGATTCTTCCATAAAACAGTTTAATTATGAGTTCTCGTTTTTAATAAGGACGCTTTTTTTCGTATTTTTGGGCGTTGTAGTAGAATTATCGCACATAGGCTGGGAATTTGCCGATAGACTTTTTATTATTATAATCATGATAGTGCTGGGCAGGTACATAAGCGCTTCTTTAACATTTTACTTAGAAAATTTAAAAAAGAAGAAAGAAGATGTGCTTCCGAAAAGAGAAAAATACTTTTTATGGTCAATGATCGGGCGTGCCCTTGCTACGGCAATAATGGCTTATATGCCTCTAAATGCCGGAATCGCAGGAACTCAAGATTTTCCAGAGTATGCTTTTTTGGTCATTATAATTACGAATATACTCCTGACGGGCGGAGTTTATACTTATAGCAGATACGTAAAAAATGAAAATAAAATGGCAGGAATAGACGCATAACGGAAAATTAAGAAAATTCGGGAAATTAGGGGGTGCTATTTGAAAATTAAGGATAGCCGCCATTTTAATATGTATATCGTCAATATCTAAAATGATTAATAATAAATTGAATAAATCGGTAAAATAGTGTCTGCTCCCAATCAATCTTTATAAATAATTAAAACTGTTCCTGATTGTGCGAGCTGTTAATTGCGGTTTTCCTTATTTCTTTTTGCTTGAAAAAATTTTTTCAATAAAGCAGATGATTCTTCCTTCAAAATACCGCTAATAATTTCAGGATTATGATTTAATCTTTTGTCGGACAAAGTGTTGTATAAAGAATTGACTGCTCCGGTTTTAGGGTCGTCGGCAGCATAAATTACTTTATCCATTCTGGACAATATTATTGCCCCGCAGCACATTAAACAAGGTTCTAATGTTACATACAGAGTACAACCGCTTAGCCTCCATGAATTTAATATTTTTTGCGCTGACATAATTGCTTTGATTTCGGCATGCATAACAGACGATAAATCCTTTTCCACGCTGTTTGAAGAAGCTGAAATTATTTTATTGTTTTTTACTATAACGGCTCCGACCGGAACTTCTCCCGTTCTGTATGAGTCAGATGCTTCTTCTATTGCGGCTTTCATAAAATATTTATCAAGTTCGCGTATCTCGTTTTCATTCATTTTTATTTTTTATTTTAGTTTACAAAAAAATAAGTATATCTGTCCTCACTTAATACCAATCAGCCTCATTAATAAAAAGTATTGAAATTAATCAATATATTATGATATATATCATAATATGAATCAAGTTTATATAAAAATACACTATACTATATACAAGTATGCTTGAGATAAAATTTTAGGGCAACAAAAATTTGATTTTATTTTTTTGTTATAATGTTATACAATTGAAATTTAAGTTTATATTTTTATATATTAAACAATTAAATTATAATTATGCAAATTTAAATTTTTTTTATTAGTTGTTTTTTTATTGATATATTATTCTTATTAATTCAATTTTTTATTAATTATATTTTACTTATTAATTTTTTTTATTAAGCATGTTATTTTATTATACTGCACGTCATTATATATAATTATATTACTATATTATATTGATATTGCGCGGAAGTCGTATTAATCGCAATTATATTTCATTGATATTTATATTACATTATATTACATTAAAATTTATAATCTTTTCATGAATCAGAGAATCCCTTCTCATATTAGAAATGAGATATTAAAAATAAAATCAAGAAAAGATATTTATTCTACCTCTAAAATAATCAAAGAAAAAGGTTTAAATACAGTATGCTCGTCTTCAAGGTGTCCTAATTTAAATCTTTGTTTTTCTAATAAAACTGCCACATTTCTTATGCTCGGCGATAAATGTACAAGGCAGTGTCCTTTCTGCAACATTGAATATGATGAAAAATCTTATGTTGATATATCTGAACCGGAAAATATAGCATATGCAGTTAAGGCTTTAAAATTGAATCACGCAGTTATAACAATGGTTACACGGGATGACATATATGACGGCGGGGCATCGATAATTGCTGCGGCAGTTAAAGCTATAAAATCCGGAACTTCTTGTAAAATTGTCGAAGTTCTAACTTCTGATTTTATGGGAAATAAAAATTCAATTAACGTTGTTTTTGACTCTGGTGTAGATATCTTTGGACATAACATTGAAACCGTCGAAAAACTTTACGATACCGTAAGACCGCAAAGCTCTTATGTGCGTTCTTTAGATATACTTGATTTTGTTAAAAAAGAACGTCCGCATATACAGACAAAATCCGGCATAATGGTGGGTCTCGGGGAAAGCAAAGATGACGTTTTTAAAACAATTGACGATATAGCGTCGGTAAATGTTGACTTTATGACTATAGGACAGTATATGAGGCCTTCAGTGAAAAATATAGAGGTTAAGGAATATGTTTCTCTTAAAATGTTTATTGAATATAGGGAATATGCGAAAAATAAAGGGATAAAAAATGTCTTTTCCGCCCCATTAGTAAGAAGTTCCTTCGGAGCTGAAAAATTTTATAACAACAGCATTAAGCTTCAATAATTGCTAAAATTAAAAATAACGACAGTATTACGCTTCAATACGCATTAATATTATAATAATATATTATAATAAGCTTTAAAACGACGACGGTTTTAAGATTTAATCGACATTAAATTAACATTAAACTTTAAAACCGCAACGGCACTGAATTTCAATAATTAATGAATATTAAACTTACTAAAATTAAAAACGTATTAAATTTAAAAAAAATAATAAATTAAACCGGGTGATATAAATCATGACCGAAGATTTTGAGACGATTAAAAGATTGCCGCCTTATGTTTTTGCGGAAGTTAATAAGATTAAGGCTGAAGCGAGAAAGAAAGGGGAAGACATAATAGACCTCGGTATGGGAAACCCAGATTCTCCGACTCCGGACTATATTATAGAAAAATTAGTTGAAGCATCCAGAAATTCTAAAAACCACAGATATTCTGTGTCTAAAGGTATATACAAACTGCGTGTTGCCATATGCAATATGTATAAAAGAAATTATGATGTAGATTTAGACCCTGACAGCGAAGCGATAGTTACAATGGGTATCAAAGAAGGGCTGAGCCATTTAATGCTGGCTACCATTAACAAAGGAGATGTTGCGTTTGTTCCGAATCCGTCTTATCCGATTCATGCCTATTCCGTTATTATTGCAGGCGGCGATGTTAGGAGTATTCCGTTAGTGCCAGGGGAAGATTTTTTTGAAAATCTTATGACCGCTCTGAAACAAACATGGCCTAAACCTAAGATGATTATATTAAGTTTTCCGCATAATCCGACGACCATAACGGTAGATATAGATTTTTTTGAAAAACTAGTGGATTTTGCAAAAGAAAACGGTATATATATTATTCATGACCATGCATACGCAGACCTTACTTTTGACGGATATAAATCTCCCAGTTTTTTGCAGGCAAAGGGAGCTAAAGACGTAGGAGTTGAATTTTTTACAATGTCTAAAAGCTATAGCATGGCAGGATTCAGAGTCGGCTACGCGCTCGGCAATCAAACATTGATAAATGCGCTGTCAAGAATAAAGAGCTATCTTGACTATGGTATGTTTCAGCCTATACAAATAGCTTCCATTATTGCTTTGAATGAAGAATATAAGCACGATGCAATAAGCAAGATGGTTGAACATTACAAGAAAAGGAGAGATGTTTTGATTGAAAGTTTCAATAATGCAGGATGGCATATTGAAAAACCTAAGGCTACAATGTTTGTATGGGCTAAAATACCGGAGCATTATTTGAGTGCAGGCATAGGTTCGCTGGAATTTTCCAAAATGCTTTTAGAAAAAGGAAAGGTGGCAGTATCTCCGGGGATAGGGTTTGGCGAATACGGCGACCAGTACGTCAGGTTTGCTCTTGTGGAAAATGAAATGCGCATAAGACAGGCGGCTAAAGGGGTTAAACATTTTTTGAACAGCCAGTCGGATTTGCATCATGCGTGATTTTTAGCGGCTATTATATATAGTTAAAATTCGCTGCAAGAGTACATAATATCAAGAATGCATAATCGGTAATAATAAATAAGATTAAAATAAAAAAATAAACAAATAAAAATAAACAAATAAAAATAAACAAATAAAATAAACAAATAAAAATAAACTAAATGTAATTATTTTATTAAAGTAATTGCCAAAGTAATTATGGAAATTAAAAATATGGAAAATAAAGACATTGACAAAGTTGTCGGCAATAAAATTAATATAGGGCTTTTTGGCTTCGGAACCGTGGGCGGAAGTTTTTACAGGATATTGGATATTCGTAAAAAAGAAATAGAAGCGATGCTTTCCGCCGATGTGACGATAAAAAAGATATTTACACGGGGCAATAGAAATCCGTCAATTGATAACATCGGCAATTTAATGGTCAATAATGCAGATGATATTTTAAACGATAAAAGTATAAATGTAATAGTTGAACTCATGGGCGGAATTAACCCTGCTAAAGAGTATATCGAAAAAGCCATAAAAAACGGCAAAAGCGTTATAACTGCCAATAAAGCTCTTTTAGCTGAGCATGGAGAAGAGATATTTAAATTATGCAAAAAACATAATGTCCATATCGGATTTGAGGCTGCAGTCGGAGGCGGCATTCCTATTTTAAGGTCAATAAAAAACGGTCTTGCAGGAGATTCAATAACGTCAGTGTTTTCTATAATAAACGGCACATCAAACTATATTTTATCAAAGATGACGAATGAGGGCGGAAAGTTTGACGATATACTGAAAAAAGCTCAGGAGAAAGGCTATGCCGAAGCAGACCCTTCTTTTGACATAAACGGAATCGACAGCGCACATAAATTAGTTATATTAGGCAGGCTTGCATTTGCGGCGAGCATATCGTTAAAAGACGTTATGATAGAAGGAATTAAAGGAGTCAGCGATATAGATATTTGTTTTGCTCGTGACCTTGGATATAAAATTAAACTTTTAGGTATTCTTAAAAATGATGATTCAAAAATAGAGATAAGAGTGCATCCTACCCTTATTCCTTCAGGCAGTCTATTATCAAACGTAGATGGGGTGTTTAACGCATTTTTTCTGAACGCAAAATTTGCAGGTCCCATAAGCCTGACCGGTTACGGTGCAGGCGGTATGGCAACTGCAAGCGCAGTTATGGGAGATTTTATCGAAATAGCCGGAAAAATTATAAACAGTGAAAAACATCATGATATTTTTCTCAATGAAAGTTCAAATAAAGTTCAGATAAAAAGAAAAAAAGATATAATATCGCGATATTATTTAAGATTTTCAGCAATGGACAGACCGGGCGTACTCGCCAAAATTTCTAAGATTCTCGGAGACAATTCAATCAGTATAAGTTCGATGATTCAGCAGGGCAGGAAGATAGACGGTTCTGTTCCTATAGTTATAACTACTCACGAAGCAAATGAAGAAGAATTATTAAAAAGCATAGAATTATGCGACAAATTAGACATTATTCTTGCGAAAACTATGATTTTGAGAATTGAAGATAACGTAAACTGAAATAAAGCTTTGTACTATATAATATTAATAAATATTAATATGCTGCAGAATTAGTATTTCGCAGCATAACTATATTAGAATTAGAGTATTAATATCTTAATATTATTTATGTCTGCTATTTAATTAATTGATTAATCGCATGTAGTTTTATCGATTAGCTTAGTATTTAAGTTATCAGTTAGTTTGATTTGATTTTTTAATTCAATTTAATTCAAGTTAATTCAATTTTAGTGTTGTTTAATCTTGTGATATCTTGAATCAGCTGTCTAATTAATAATATGAATCGTATATGGGGGTTAATTTTGCATCCGCAGAAATATGAAGGCGTTATCAAAAAATATCGTGAATTTTTACCGGAGATAGACGATGAGTTTATTGTAAGCATTAATGAGGGCAATACGCCGCTTATTAAATCAAGAAATGTTTATAAAACTATAAACCCTGACATTGAAATCTATTTTAAATATGAAGGGTTAAATCCGACCGGTTCCTTTAAGGATAGAGGAATGACTATGGCTGTGTCAAAAGCCGTAGCAGACGGTTCAAAAGCGATAATATGCGCCTCTACCGGCAATACTTCCGCTGCTGCCGCCGCTTATGCCGCCAGAGCCGGTATAAAATCATTCGTGCTTATTCCTGAAGGTAAAATTGCGATGGGTAAACTTTCTCAGGCTCTGATGCACGGTTCGGTTGTAATGCAGATACAGGGAAATTTTGACGACGCGCTTATTATTGCCAAAGAAATATCGGAAGAATTTGAAGTGACCCTGGTAAATTCGGTTAATCCATACCGCATAGAAGGACAGAAAACAGCTAGTTTTGAAATAGCGGACGAACTTGGGAAAGCCCCCGACTATCATATACTTCCGGTAGGCAATGCAGGCAATATTACCGCATACTGGAACGGTTATAAAGAATATAAACAAGCCGGAAAAATTCAAAACTTGCCTAAAATGCTCGGCTTTCAAGCTGCTGGAGCTGCGCCCATAGTACTCAACCATATAGTTAAAGAACCGCATACTATTGCCACCGCTATAAGAATAGGAAATCCCGCAAGTTGGCAAAAGGCGGTTAAGGCAAAAGAAGAATCTGGAGGATTAATCGAAGCAGTGACGGATGAGGATCTGCTTTCCGCTTATGCTATGCTGGCGAGAACAGAAGGAATATTTTGCGAACCAGCTTCGGCTATAACATTAGCAGGCTTAATCCAACTAAATAAACGCGGATTTTTCAAAAAAGGCGATGTCTGCGTTTTGACTTTAACAGGGCACGGACTTAAAGACCCGCAAAATGCAATAAAAGTTTCAAGCGAGCCGATAGTTGTTCCATGTGATAAAAAATCAGTTTTAAAGGCAATGGAGCTAATTTAGCAATAGTTCAAAAAATAATAAATAGAATAAATAAATAGCAATAAACACAGTAAATATAATAAAGATAATACATAAAATAAATAAATAATAATAAATACAATAAGTAAAATAAAGATAATTATAATTAATGAATAATTAATGGATAATAAATAAAATAAATAAACATGGAGAGATTGAAAATATGGAAAAAGAAAAAAAATATATTATTCTGTGTCCTGACGGTATGGCTGATTTTCCTTTAACAGAACTGAATAATAAATCTCCGCTTGATTTCGCGTCAACACCCAACATGGATTATATTGCTTCTAACGGCATTACAGGACTTGTCAAGACAATTCCCGACGACTGCCTTCCGGGAAGCGATATCGGTTCTATGAGTATTTTAGGGTATGACCCGGTTAAATATTATACAGGAAGGTCTCCTTTAGAAGCTATGAGCATGGGCATTGAGCTTATGGACAGCGATGTAGCTTTCAGACTTAATCTTGTCAATATACTTGATGAAAACGGAAAAAGAATTATGCATGATTATTCCGGCGGGCATATTACCACAGAAGAAGCAAAGAGCATATTGGAGACATTGCAGAAAGAATTAGGCGGCGCTGATTTTCAATTTTATCCGGGCGTCAGCTATAGACATCTTATGGTTGCTAAAAATGCTCTTGACATAAAAGGGCTGCAGACCGTAGCTCCTCATGATATACCGGATTTACAAATAGACGAATATCTGCCTCACGGAAATTCATCAAGCGGTATTTTACTGGAAATAATGAAAAAAGCAGAGGATATACTTAAAAATCACGATGTTAATAAAGCAAGGATAGCTTCCGGCAAGCTTCCGGCAAATTCTATATGGCTATGGGGGCAGGGACACAGGCCCAGTATGCCCACTATGAAGGAAGAGTACGGAATAGAAGGTTCCGTCATATCTGCGGTTGACCTTGTGAAAGGAATAGGGAAATACGCAGGACTAAATTCTATTGACGTTCCGGGTGCTACGGGATATCTTGACACAAATTATCAGGGCAAAGTCGAATACGGCTTAAATTCACTAAATTCCGGCGATTTTGTATATATCCATGTAGAAGCTCCGGACGAGGCGTCCCACGAAGGCAGCATTGAAAAAAAAATACAGGCTATACAGGATTTTGATAAATACATAGTCGGCGGCGTCCTCAAAGGAGTTAAAAAATATCAGGATTTTATTATTATGATTTTACCAGACCATTACAATCCGGTAAAATTGAAAAAACATACCGCAGGACCTGTCCCTTTTTGCGCTTTTTCGCCGTCAATGAAAGATACGCATTTTAAATATCATGCGTCTAATTTTTCTGAAAAAAATTCTCAAAACACTGGTTTATTTTTTGATTCCGGTGCTAAACTATTTAAAAATTTTTTAAATTCTTTTAATGAATTCTTATAAATAAATACATTGCTTAATCATATTATTTTAGCATTTCTATAAGCTAATGAATTTTTACAAATAAATATATAGCCAAATCGGGCTATTTTAAAATTTTTAAGGCAAATTGTATTTTTTAGTTGCTTTTAAAAAAATGTTTTATTAAAATATAATCTCTGTAACAATGTAACTCCGTTTTATCTATATCAGTCTTATCTATATTATATTATATTATTTTATTTATTTATTTATTTATTTATTTATTATTATATATTTTATATTTTTGTTTATGTTATTAAATTAGGAGAACACGGAATGAACGAAAATGTGTTTAAATGGGATAGTAAAGTGTGTATTCCAACAGGGGGAAGTTTTATTAAGCTAAAAGATGATAAAACATTAGAAATACCAGATAACCCTATAATTCCTTATATTGAAGGAGACGGAATAGGTCCTGAAATTGTTCCGGTAATGCATAAAGTTTTAAACAGCGCCGTAAAAAAAGCATATAATGGCTCAAAAGTTATTTATTGGGTAGAAGCGCTTGCCGGAGACAAAGCTGAAAAGAACGGATTAGAAAGAATGCCCGAAGCAACTTTGGAGATTTTAAAACAGAGCGTTGTTTCTATAAAAGGACCTCTCGGTACCCCTGTCGGCAAACCGGGAAAGTCTCTTAATTCTATTCTAAGGCAGTCTATGGATTTTTACTCGGCAATAAGACCGGTCTACTATCTTGGACAGCCGTCGCCGATACCCGACGCGGGACGGGTAAATGTAACGGTTTTCAGGGAAAATTCAGAC
Source organism: Candidatus Acididesulfobacter guangdongensis (assembly GCA_004195045.1). NCBI lineage: Bacteria > Candidatus Acidulodesulfobacteriota > Candidatus Acidulidesulfobacterales > Candidatus Acidulidesulfobacteraceae > Candidatus Acidulidesulfobacter > Candidatus Acidulidesulfobacter guangdongensis. Next base: position 320,280 of record SGBC01000002.1, read on the forward strand.
GATGTTTATATGTCTATAGAATATATGCCGAAATCAGACGGAGCAAAAAAAGTGCGGGAGTTTTTTATTAATGAAATGGGCGTGAAACCGGACGCTATTCCCGAAGATGCAGGTATTACCGTTAAACCTATGAGTGAATTTAAAACAAAAAGGCATGTAAGAAAAGCTTTCAGATATGCCATAGAGAATAATAAAAAATCGATTGCGGTAGCCGGAAAAGGCAATATCATGAAAGCTACCGAAGGCGCTTTTATGAATTGGGCTTTTGAAGTAGCGAAAGAGGATGAATTTAAGGATAAAATATCGGCAGGACCTGTTGCCGGCAATCAGATAAAACTTTCCAAAGTCATAACCGACCAGATGCTTATGCAGTTAGTTTTAAAGCCTGATGCTTATGATGTTATCATTACCCAGAATTTGAACGGTGATTATATATCAGACCTTGCTTCTGCTCTCGTAGGAGGACCTGGTTTTGTTCCAAGCGGAAATATCGGAGACGGTTATGCTCTTTTTGAAAGTACCCACGGAGTCGGCATGGACATTGCCGGAAAAGGTATGGCAAATCCTTTATCTATTACTTTATCAGGCGCTATGATGCTCGAATACATCGGCTTCAAAGAAGCTGCAGACCTTATTTATAAAGCCGTAAAAAGCGTTATAGAACAGCGTAAAGGTACAAGCGATATGTTTTACGGATTCAAAAAAATGGGTAAAGATGCAACGGAGCTTAAGACTGCCGAGTTTGGCGAGGCTATTCTAACAGCAATATAACCAATGCAACAAAATTTTGGGGGTGAATTATGAAATTATCGGTTAGACAGAAAGAAGATTTTCATTTTATCGGCTCAGGCGACTCAGGCGAAATAAACATTGACGCGGCAGGATACGTCGGCGGAAAAAACAGAGGGGTAAGACCGCCTGAACTTTTTCTTTATTCTATTGCAGGATGTATGGGTATTCATGTTTACGAAGCCCTTCATAAAAGCGGTAAGCACATAGAAGATATTATAGTGGATACCGACAGCGAACGAAAAGAAACTTCCCCTAAAGTTTTCACAAAGATTTCTTTATCTTTTACCATAAAAGCTAAAGAACTTACCGACGAAGATGTTACGAAAGCTATCGAGGAAGCTCTTAACAAAACATGCAGCATTGCTTATCTGATAAATCAAGTAGCTCCTATTTCATATTCCTTTAAGATAGTGCAGTAAGCAATACTCTGGATAATAAACAATTATGGAGGGCAATATATAATTATGTTCAAGAAAATTCTTATAGCAAATCGGGGAGAAATAGCCTGCAGAATTATCAGGGCGGCTAAAGAACTGGATATTCCGACGGCTGCAATTTTTTCCGAAGTCGAGCCGACGGCAAGACACGTAAAAATGGCAGATGAAGCATATATGCTGGGAGTTAATCCCTTAGATGCTTATTTAAACATCGAGCTTATTATTGACCTAGCAAAGTCTATAGGAGCGGATGCGGTTCATCCAGGGTACGGTTTTCTGGCGGAAAATGCAGAATTCGCGAAGGCCGCCGAGGATAACAATGTTAATTTTATAGGTCCGTCTTCGAAAGTTATTGCTTTAATGGGTGATAAGGCGCGCTCAAAAGAGGTTATGAAAAGATTCGGGGTTGCCACTGTTCCGGGAAGCGACGGTATATTAAAATCTTTAGAGGAAGCTATTGAAATTGCTAAAGAAATTACTTATCCTATTCTCCTTAAGGCTACGGCAGGCGGCGGCGGACGCGGTATCAGGCTGTGCAAAAACGAAGAAGAATTGAAAAAGAATTATGAAAGCGCTTATTCGGAAGCCAAGAAGGCATTTGGAAACGGCGACCTGCTTTTAGAAAAATTTATTGAGAACCCGAAGCATACCGAGTTTCAAATTCTTGGAGATAAATACGGTAATGTGATTCATCTTGGAGAAAGAGACTGTTCAATTCAGAGAAAAAATCAAAAGATGATTGAAATAGCGCCTTCTACAATACTTACCGAAGAAAAACGTAAGTTTTACGGCGATGCTATGGTGAATGCATGTAAGCAGATAGGCTATTACAGCGCAGGTACTATTGAGAATGTTTCTGATTTGCAGGGTAATACATATTTTATTGAAATGAACACAAGGGTGCAGGTAGAGCATCCTGTTACCGAAATGATTACCGGAGTTGATATAGTAAAAGAGCAAATCAAGATAGCCGCCGGTCAAAAACTTGAGATAAAACAGGAAGACGTAAAATTAAACGGTTTTGCGATAGAGTGCAGAATAAATGCAGAGGATTCTAAACATGATTTTCGTCCGAGTATCGGCACGGTAGAGAGATATTATGTACCGGGAGGCAATAACATCAGGGTTGAAAGCGCGGTTTCAGTCGGCTTTGAAGTTACGCCGTATTATGATTCTCTGATTGCTAAGTTAATATGCTGGGGAAAAACATTTGAAGAAGCGATACAAAAAACAAAAATAGCTCTGGATTCTTATGAAATAAGCGGCATAAAAACTACTATACCGATTCTTAAACAGATAATTCAGCAGGAAGATTTTAAAACAGGTTTATTTACTACAAAATATTTAGAAGAACATCCGGAAGTTTTTAAATATGACGAAGTTAAAGACAAAGAAGACTATGTTGCATTTATAAGCGCTGCGCTTGCAGCCTATCACGGTTTATAGGAGGATATCAATGAGTACTATCGAAACTATTGAAGAAATGTTGAAAAAAGGTAAGATTGAGGCGGCAAAGCCAAAGAAAATATTAATAACCGATTTAACGGCAAGAGACGGGATTCAATGTAAGTTAGCGACAAGGGTTAAGACTGATGATTTAATTCCGTTATGCGAAAAAATGGACAAAGCTGGTTTGTATGCTTTTGAGATGTGGGGAGGAGCTACATACGATGTTTGCCTCAGATACTTAAAAGAAGACCCGTGGGAAAGACTGAGACGTATAAAAGAAGTAATGCCCAAAACAAAACTTCAGATGCTGTTCCGCGGTCAGAGCATCGTCGGCTATAGACCCAGAGCGGATAAAGTAGTGTATAAGTTTGTGGAAAAAGCGCTCAAAAACGGAATAACAGTTTTTAGAGTTTTCGATTCACTGAACGATAACAGAAATATTGAAGTTGCCTGTAAGGCGGTAAAAGAACTGGGCGGCGAGTGCCATGCCGAAATAAGCTACACGAAAAGCCCTGTTCACACTTACGAAAAATGGATGCAATACGCCGATGAGCTTATCGAGATTGCTCCAGACTGGATATCATTCAAAGATGCAACAGGTATTATGATGCCTTTAGATACGTATAATATTATAAAAAGCATAAAAGATAAAGTCGGCGATAACATAAAGGTTTTACTTCATAATCACGATATGAGCGGAACGGCAATAATGAACCATATGATGGCGATATATGCAGGCGTGGATATGCTGGATACGGTTTTATCGCCTTTGGCTTTCGGGTCTTCTCATCCCGCAACCGAAAGCGTTGTTGCAGCTCTGCAGGGTACGCCTTATGATACAGGCATAGATATTAAAATTTTAGAAGAAGCGGCTGCTATAATGTCGGGGATAAGGAAGGATTATAAAAAATACGAAACAGAATACGGCGGGGTAAACGCTAAGGTTTTAATTCATAAAATCCCCGGCGGCATGATTTCAAATATGGTGGCGCAGTTAAAAGAAGCTAATGCTTCAGATAGAATAGAAGAAGTTTTAAAGGAAACCCCTATAGTAGAGAAGGACCTTGGCTATCCGCCTCTTCTTACCCCTTCTTCTCAGATAGTCGGCGTTCAGGCTGTTTTGAACGTTATTTCAGGAGAAAGATATAAGATTATTACAAAAGAAGTCAGAGACTATGTAGCTGGAAAATATGGAATGCCTCCTGGAACTGTGTCTAAGGAACTTGTTACTAAAATTTTGGGACCTGACAAAAAACCTGATTACAGCAAAAAGCCCAGCGAAAGCGCGGATGCAAACGAATGGGATAATGCCGTTAAGGAAGTCGGAATATTAGCAAAATCAGATGAAGATATACTTTTATATGTACTTTTCCCAATGCAGGGGATGGAATTTTTAAAGGCCAGAGAGAGCGGAGGTCTTGTGTCCGATGTTATTGCCGGAGCCGAGGAAATGATAGAAACGCAGCCGGGTGTTATGGAAAACGCAGCCCCTGTAGAGTTTGACATTACATATCACGGCGATAAATTCAGCGTTAAGGTAGAAGGCGTTTCCCCAAGCCAGGAACAGGGAAAACCAAGGAAATATTACGTGAGAGTACAAGGTAAACTTGAAGAAGTTCAACTTTATTCAAAAGTTGAAGCTGCAGTAGGCGGCGGCAATTATTCCCAGTGCAGAACAACAGAAACCAAATCAACGGCGCAGAGTAATGTTCTTCAGGAAGGGGATGCAACTGCTCCGATATCAGGAAGAGTTGCAAAAATTCTTGTAAAAGAAGCCGATAAAGTTGAAAAAGGTCAAACAATAGCAATTGTGGAAGCAATGAAAATGGAAAATGAAATTCATGCTCCGATAGCAGGGAAGGTAAAAGCTATTTATGTTAAAGCCGGTGACAATATAACCCCTGCAGACGCGCTTCTTAGAATAGAACCCTGATATTAATGGAGATATTTACTTATGAAACTTTATGAATATGAAACATACGACGCGATATTTAAAAAATACGGTGTTCCCACTCCTAAATATTTAGTAGTTCAGCATCCCGGGCAAAATGTCGAGGATTTTGTTGACCAGTATGGCGATGTTGTTTTGAAATCTCAGGTTCTGGTCGGGAAAAGAGGTAAAGCGGGAGCCGTTAAATTTGCGTCGACCGGAGATGAAGCAAACGAACAAGTAAAGGCTTTAATGTCCAGCGACGTTTATGGAGAAATGCCTGTAAGCGTTATTTTGCAGGAAAAGGCGTCAATATTGAAAGAACTTTATGTAAGTTTTACATATTCTTCAAAGCATAGAAAGCCTGTGCTTGTAATTTCCCTGCAAGGCGGTATGGAGATTGAAGAACAGGAATCTGATAAAATTTTTACGTTTGATATTGACCCGCTGGAGGGTCTTTTTGCCTATAAAGTTAGAGAGATTCTTCTTGAAATCGGATTGAAGGATAAAGAAATTCTAAGGCAGCTTTCTGAAGTTGTCGCAAATATGTATCACGGTTTCTGGAGTTCGGAAGCAAGATTAGTGGAAGTTAATCCTATAGCTATCGTTGAGGATAAAAAAGTACCCGGAAAGCAGAAAATACTTGCTCTTGATGCCGTAACAATAATTGACGACGACGCACGAATCGCCCCGTCAAAGATATATTCGGCAAGAGGTTCGATGGGAAGACCGTTGACGGAAAGGGAATCGGCAGCGCATCTTATAGATAGGGACGACCATCGGGGAAAAGCTGGTTCTTATGTCGAACTTGACGGAAATATTGCTCTTATGACTTTCGGCGGAGGCGGCTCCACAATTACGGCAGAAACGGTTATCGCGCTTGGATTAAAACCGGCAAATCTGACAGATATCGGCGGGAATCCGCCGGCGGAAAAAATGAATAAAATAACCAAAATAATTTTATCCAAACCGGGATTAAAAGCCGTCCTCGTCTGCGGAGGCACTGCAAGCAATACCAGAATTGACGTGACGCTTGGAGAAGGTCTTGTTTCCGCCATTGAAGAAATGATAGAGGCAGGAACTTTTCCTCAAGGAATAATATGGGTTGTAAGAAGGAGCGGTCCTGAATACAAAAAAGGATTGCAGATGTTAAACGACTGTTTTATAAAAAATAATATAGAAGCGGTAATTTATGATTCAGAGCTTCCCTTAACGGCCGCTCCTCAAAAACTTTATGATATATTAAAAGAAAGAAAAATTATTTAAATATCAGATTATAAACAGACATGGAGATAATTAAATTATGAAAGGCACAAAATATTTAAATGACGAGACGGGCGTTATAGTTATCGGGATTACAGGAAGAGAAGCTTCGCAGGTTGTAATAGAATCTGAAAAACTTTATCCGGGTATAGTAAAATGCGGAGTTACTCCGGGTAAAGGCGGAATTCCCAACGATGCCCTGAAAGTTCCTGTTTTTGATACAGTCAAAGAAGCGCTCGCAGTTCCGGAATTTAAAAAAACGGTAAATACCGGACTTATATATGTGCCGCCTACTTCTGTTCTGGACGCGGTAATGGAATTGATTAATCACGGTATAAAACTTATGTATATAATAACGGAGCATGTTCCTATCAGAGATTCTATTATTATTTATGAAATAGCTAAATCTAAAGGAGTGACTGTTATAGGAGGCACTTCGTTAGGGTGTTTCGTGCCGTCGGTGGGCAGAATCGGCGCAATCGGCGGAAAAGACCCGAGTATTGCTTTTAAAGAAGGCTCCGTAGTTGTTTTATCAAAAAGCGGGGGACTAACGGTAACTACTTCCGAAATGATTAAAAGACGCGGATATGGCATATATATGGCTCTGGCTCTGGGAGGAGATATTATATCATGCACTACCTTTGCGGATGTGCTGCCGGAACTGGAAAAGGATACTAATGTTAATGCCTGCGTAATTCTTGGTGAACCGGGAGGAACATATGAAGAACAGGTTGCGGAATTAATATTAAAAGGCGGATATACTAAGCCTCTTGCAATATTTGTTTCAGGCGTATTTCAGGAAGATATGCCGGACGGTGTTGCATTCGGTCATGCCGGCGCTATTGTTGAAAGAGGTATGGGCAAGGCTACCGATAAGATAAATTTCCTTGAAGAAGTTGGAAAAAAAACAGGTACCGTCAAAGTAGCGAGATTCTATCATGATTTAGTCAATTGTCTTATATCTCTCGGAGTAAAAAAAGACTTTGAAGACACTTCTTCCGATAATGTAAAACCTCTTTACAGCACTCTTAAGGCTTCTTAACTTAATTAAATATTAAATATTTTTAGAAAAATATTGGTGGTAGTTGTCGGCGTACGTTGAAACAGGTCGTTTTTAAGCAGTATTTAAGCGTTATATAGTCTTTACTTTCAATAGTTCATGCATATTATATAATAGCAGAAATTGTTTTTTAAGTAGTATTTAAGCTTTACGCCGATGATTTTTATTGTTGTTTTTAATCTTTTTTAAGCAGCATTTAATTCTATTTCGTTCTATTAATTTATTGGTAGGCGCAGTTCTGCAGGAATAAATAATAATCGGTTATAATTAACTTTAATTAACATCTTGATGTTTTCACGACATCAAGGTGTTAATTTTTTATTATTTTATGTTTGCAAAATATAAGAAATAGTATTATATTAGTAGAATTGAAAGAATTATATATCATTATTAATTATTAAAATTAAAATTAAAAAATTATACAAAATCCCGGAGCAAATCTAATATGTCTGATGAAAAACCAAAAGAATGGCGTACTGCTATAACGTCAAATCAAGACGGTAAAATTCTAATTCGCGGGTATAATCTCGATAATTTAATTGGAAATAAGTCATATGCTGATGTCTGTTTTCTTCTTTTAAAAGGAGAAATGCCGAACCAGGCTGAAGCAAAAATGCTTGATGCCATATTGGTTTCAAGCATTGATGCAGGCATTGCTCCGCCTTCTGCCGTTGCGGCGAGAACCATATTTTCAGGCGGAAATTCTCTCAATGCAGCTGTTGCCGGCGGCATACTTACACTTGGAGATGCGCACGGAGGCGCTATAGAGAAAGCCGCTAAATTGTTTCAAGATGAATTAAAAGACAAAGATGCTAAAAATATTAATATCGGCGAAACGGCTAAAAAAATAGTAGATGACGCACTTAAAAATAAAAAAAGATTGGCAGGTTATGGTCATAAACTGCACTCAATTGACCCCAGAACTACTAGACTGCTTACAGTCGCAAAATCATTAAATTTTGGCGGTGTATATGTTGAGCTTGCCGTTGCAATTGCAGAGGAATTTAAAAATAAAAAGCCTGAACAAAAATTGCCTCTCAACGTTGACGGAGCAATAGGCGCAATAATGTCAGACATGGGTTTAGATTATAGACTTGGAAAAGGATTGTTTATTATAGCAAGGTCTGCGGGATTAGTCGGACAGGTGTTTGAAGAATGGCTCAGAGAAAAACCATTTAGAAGGTTAAGGTCTGACCTGCATGAATACGATGGAGTTCCCGAGCGCCCTCTGCCGCAGGATTGAAAGTATTAAAAGGATTAAAATTTGATAATTTTTTAAAAATTATACATTATCATATTTATTATATTAACTAATGTAATATGTCGATTTATATATCAATTAATACACTGATTAATAATATATTAATTATATAAGGATGGGTAAAAATGGATGATAAGACCTTAACAATTGAGTTTGTACGTGTTACGGAACATGCCGCTATCGCATCTGCAAAGCATGTAGGAAGAGGCGATGAAAAAGCTGCCGATAAGGCTGCTGTGGATTCTATGAGAAGCTCGCTTGACTGGATAGATATTGACGGCACAATTGTTATTGGCGAAGGAGAAAGAGACGAGGCGCCTATGCTTTATATAGGCGAAAAAGTCGGAACAGGTAAAGGGCAGGCGGTAGATATAGCGGTTGACCCGTTGGAAGGAACGACTATTTGCGCTCAGGGCGGGCAGAACAGCATCTCGGTTATGGCTATAGCTGACCATGGACATTTTTTACATGCGCCTGACACTTATATGGATAAAATAGCAGTCGGACCAAAAGCAAAGGGAGCTATAGATTTAACCCTCAGTCCTTCTAAAAATCTTCAGAGAATTGCCGAAGCTCTCAACAGATATGTTGAAGACCTTACCGTCGTGATTCTCAATAGAGAACGTCATCAAAATTTAATTAGCGAAGTAAGAAAGGCAGGTGCAAGGATAAAATTGATTCAAGACGGCGATATCTCAGGTGCCATAGCGGCAGCTAAAGAAGATACGGGCGTTGATGTGCTTATGGGGATAGGCGGTGCTCCAGAAGGGGTTATCAGCGCTGCCGCACTGCGATGCGTCGGCGGCGATATGCAGGGAAGACTTACATTCAGAAATGAAGAAGAAAAAGAACGCGCTAAGAAAATGGGCATTGAGGATTTTGACAAAATATACAGCATAGATGAGCTTGCTTCCGGCGATGTTATTTTTGCCGCAACAGGGGTTACAACCGGCGAATATCTGCCAGGCGTAGTTTTTTTCCCCGGCGGAGCAAAAACCAGTTCTGTCGTTATGAGGTCAAAAACAAGAACTGCAAGATATATTGGAGCAATACATTATTTTGATTATAAGGATATATCTTAGATAAAAGATTTTAAATAAAGATTTAAGATATAAGGTTTAAGATTTGATAAAAACTCGATGATATAACATTATCTATATTTATAATTAATATTTTTTACGCTTAAAACAAAAAGGATACTTCTTCTATTCAGCATGAATATGCTGATATCGGAACTATAAAATTTTATGAAAGTTTTTATTACAGGCGGAACAGGTTTTGTTGGTTCAATAATTAGCGGTGAAATAAAAAAGAGCGGAGCATCGGTTGTTTTACTTGAAAGAAACAGTAAAAAGGCTTCAGCGTTGAGACGGACCGGTTTCGAGGTTTTTGAAGGAAATTTGGAAGATATCAATCCTCTAGATGATTTTTTTGCCGAAAATAAATTTGACGCTATAATAAATCTTGTAGGTATTATAAAACAGCAGTCCGATTTTTCTTTTCAGAAAGTACATATTGAATATGTTGAAATTTTGTTACAGCTGGCAAGGAATCATAATATAAAAAGGTTTGTCCACATGAGCGCTAACGGGGCGTCTGAGAAATCGGAATCCGTTTATTATACATCCAAGTACGAAGGACAGAAGTTAGTTGAAAACTCCGGATTAGCCTGGACAATTTTTAAACCTTCGCTGATATTTGGAGACGATGCGGCTTTTTTTGACGATTTGATTAAATTAGTTAAAGAACGATTTTTTGTTCCTATCATTGGAACCGGCGAAGACAAGTTTGCCCCGATAGATGTCTTGTCCGTTGCCAAATCGTATGCGGGTGCTTTATCGAACGAAGCGGCGTATCATAAAATATATACTTTGTGCGGACCTGATATTTATTCTTTTGAAGGCATTATAGATTTAATAATGGAAATAATGCCTCCTAAAAAAATAAAAATTCATGCGCCGTCGTTTATAGTTGAAAATGGGATTGAATTTATAGAAAAATTTTTTAGAGCAAAAGGTCTGCCTGTAACGTCAGATCAGATTAAGATGCTTAAATACGATAATATCTGTGAAAACGATATGAAAGAAATTGACGATTTATTCGGACTTAACAGACTGCATTTAAAAGACTGGCTCACCGATTATTTAAAGGTAGAAAATTAAGGACGAACATTTTTTAATTTTGTTTTTCCCAATTTATAATTTCTTTCTATTTTTAATATTTGAAAAATGAAAATTTGCGAAACAATAGTGTTCATTTCTAATTTATAATTCTATTGATTCATGCAAATATTTGAAAAATGGTATCCGTATTCTAACTTAAATCAACTTAAATGTAATTATTAAATTTTATGGAAGAAGAAAATTCTAATATTCTTATTGTTCAGCTCTCTGATCCTGAAAAAGAACCTGAAAAATGTATTGCCAGTTTAATATTTGCCAGAACGCTGGCGGTTATGGAGCAGAATATTTTTATTTTCAGTATGGCAAGGTCACCTCTTCTTTATACCAAAGACTTGAATAAAAGCGATAAAATAGAAACAAGATATGTGCAGCTTATAGATGAGAATATTTCTTATCTGACAAAAGACGACGAATATGTTAATATTTATGTCTGCTCAAAAAGCAAAGAACTTCTTCATCTTGAAGAAGATATGCTTGTGAATTCTGCAAAACCTATCCAGATAGCCGGAATGCTGACACTGCATTCGCTTAAAACATCGAGCGCCCATACATATTTTTTTTAATTTTTAAGAAGCTTATCAATTTATTGATAGGTAGTTCACATATAGTCAACTTCTATTTTACAGTTGCGCTGCAAATTTATTACTCCTGCGATCATTTTAACCTATTAACCTATCTTTTATTTTCACATATCTCTGCGTTTTAAATCTGTTCTTATTCAGAAAACGGCGTTCATCTCTGTTCAATCCAACTTCACCATAATTGCCAGCAACATATTGATATTGCTATATTTATGGTGGCAATAAAAATGTCTATAAGGACTATAAAATTAAAAATAAGATGTAATAATATCAACTGGTTATAATTTTAGAATAACAAAATCTGTGAAGTTGAGTTAATAAGTACTTTTACAATAAAACAATAAAAGGCGTCAGCCGCTTTTTTTTTACCGGTCTCCATTTTCACCGCATTTTAAAAAATTTATTTTTTAAGTACTTGACTTTTATTCAAATTACTAATATTATTTAATTGTGGTAAAAAGTGGTAGAAAGTGGTAGAGAACTATTATGTAACTTGTTAAAACGAAAGATAATTAATTCATTAAATCGCAATAATTTTTTTTATAATTTTAATTTTATATATAAATATATTTAATATTTTTAAAATGTTAAGCGGAAGATACGTTCATTCGATAGATGATAAGGGCAGAATAAAGCTCCCGTTGAAAATAAAGGAAGCGCTCTTGTCTAATTACAATGATACCAATCTTGTAATTACTAATTTAGACAAATGTCTAGTAGTGTATCCCGTTGAAGAGTGGAGAAAGCTTGAGGAAAAGGCGCTTAAACTACCGTCAATGCAAAAGGATGTATTAGAATTTTTAAGATATTTTTTTTCAGGAGGGTTAGAATTAGAACTTGATTCTCAAGACAGGTTCTTAATACCGTCTTCGCTGAGGAGCAGCGGAGGATTGAATAAAGAGGCGATGATTGTAGGAATTATTAATAAATTTGAAATTTGGGATAAAGGGTTATGGGATAATAATTTTGAAAACGCAAAAGCAAACTTTGAAACTATATCCGCAACTATGTCGCAAATTGGTTTTTAATTTAATTTGATATAATTAAATCAAATTATTATGGTTGTGTTCTAAAATTATTTTAATAATACAAATATATGTTAGATAAAGTCATATTTTTTGAAAATAGATGTTTATGGACAACATAGAACATATTCCTGTTATGCTGAATGAGTCGATTGAGCTGCTGAATATAAAACAGAGTAGTATCTATGTTGACGGCACTGCGGGGGCGGGCGGATTTTCTGAAGAAATTTTAAAGTTATCTGCGCCTGACGGGGTTTTAGTAGCTTTAGACAGCGACGAAAATGCCGTTAATTATGTAAAGTTAAAATTAGAAAAAAAGTTTGATAAAAAAAGATTTAATGTTTTCCATTCTAATTTTAGCGATATTGATTTAGTTATCCGCGATGCAGGTTTTGAAAAAGTCGACGGTATCGTGCTGGATTTAGGTATAAGTTCTATTCAGCTTGAAAGCGGCAGGGGTTTCAGCTTTAAAGATGAAGGGTATTTAGATATGAGAATAAATACCGACGGCAAAACTACCGCTTTTGATATTGTAAATTATTATCGTGAGGAAGAAATTTCAGATATCCTATGGAATTACGGAGATGAAAGGTTTTCAAGAAAAATTGCAAAGAAAATTATCGAATATAGAAAAAAAAAATTAATAGAAACTCCGCTGGAGTTATCAAAATTGATTAAAAATAGCATAGGTTACAGGCAAAACGGAAGAAATAAAATAGATCCGGCTACAAGGTCGTTTTTGGCTTTAAGAATTGCCGTGAATAACGAATATGAATATTTAATGCAATTTTTAAATAAATTAAAGAATATTTTAAATCATGGAGCGGTTGTCTGTATTATAGCCTTCCATTCAGGTGAAGACAGATTAGTAAAAAATTTCTTCAAAAATAATAAAGATTTTTACATAATGACAAAAAAGCCTTTAGTCCCGTCATTTGAAGAAATTAAGGCAAATCCGAGATCTAGAAGCGCAAAATTAAGAGCGGCGAGTTTCATATGTCAAAAATAAAACCTTATTTAATTATTATGATTTTTATTATTTCATTGACAGGAATATTTTATGTCTGGACAAATATGGAAAGTATGAAATTAGGCTATGAAATTAACAAACTTGAGACAATTAAGGCGGGATTGGTACATAAAAATAAAAGATTATTAATAGTCAAAGCTTCGCTGGCTTCTCCAGCGCGTATTTACAAGATAGCTAAAAAATTAGGCTTTGTTTATCCGAAAGAAGGCCAAGTTATAATGATTCATGAATAAGATATGGAAAACCACAATGAAAGTCCGAATATTAATAGTATTTTCTCTAATTTTTGTTTTTGGAGGATTATTATTAATTAAAGCTTTCTATTTACAGGTGATAGATGCAGCTCCGCTTCGGAAAATGGCTGATGCGCAGTTTCATACAAAAATTTATTTTACGCCAAAAAGAGGCAATATTTATTCTGCTAACGGCGGATTGCTGGCTACGAGCATTGACGTGGACGGTATAGCATTAGACCCTCTAATGATAAAGCATAAATATAAAGTAGGCAAGGAACTGTCGCAATTATTAGATATCAAACTTAAAAAAGTTATAAGAGAATTAAATTTAAATTTACAATTTACCTGGTTAAAAAAAAAAGTGTCTAACAGAACTGCAGATAAAATTGAAAGTTTAGGCGTCGGCGGCATAAGTATAATTAAGCAGCCTGTCAGATATTATCCAGACGGCGATCTTCTTGCTCATGTCTTAGGATTTGTAGGAATAAACGATAACGGATTATCCGGCATAGAATATAAATATAATAAAATCCTTAAAGGAAATAAAAAAGCTCTGAAAATTATGCACGACGGTCTTGGACAGGATATTTTTATAAGAGGTTTCGGGCTTGAAAAAGAAACGCACGGCGATAATATATATTTGACAATAAATAAAAAATTGCAGTATATAACGGAGCATTATTTAGATAAAGAAGCTAAAGCTGCTGATTCGCGCGGCGCTTTTGCCATTATTATGGATCCAAATACGGGAGCTATTCTTGCCATGGCGGATTATCCGGCTTTTAATCCGAATTATTACTGGAGATATAAACCGCGCTACTGGAGAAACAGAGCTGTTACGGATGATTTTGAACCAGGTTCTACGATGAAGCCTTTTATAATATCAGGGGCAATGCAGGACGGAATAATAAAACCGGATACCATAATAAACGGACATCACGGAGCTTATTATATAGACGGGATAACCGTTCACGATGTCGAAGACTGGTTTGGCAAGCTTACTATAAATCAACTGATAGAATATTCCTGTAACGTATGCGCCTGTCAGGTAGGTATGAAAATGGGCAAGCAAAGACTATGGTACTGGCTCAAAAGATGGGGGTTTTTAGCTCAGCCTCATGCCGGACTGCTCGGAGAATCGTCTGGTATAGACAGACCGGTAAGCAAATGGTCGCAGGTAGGACCATGCGAAGAGGCATTCGGACAGGGAGCGGCTATAACGGGACTTCAAGAAATAACTGCGCTATCCGCAATTGCAAACGGCGGATTTTTAATGAAACCGTATATAATTAAAAAAATTGTCAATCCGTACGGAAAAGTACTTTTCATGGCAAAACCAAAAGTAATAAGGCGTGTAATTAATTCAAAAACAGACAGAGAAATAAAATATATGATGCGCCTTGTTGTAAAAGGCGGAACAGGGCAGTACTGCAAGCTGATAGACTATAAAGTTTCGGGTAAGACCGGAACAGGTCAAATTGCAAATCCTAAAACAGGGACATATTATAAGAATTTATATACTGCTTCATTTATGGCTTTTGTTCCTTATAAACACCCTAAGCTTGCTATGCTGGTAGTTCAGGAAAAGCCGTTAAAAATAAGCTACTACGGAGGGGCTGTCAGCGCGCCTGTCGTAAGGGAGGTTTTTAAACGGGCTTTAAATATTTTAAATATTTCTCCTGGCAATAAGGCATATGAAAAGCAGGTTCATGCAATGGCGCTGAATAATGTACAGGTTGTTTCAAGTACTGCTAAAAACAGCATCAACAAAAAAAATCTTATTGGTAAAAACAATCATAACATCGGTATAATGCCAAATTTGCAGGGTGATACAATACTCTCTGCTATAAAAAATATCAATGGATACGATGAAAACATAACAGTAAAAGGAAGCGGCTTTTTATACTATCAGAATATAAAACCTGGAACTAAAATCAAAAAAAATCAGATTATTGTATTAAAATTTAAACCTTAAAGTCCAAATCGATAAAAAATAAGATAATTAATAAAACAATAAATTAATAAAACACTAAAAAATAACTAAGTAATAAATAAAATAAATAAGTAAAGAATTTTAATGAATAAATTTAATAAAGAATTAAATTGCTATCATGAAGCTTAATAAATTGATGCAGAATACAGATGATTTCAAAATTATATCTTTTATTGGAAACAATTCTGATAAAAATATATGTCTGGACGCAGGGAATGCAAATGTAAATATAGATGCGTATAAAGATTTAGATATAGATATAAAAGGAATATCTAACGATTCGCGAAATATTTCGGAGGGGTACCTTTTTGCCGCAAGAAAAGGAAACAATATAGACTCGAATAAATACATAAGGGATGCGGCAGAAAAGGGAGCGTATTGTATTCTTACCGATGAGCAGATAGGCGGCGCTTTAGAATCTTACATAAACGAATATAATAAAAATGCTATGAATCGCGGAAAAAGCGGCATATCTGTAATTATAGTCGATGATGCGTTAAAGGCGTATGCGGTTATATCAAGGAATTTTTTTAACAGACCTGCAATGAAATTGAAAATGGCGGGTATCACCGGAACAAACGGAAAAACTACGACTTCCTACCTGCTTAATTCAATTTTAAACACTGCAGGTTTTTTTTCAGGTTTAATAGGTACTATAGATTATAAAATAGCATTTAACGATAAAGATAACGGAATTGATATTCCTTCAGTAAACACGACGCCGGATTCTTATATGCTTAATGATATGTTAAACAGTATGATTTTAAATAACCTTAAATCATGCGTTATGGAGGTATCTTCTCATAGTATTATTCAGAGGCGGACATACGAAATTGATTTTGATATAGCGATATTTACAAATTTGACCCGCGACCATTTGGACTATCATAAAGATATGGAATCATACTATCAGGCAAAAAAACTTTTATTCACCGAAGTACTGTCTGAGAGTTTAAAAAATAAAAAATATGCAGTAATAAATAACGATGACGAATATGGAGTGCGGTTAATTAGTGAGCTAAGTGAACAGAAGAGTGTAAATAATTTTAACGTCATAACTTACGGCTTAACCGAAAAAGCCGATGTTTTTGCAAAAGATATAAAATCCACTACAAAGGGGCTTGAATTTAAATTATATTATAATAATTTAATTAATAAAATAAATTATAATTTTAAAACGCCGGCCGGTGTTCAATTTTTTATTGTAAAATCAAGTTTAATGGGGAGTTTTAATGTATATAATATGTTAGCTGCCGCTACCTCCGCTTTTGCGCTATCGGTTGATAACGAAAATATTTCTAAGGGCATTTCAGCTTTAACGAGCGTACCCGGCAGAGTAGAAAAAATTAGAATAAATATTAATAGCAATAACGGCAATAGTAATAGCGATAGTAATAACGGCGACGGCAATAAGAGCAATGGCAGTTCCGTTAACAGCCATAAAAACGGCAATTGCAATATAGATAATAACGAGGCGATTCCCTTAGTTTGCGTTGACTACGCCCATACCGACGATGCATTAAACAGAGTGCTGTCCGCTCTGAGAGATATTACCTCCAATAACTTAATATGTGTTTTCGGATGCGGCGGCGACAGAGATAAAGGTAAACGTCCGATGATGGGCAGGCATGCCGGAAGATTAGCCGATATTACCGTTATTACGTCAGACAATCCAAGAAGCGAAAACCCGATGTCAATTATTAAAGAAATAGAAAACGGAATAAAAGAGGAAAATGTTTTTTTTATATCTTGCGATGGCAGCATAGGAGACATAAACAGATTGAAAAATGAAATAAGAAAATTCAATACAGGTAAAGATAATAACAATAGCAAATATAATAGCAAAGATACTATCAATAGCAAATATGATAATAAACATAATACCGATAAAGATAAAGATAATAGAAGCATTCAAGGCACAGAATACGCCGGAGACGATATTAATATTATAGGCAACGATAGGCACGCGCATATATATACAATAGTACCTGATAGAGAAAAAGCTATAAAAACTGCCCTATCTGTAGCATGTTCAGAAAAAGACACCGTGCTTATATCCGGCAAAGGACATGAAGACTATATGATAATAGGCGCAGATAAAATCCATTTCAGCGACAAAGAAGAAGTCTTAAAGTTTTATAATTTATAAAATTTCAAAGTAATTTATAGATAATAATAAAAGTAATCAAATAATATAAAATATTATGAAATTAGAATTTAACTTAAATTTAGATGATATCTTAAATGCAACAGGCGGCAAAGCTGTTAAGCTCGGTACGCATCTGGTTTTTAACGAAGTATTTATTGATTCGAGATCTCTTTTTTCAGAGAATTCTATTTTTTTTGCTTTAAAAGGTAAAAATTTTAGCGGTGAAGATTTTGTTGATAAGATATTTAAAACCGGATGTCCATGTGCTGTAGTTTCATGGAATTTTCTGGAAAAAAATAATATTTCAGAATATGCGGAAAAAACAATAATAGCTGTTGAAGATACGCTTTATGCTTATGGTTTATTAGCTAAAAAATATTTGAGTCTATTTAATTTGCAGCACAAAATTGCTATAACAGGTTCATCCGGAAAGACTACCGTAAAAGAAATGCTTTATACAATATTAAGCAAATATTTTGGAGAGAATTATATACTGAAAAATAAATATAATTATAATAATCAGGTAGGCATTCCAAATACTATTTTTGAATTAAACAGCGGTCATAAATTATTAATTCTTGAAATAGGCACGAATAAAAAAGGGGAAATAGAAAAACTTTCTAATATAATTAATCCTGACATAGGGGCAATCATTAATATAGGCAAATCGCATTTAGAAGAGTTTGTAAATCTTGAAGGAGTCTTGAAAGAAAAATATTCAATGGTTTCAGCTATGCCTGCAGGTTCGTATTTTATAATCAACGCCGATGATGCACTTCTTGCAGGCAGATATAAAACAGACGCCGGAATAAATTTTATTTCGTTCGGGGCAAAAAATGCCGATTTGACATATACAAATATTGAATTCAATGCAGACTCTGAAGGGTTTATGTATTTTGAGCTTGTTTATAGCGGAGAAACTTATAAAGCAAAATTGAAACCAAACGGACTGCATTTTGTATATGATTTTATGTGCGCTATTTTAGCCGCCCATATATGCGGTGTCGATTTTCGCTCAGGAATAGAAGCTATAGAATCTTTTGAATTGCCGAAAGGCAGAATGGAAATAATATCTAAAAATTTGGATAATTCTATAATAATAAATGATTCTTATAATTCAAACCCTACTTCTTTAAAGGCGGCATTCAATGCAATAAGAGATACATATCCGGGCAAGAAAAAGATTTTTGTCCTCGGCGATATGCTGGAGCTTGGAGAATCGGCAGAAACAGAACATTTTAAAGCCGGAGAAGAAGCCGCAAAAATTGCAGATTATGTTTTTTATACCGGCAATTATAGTAAATTTTTAATTGACGGTTTAATCAGCAGCGGTTTTAATCCAGATAGAATAATTTTATTTGATGATAAAAAAGATTTTCAGGAAAAATTAGCTGCAGCAGATAAAGCCGGCAGCGTAATTTTATTTAAAGGTTCAAGAGGAATGCAGCTTGAAAATTTTATTGATTTATAGAATATAATTTTTGAAAAATATTTATGAAAATAGGTGTTTGTCCCAAATTAAAATTAAATAATAATAAAATCAATATAAGGCGTGATATATGATTTTTATATTTAACCAGATTTTTTTCAGGTTTATAACATTCAGAGCTTCCTATGCTTTAATCATTGCCTTACTTTTAAGTATAATTTTTGGAAAAACATTTATAAAATTGCTTAAAAAATTTCATGTTTCTCAGACAATTAGAGAAGATGGTCCAAAATCTCATATATCTGACAAAAAAAATGTTCCAACGATGGGAGGGCTTTTAATATTATTTTCTATATTAATTCCGGTAATTTTATTCACTAATTTATTTAATTTTTATATATACATGGCGATTATTACAATCGTATCTTTTGCGTTTATCGGATTTTTAGACGATTATCTAAAGGTAAAAAGGCAAAATTCTAAAGGATTAAGGGGAAAATACAAGATTTTAATGCAGGGCATATTTGCCCTGATAATTTCAGTAATTTTATATATCAAGGTTCCGTCGTTAAGTTTTATAGTTATTCCGTTTGTTAAAAATTATTATTTTAATCTTGGACCTTTTTTTATAATTTTATCAATGTTTGTGATAGTAGGCTCGTCTAACGCGGTAAATCTTACCGACGGACTTGACGGGCTTGCAATAGGAATATTTGCTACTGCTATTGCCGGCTATCTTATATTTTCGTATGCAAGTTCAAATTTTAAATTTGCAGATTATTTATCTATACCGTTCATTTACAATATAGGAGAAATAGTTGTATTCTGCGCCGCTTTATTAGGAGCTTCTATCGGCTTTTTGTGGTTTAATGCCTATCCTGCTTCTGTTTTTATGGGCGATACCGGTTCAATATCGCTTGGGGCTATCCTAGGCTATATATCAATTGTAACAAGGGAAGAGATATTGCTTGCAGTTATAGGATTTGTTTTTGTGATTGAGGCTTTAAGCGTTATTTTTCAAGTAGGTTCTTATAAACTGAGAAAAAAAAGAATATTTAAAATGGCGCCTATACATCATCATTTTGAGATGGGGGGTGTGCCGGAACCAAAAATAATAATAAGATTATGGATAGTAAGTCTGATTTTAACTATATTTGCTCTATCAACATTAAAACTTAGGTTTTTTTAATGTTTTTTAATAAAATTTACAATATTGACAATGCGGCGCAATAAAATATATAGCGATTAGAAAATAGATATAATTAACAGAGTTGATATATAGTAATAAGAAAATTATTTATATAATGAGATAGATTATATATAATATTAATTAAAAAATATTTTTATAATAAAATTTATTAAAAATATATAAAAATATATAAAAATATATAAAAAAATATAAAAAATTTGTATTTATGTATTATATAATATAGTAGGAAAAATTATAGCAAAATTAATAAAAATTATGGAAAATTTAAATACTCTAATTATAGGTTACGGCAGAACAGGCAGAGCGGTATTGGATTTCTTGAAGAAAAATAACGCTAAAAATAGTACTGCTATTTATGATGAATTTTTAAATGACGGTGATATAAATAAATTAAATCAAAACGATGACGGCGTATTGTTTTTTAACAATAATAGTGCGCATGATTTTTTAAAAAATAAAATTGACGACATTGGCACTACTGTGATAAGTCCGGGGATTCATAGAAATAATCATATCGTTTTGCAGCTTAGACGGCACAGGAAATATATATGCAGCGAGATAGAATTCGCTTATAAAAATTTAATGCAGGATTATAATCATTGTTATAATTATAAATATGATTATAGCATCAACAATTACAACAATAATAACAACAACAACAATTACAACAACAACAATAATAATAACAATAATAATAACAATAATAATTGCAACAATAATAACGACAGCGGCAATGAAACTGCCGGCGACTGCGGCATGAAGCTTTTTAAACCGCAGAAGCCAAGAATATTGGCTATCACCGGCACGAATGGGAAAACTACCGCGACATCTATGTGCTCTGCAGCGGCAAGCGTTTCCGGCATCAAAGCTTTTACGGGAGGTAATTTTGGAATTCCTTTTATTGACGGCGTCAGAGAAAAAGATTGCAGTAATTTTATTTTAGAAATATCCAGTTTTCAGTTAGAGTGGGTTTATGAATTTAATTCCGATGCTGCCGTATTATTAAATGTTCAAGATGACCATCTCGACAGATATGAAAATTTTGACGAATACAGGCTGACTAAATATAAAATATTTAAAAATCATACTATTAATGATACGGCAATATTAAATTATGAGGATTATAACGCTGCTATAGTGAAGGATATAATAGGTTCTTTGCCTATTTTGTTCGGTTTTGATGAAAATAAATGTAATATTTACTATAAAGATGAAACTATTTATTTTAAATTAAAAGAATTTTACGGTATCGACGATAAAATATCCTTAAAAGATTTTAAAGATAAAAGAAAATTCGTGATAGAAGATATGATGGCTGCTTCAGGCGCTCTGCTTGCTTTTGGGATACCGTTAGATGCTATAGAAAAATCATTCAAAGATTATAAATTACTAAAACATAGAGTGGAATTTATCGGAAATATTGATAATATTAATTTTTATGACGATTCAAAAGCGACAAATCCGGCAGCTGTAATAAGCGCCCTTGAATCAGTCAAAAGTCCGGTAGTTCTGATTTTGGGCGGTAAAGATAAAGGTTTTAATTATGATATTTTAATTGAACCGGTAAAAAAGCATGTAAGAGCATGTATTTTAATTGGCGAGACGGCAGATATGATATATAAAACTTTAAACGGTACCGTTGATATGATTCGGGCTTCCGATATGAACGATGCTGTTAAAAAAGCTTATAATGCAGCATTGTCAGAGTTTGAATCGCATGCATATTCGAGAGCGGCGGGCAGCCCCGTGGACTTTCAATGTTCGGTTCTGCTTTCTCCTGCGTCGTCAAGTTTTGATATGTTTAAAGATTATAATGAAAGAGGGGAAGTGTTTAAAAAATGTTTTAATAAATTAAGAGAGACAGAGAGACTAATAAAAGCATAACTCTATAAATGATTGATAAGCATAACTTTGTATATCATATATATATAGAGGAAAAAGCGGCAGATTAATTTTTTTGCAAATATTTTCTTTGTTAATTGAACTATTTCATATGCAAAAAAAATAAAATCTGACACTTTTTTTCGAGTAGATAACTTTCTATTGCAGGATTAAAGATAATTAAATAAGTGAAAAATATGAATGTAAAAAATAATCAAATGATAAATTACGGCAGAGCGTTTATACGCAAATATGATACTGCCATGTTTTTATCTGTGTGTGTGCTGACGGCGCTTGGGCTTGTAATGGTCTATTCCACCAGCGCTATGACATCTATTATAGATTATGGGAATAGCTATCATTTCCTTTTAAGGCAGGGAATTTATGTAATAATTTCAGCTGTAGCCCTGGGTTTTTTTATGAAAAATGATTATCATATCCTAAAATCGTTTTATGTAATACTTTTAGTCGCGATAACTGTATTAATGTTATTAGTTTTTGTGCCGCATATAGGTTTAACCGCCGGAGGTTCAAGAAGATGGATTGATTTAAGATTATTAAATATTGAGCCTTCAGAATTTTTAAAAGTTATATTTATAATTTTTCTCGCGGTATTTCTGGAAAAGAAAAAAGAATTGCTTAACCAAAACAGGTATTCTATTATATTTCTTGCCCCTATGCTTATTATGGGATTTTTTGATATTTTTCTTTTGAAAGAACCTGATTTCGGAACAGTCGCAGTTTTATTTGCTATAACGATAATAATGCTGTTTGCCGGCGGAGTGTCTTTAGTATATATTGTATCTATCCTTTTATTCGGTTCTGTTGCTGCATATTTTTTGATTTTTAGCGTTACATACAGAAGAGATAGGATACTTGCTTTTCTTCATCCGTTTAAGGATAAAACAGGTATAGGTTTTCAGATTATACAGTCAATGTTTGCATTCGCCAGAGGCGGAGTTTTTGGGGTAGGTCTCGGCAACGGAAAAGAAAAGCTTTTTTTTCTTCCGACGCCTTATTCTGATTTTATATTTTCAACGGTAGGCGAAGAACTTGGTCTGATTGGAGTGACCGTGTTTATTGCTCTTTATTTAATTTTAGCATATAGAGGTCTAAAAATAGCTCTGTATGCGCCTGACCTGTTCGGTACATATTTAGCCTTAGGTCTTACAAGTCTTTTAGTTGTGAGTGCTTTTATAAATATAGGTGTGGTGACCGATTTTCTGCCTACAAAAGGACTTGCTTTGCCTTTTATAAGCTACGGAGGGAGTTCGCTCCTTGCTTCAGCGATAGCTGTGGGAATAATATTAAATATTTCATCCCAATCTTTAAGAAAAAAGGATGATTGAATTAAAATCAGCGATAATTAAAAAAATTTATTAAAACTAAATAAAATTAACAAAATTGAAATAAAAATAAATAGATTAATATGAATTTTGTGATTGCGGGAGGCGGTACCGGAGGACATTTATTTCCTGGTCTTGCGGTAGCGGAAAAAATAAAAGAAATTGACCCTTCTGCCAATATTTATTTTATAGGGACGTCAAAAGGTATTGAAAATAAACTTAAAGACGAATGTGGGTTGCAATTATATATAATCAGCGCTACCGGGTTTTCAGGTAAAAAAATTATGAATAAAATTAAATCTTTTGCAGATACTGTTGCCGTGTTTAAGGAAGTGAAAGATATATTTAAAAAGATAAAGCCCGACTTTGTTTTAGGCTTAGGAGGATATTCATCTTTTGTTCCTGTATTTTATGCTAAAATAACTGGTGTATCTTCTGGCATTATGGAGCAAAATTTAGAACCCGGTCTTTCAAATAAAATACTTGGATATTTTAAGATAACAGTTTTTGCATCGTTTAAAGAAACAAAAAAATATTTTCCGTTTTCTAAATTTATTTTTTCAGGGAATCCGGTAAGAAAAAATATCTTAAATATCGTTCCTAAACCGCCGGATGTCAATAAAAAGGAATTGACGATATTTATTTTTGGCGGTTCGCAGGGAGCATCGTCTATAAATAGAGCAGTTATGAATTTAATTTCATCGTTAGATGCAGATATTAAGCAGGAAATAACGATATTCCATCAGACGGGTGAAAAAGATTATAATGATATAAATTATTTTTATTCTAATTGCGGCATTAAACGTTATGAGGTTTTTAAATTTACCAATAATATAGAAAAATATTATGAATTATCTGATATAATAGTTGCGCGCTCCGGCGCAGGGACGGTATCTGAAATTATAGCCGTTAAAAAACCGGCAATTTTAATACCTTATCCCTATGCGGCTAAAAATCATCAATTTAAAAATGCCGATTATCTTTTAAATATCAATGGAGCTTATCTTATAAAAGACAACGAGAATCTTTCAAAAGAATTACTCCAAACCGTAGAAAAAATATTTTATAATAGATACTTATTAAATAATATCTATAGCAGTTTGAATAAAATAAATATTCAGGATTCCGCTTTGAATATTGCCGATATAATTTTAGGAAACAGTAAATAATAAAAAATTAAAATTAATTCTATATAATATTTTTGGAGCAATAAATGGAAAATATCAATAAAAAAATTCATCTTATAGGGATAGGCGGCTCAGGAATGAGCGGTATAGCGGAAGTTTTGATTAATTCAGGATACACCGTTACAGGTTCTGATATAGAATATAGCAATACAATCAAAAAAATTGAATCCTTAGGCGGCAAAGTTTATATAGGACATAATTCGTCCAATATTAACGAAGCCGAAATAGTTGTATATTCTTCGGCTATCAAAGATGACAATATAGAATTAGTTGAAGCTAAAAACAGGAAACTTACCGTTTTAAGAAGAGCAGAAATGCTTGCAGAATTATTATCGCTGAAAAAAGGCATAGCTATAGCCGGTTCGCATGGAAAGACGACCACAACATCGATGATTTCAAATATTTTAGGTTATGCGGGACTTGACCCTACATTTGTCGTAGGAGGAAAGGTTTTCGGAATAGATATGCATTCAAAAGTAGGAAAAGGTGATTTTATGGTGGTTGAAGCTGATGAAAGCGACGGGTCTTTCTTGAAGCTTAAACCTGATTATTGCGTTGTTACAAATATTGATTATGAACATTTAAATTTTTACGGAGGCATAGAAAATATAAAATCTGCATTCAAAGATTTTATAAATAATATTTCTTTTTTAGGTTTTGCTTCTTTATGCGCAGACAATAATATATTGAGGTCTTTATTTCCGGATTTATCAAGGAAATATTTCACTTACGGAATAGAACAGGAAGCAGATTATTACGCTTTAAATATTGAACTTGAAAAAGAATTTTCAAGATTTGACGTATATTGCAAAAATAAATTTATAAAGAAATTTAAACTTTCAGTTCCGGGTATGCATAATATCTATAATGCCTTGGGCGCTATAACTTTAACAATGGAACTCGGCATAGAAACCGATTCTATTTTTGAAGCCTTAAAAGATTTTCATGGGGTAGAAAGAAGATTTCAGATAAAAAAAGAAGATGAAAGGATTATAATAGTTGATGATTATGCGCATCATCCTGTTGAAATAACGGCAACGCTTAAAGCGGCTAAAAATTGGGACAGGAAGATAATAGTAGTTTTTCAGCCGCATAGATATTCAAGAATGCAGGGATTATTAGATGATTTTTGCAAATCATTAAAAATTGCCGACAGCGTGATAATAACAGATGTTTATTCCGCCGGAGAGATTGCTATAGAGTCGGCTTCGTCTTTAATATTGAGCGATAAAATGAGGCATACTGGTTATAAAAATGTTTATTATGTTCCGGATAAAAAAGACATATCATTAAATTTAAATAATCTGCTCAAAGGCGGAGAAATGGTAATTTTTCTGGGAGCAGGCGACATAACAAAATATTGCGATGATTTTGTAGATTCTAAAAATGTTAAAACAACTAATGCGGGCAGCGCAAGGATAAATCAATAAGAATAATAAAAGAGAATTGAGAATTAATAAAAATAGCATAATAAAATTAAACAAATAAGTAAAAGTAAACAAAAATAGAAGAAACAAATTAATCAAAACAGATCGATAAAATTAAATAAATTAATATAAGTAAACAAATAAAAATAGATTAAAATGATTGAAAATATAGCAGCCATAAGAGAAATACTTAATAAAAACGGTGTATTTTATATTGAAAATGCAGATATGTCTTTGTATAGTACTATGAGAACCGGAGGTTCCGCTGTTTTAATGATTTTTCCGGAAAATGAAGCAGGACTTTATGCCGTCTGCAAAATTATTAAAAATTACTGTAGGGATTTTTATATAACAGGAAGCGCTTCAAATACGCTGTTTAAAGATGGCATAATAGAGATACCGATTATTTCGTTTAAAAATGGATTTAAGTATATAGATTTCGATGTTAACAATAATTATTATACCGTAAAAGCAGGGGCAGGAGTTTTGCTTTCAAAAATGCTTAATTTTTCATTAAAAAAAAGTCTTGAAGGATTCGAATTTGCCTACGGAATTCCCGGAACAGTCGGCGGGGCAGTTAAAATGAACGCCGGCTCTAAAGAATCAAATATTGAAAATATAATCAGTAGTTTAGATGTTATTACTAAATACGGTGAAAAATTTAATTTTAAGAAAGAACAGTTAAAATTTTCATACAGAAATCTTAAAATAACTGATTTTAATGAGGATAATTATTTTATTACAGGTGTTGAATTTTTATTAAAAAGTTCTACTAAAAACAGTATAGCTGAAAAAATGAATTTATTTAAATCAAGAAAAATGACTCAACCATTAGGCAAAAGATCATTGGGGTGTATATTTAAAAATCCGGAAGGGCATTTTGCAGGAAAAATTATAGACGATATAGGTTTAAAAGGTTCAGCTAAGGGAGATGCCGCTGTTTCAGAAAAGCACGCCAATTTTATAATAAATAAAGGCAACGCAAAATCTTCCGATATTTTAGATTTAATTAAAGAAATTAGCGAAACTGCATTGAGGGAAAAAAATATACGATTGGATACTGAAATTAAAATAATTTAATGTTTTTAAAATTTTAATATGAGAGAAAAAATAAAAAATTTGAAAATAGGCGTGTTGGCGGGAGGCAGCTCCGCAGAGAGGGAGATATCCCTTAAAACCGGGAAAGCCGTTGAGGATTCTCTTGCGGGCATGGGTTATAATGTCATAAAGTTTGATTTAGATGAAAATTTTTTTGACGAACTAAAAAAAATTGATATTTGTTTTAACGCTCTTCATGGGACATTTGGAGAGGACGGTAAAGTTCAGGGAGTTTTAGAGCTTTTAAAGATTCCGTATACGGGTTCAGATGTTGAAGCCAGCGCAATTGCCATGGATAAAATAAAATCAAAAATAATTTTTAAATATTATGGATTAGATGTTCCCGATTTTTTTTCGGTTAAAAAAGGAGAGACTAAAGAACAGATAAAAAATAAAATGCAGAATCTGCCCTTTCCGTATTTCATAAAGCCTAACGCTCAAGGTTCAAGTGTCGGCGCGTCAATTGCTTACTCTGTAAGCGAATTATATTCAGCGCTGGAAGATGCTTTCCAATATGATGATGAAGTTATTGTAGAAGAATATATTGCTGGCAGAGAAATACAATTTGCGGTTTTTTCGGGAAAACCGGTGGGCTGCGTTGAAATAAAACCTAATGACAGTTTTTATTCATACTCTGCAAAATATACAAAAGGGAAAACGCAGTATATTTTAGAGCCTGATTTAACTGAAGAAGAATATCAAGCATGCGAATATGCATCCGTGTCAGCACATGCCTCTTTAGGCTGCAGAGGCGTAACAAGGACCGATATAATACTCAGTGATTCAGGAAAGGCAAATGTTCTAGAAATTAATACATTGCCGGGATTAACTGAATTTAGCTTAGTTCCCATGATTGCGCAGAAAAAAGGCATCAAGTTCGGTGCACTCATAGAAGATATTATTGAAGATGCCTTGACTTGAAAATAACTAAATAACTAAATAACTAAACAACTAAATAACTTAATAACTGAATAAAATAAAATAAATAAATCGTTAAATATCTATCTATTTAACTAACTAACTAAATAAATAAATAAAAAATTATCAACCGTTCATATGACTGTTATATAACTGTATGAATTTATATTTGTTATCTTATGTTTAATAAAAATAATAATAAAAAAAAGGGAGATATAAAAAATTACGGCGCAGGTAACTTTCATATACAAAATGAAAATATAAAAAAAAAGAAAGAGAATAAAAAAAATAAAAAAATTAATGAGGTTGAAAAACTTGTAAACAATAACAGCAATAATAATAAGAGCAGAAATAAAAATAATAATATTAATAATAATTTTGCAAATAGAAACAGCGATAGCAATCTTAATAATAATAGAAAGAAGAATAAAAATAATGATTTTAATTTTATTAAAACGATATATGTGATTGGATTTATCGTAGCAAGCGCGGTTATTATTTATTTTGCATACAATAAAATAAATTATTATTTTTTTAATAAGAAAATATTTAAATTAAAAAAAATTATTATTAAGGGCATTAAGATTAATAAAAAAGAAAAGCTGAAAATATTAAAATTATCCAGTCTTTATTATGGTGAAAATTTAATTAATATAAATTTAAAACGTATTACCCGGCTTGTTGCATCGGACAGATGGTATAAAGATATCACAGTGTATCGTAAATATCCCGATGAGATTTTTATATTACTAAAAAGAAGAAAGATAGGAGCAATTTTGAACGACGGCAGATTATATTATTTAAGCAGAGCAGGGTTTGTCATCGGGAAGATTAACGGGGAAGCGGGATATGATTATCCGGTTATCACCGGAATTACAGGTAGCATTACATCAAAGAATGTCGGTTATTATTTGTCCGGTATACATAAAGCGTTAAGTTTTTTAAGGACTATAAAGCATTCTTATTTAAAAGATGAACTGAGCGAAATACATATTCAGAAAGATAAAGGGGTCGTAGTTTATACAAATAGCGGCGAAGAAATAAAATTTGGAAACGGAAATATTAAAAATAAATTAAAAACGTTAAAAATGCTGCAGTATGAAATAAAAAAAATTAATCTTAAATATGATGGGTATATAAATCTTGAATATAAAAATGAAGCGGTAGTAAAAGTTAATAGCGGTTCTAGGGTTTTGCCGGCTAATTATAAAAAGATTATAATACCGCCGGATATATGGAAGTAAACAATAGCAATATGTTTACAGTTTAATATGAGCTTTAGTTAAGAAAGGGCTGCCAAATAATAAAGGAATTGAAGAATAAAAAATAATGTATTAAAGAATTGATAAGCTAAAGAATTTATAAATTATAGAATCATTATAGAATCAAAGAGTTAATTGAATCAATAAAATAATAAATTAAATAAATATAAATTATATTAATATATTATAAGAAGCGGTTTAAATTTAAAAGAGGTTAAATTGGAAACCAGTAATAATATTATAGTAGGATTAGATATCGGGACAACGAAAGTCTGTGCTATTGTCGGTGAATTCAAAAACGGCAATCTGGATATCATAGGTTTAGGCTCCAGCGTTTCCACAGGTTTGAGAAACGGGGTCGTAAATAACATTGAAAATACCGTGGATGCTATTGCAAAAGCGGTAGAGAATGCCGAACTGATGGCAGGTTACCAAATTAATGAAGTTATTGTCGGAATTGCCGGTTCTCATGTCAGAGGGTTTAATTCGCGCGGTATAGTTGCCGTCAAAAGCAGAGAAGTAACGCAGCAGGATGTGGACAGGGTTCTTGAGGGGGCTAAATCTATAGCTATACCTTTAGATAATGAAGTTATTCATACAATTCCGCAGGAGTATATAGTAGATGAACAGGATGATATAAAACAGCCGATAGGTATGAGCGGATTAAGGCTTGAAGCAAGAGTACACATAGTTACCGTTTCAAGCATTGCCGCTCAGAATATAGTCAAATGCGCAAATAAAGCCAATCTGGATGTGTCAGATATTGTGCTTGAGCAGATAGCCTCAAGCGAGGCTGTTCTTACCGATGATGAAAAAGAATTAGGCGTAGTACTGATAGATATGGGAGGCGGAACTACCGATATAGCGGTGTTTTCAGGCGGAACGATTATACATACTTTCGTTATTCCCAAAGGCGGGCAGAGCGTGACAAGCGATGTATCTCTGGGTACTAAAACAATTCCGCAGGAGGCTGAGAAAATCAAAGTTCAGTTTGGAATAGCCAAAGAATCTCTTGCCAGAAAAGATGAAATAATTGAAATTCCCGGTATAGGCGGCAGACCGCCGAGGACCATTGCAAGGCAGGTTCTCGGTAATATTATTGAACAAAGAATGGGGGAAATTTTTACGTGGGTGAGAAAAAATATTGAAAAAAACGGTTTAGAGAATAAAATACTGTCAGGCTATGTTATAACCGGAGGCGGAGCATTAATAGACGGATGTGCAGACCTTGCGGAAGACATTTTCGGAGCGCCGGTCAGGATAGGCACACCGCGCGGAATAGGAGGTTTAACCGACGTAATTAATTCTCCGATATATTCTACCGGAGTCGGTTTAGTTAAATATGCTTTTAAAAATAATTTAGACAAAGAGCCGATATTTAAAAAAAGCAGCAAGAATATATTTGAAAGTATAAAAGCAAGACTTTTAAAATTACTCGAAGATTTTTTTTAAAATATTTTTAAATTAGAAAGATTATTTAAATTTATTATTTGAATGTAAAATATATTATACTATATCTATTATATCGGGAGGAGAATATTATGTTGGAATTTATTGAAGATGCGGAATTATCTGCAAATATAAAGGTGGTTGGCGTTGGAGGCGGCGGCAGCAATGCCGTAAATACGATGATTCAGTCAGGTTTAACGGGAACTGATTTTATAGTAGCCAACACAGATGCGCAGGCTTTGAAAACTAACAGCGCAAGCATTAAAATTCAGCTTGGCGAAAAAATAACAAAAGGTTTAGGCGCAGGTGCTAATCCTGATGTAGGTAAACGTTCGGCGTTAGAAGATAGAGATAAAATCTTTGAGACCTTAAATGGCGCGGATATGATATTTATTACCGCCGGACTCGGCGGAGGTACAGGAACGGGCGCTGCCCCTATTATTGCGCAGGTTGCCAAAGAAATCGGCGCTCTTACGGTTGCGGTAGTTACTAAACCATTCTCTTTTGAAGGAAAAAAAAGAATGATGCAGGCGGAAGAAGGTCTAAGAGAGTTAAAAGCTATAGTTGATACTGTTATCACTATACCTAATCAGAGATTGCTTGCAGTTGCCGGAAAATCTACAACTATGGTAGATGCATTCAGGAAAGTAGATGAAGTATTGCTTCAGGCAGTTAAAGGCATATCCGACCTTATAAATATTCATGGAATGGTAAATGTTGATTTTGCCGATGTTAAAGCTATTATGTCGGAGATGGGTATGGCTCTTATGGGCACCGGCATTGCCGAGGGGGACAATAAAGCTTTGGAAGCGGCGCAAAAAGCCATCGCGAGCCCTCTTCTTGAAGATATAAGTATTGAAGGGGCGAGAGGATTATTGATAAATGTTACAGGGGGTACGGATTTATCTTTATTTGAAGTTAATGAGGCTATTGAGATGATAAGCTCAGAAGCTCATCCGGATGCGACTATAATTTACGGACAGGTTATAGATGAAAGCATGAACGGAAAAATAATGATAACTGTAATAGCAACCGGATTTGGCAAAGAAAGTAATGCAGCCGCGGGAAACGCTTCAAATATTACCAATATTGTCAATTTAAAAAGACAGAACAGCGATTCTAATGTTTCCGATATGAATAATTTTAATGAAATTAAAACTAAAATCAAAGAACAGCCCATTGCCTCAGATTCTTCAGATTCAGATTTTGAGATTCCTGAAGCATTAGACATACGCCAGAATCAAAATGGCAGAAGAAATGATGTTGTCAAAAATATTGCCGCTAATAAAAATGAAAGAAATGAGTATATTTCAAAATTTAGCGAAAAAGATGAAGAAGATGATGATTATGAAGACCAAAAATATGATATACCGACTTTTCTGAGAAAACAGGCTGATTGATTGCTATTATTTGCTGCATTTTTAGATTAGCGCTGTTTCATTGCATATTGTCTTCTTTAATTAAGAAAACAGGCTGATTGCTATTAAGTTAAGGCTGATTATTATATTATTATTGTTGTTATTTTATTTGTTTTGTTTTTATATTAATATCATCTATGTCTTTTATCATTATGATAAGATAGGCTGACTTATATTAATATCGATAGCATGCAGATTGCTGTTATAGCCTCGGTTATTTTATAGCGCATGTTAATTTATAAATTAGTTATATAATGTTATATGATGAAGCCCATTAATAGACTTTATGATATTTATCTTAATTCCGAAAAGTCGGCTATAAGTAAAAATAGGCATTCTGATGTAAACGCATTATTAATTTTTCCGAATTATTATAATGTGGCGATGTCCAATCTGGGATTTTTAAGGGTTTATGAATTACTTAACGCCCCTGATTTTATGTCATGCGACAGGGCTTTTTTACAAGATTTTGATAAGGATGAACGCATTGTTAATAATAGAGGAATAATTTCTATTGAGAGAAGGAAAAATATATTAGATTATGATTTAATTTTCTTTTCTTTAAGTTATGAAAATGACTTTATCAATATTTTAAAAATATTTCATGCGGAAAATATTCCGTTTTTATCTAAAGACAGACGCAAGCCTGATATAAACGGCAGCAATTATTATCCGCTAATTATGGCGGGCGGAGTAATTGCATTCCTTAATCCAGAACCTGTAGCCCCTCTTTTTGATATTATGTTTGTCGGAGAAGCCGAAGCTATTTTTCCTGATTTTCTGCAAATTGTTCAAAAACATTTTCAATCCTTAAAAAAAAATAAACAGACCGTAAAACAGGACATAATTGAAGAATCATCAAAGTTAGAAGGCATTTATGTTCCGTCGGCATACGATTTTATTTTTAGTAAAAGAGGTGCATTAGAAATACCTGTAATAGAGAATGTAATTGTTAAAGCATCTTATCCTGAGAAAATAAAAAGGAAATGGCTGGATTACGGATTTACTCCTTCTATCAGTTCTATAACAAGCGAATATGCAGAATTCAGCTCGATGAAACTTATTGAAATAGCTAGAGGCTGCAAAAGAGGATGCAGATTTTGTTCGGCTGCTTTTATATATCTGCCTGCAAGAAAATCATCGATAAAAGATGTTATATCAGGAATTGCGAAGACGGAGGAATTTGAGAAAATAGGTTTTGTAGGGCTTGATACAATGGATAATGAATATATAAAAACATATATGCAATTTTCTTTAGAAGAAAAAAAAACCTTTTCGCTGTCATCCGTGAGATTTGACTGTTTAGACGAATCTAATATAGACATAATGAACAGAGCTGGGCTGAAGACTGTTACTTTAGCAGTTGAAACCGGTTCTGAACGTCTTAAAAAAATTATAAATAAAGATATAAAAAATGAAACAATTTTAGCCACAATAAAGAAAATAATAGAAAGCGGGATATTGAATATTAAGGCTTATTTTATGATTGGATTGCCTACAGAAGATATATCCGACATAAAAGAGACCGTCGCTTTAATAAAATTAATGAGAATTCAGTTTGTTGAATCATCGAGAAAAAATAAACGGATAGGAAAATTAACTATAGGTTTAAGTCCGTTTGTTCCAAAAGCATGGACGCCGCTCCAATGGGAAAATTTTGAAAATGAAAAAATACTGTCCAAGAAGATAAATTTCATTTATAAAGAATTGAATAATTTGCCGAATATCAGTTTGAATATTAATTCCGTTAAGAGCGCTTTTACCGAAGCTTTTTTTGCTAGAGGCTCAAGACTATCACTGAATATTTTAATTAATTCTTTTAATAATAATTTGACTATAAAAAAAGCTATTATTGACTCAGGATATAAAATAGAAGATTTTATGAGAAAATATTCAACTGAAGAGATACTGCCGTGGGATATTTTAGACCAGGGTATAACAAAAAAATATTTAAAAGAAGAATACGGCAGAGCGCTGGAATACAAAACAACGCCCGGATGTTTTGAAGGCTGCCGAAGGTGCGGAATATGCTAGCGCCATTTTATATTGTCGGTATAGCATTAAAATTATGTTCCAATATAACAAAATATTATCTTAACGCATAAGGCTGATACAAAAGATAAAAGATTATACACTCTTTAATTATCAAATTAATTTTCCGCCTAATTGCCTGATGAATGCATTTTCTTCATTCAGTACCATTTTATAATCTGCCATTAGTCTTTTGGCATCTTCCGTCAAAACAGAACCGCCGCCGTTTTTGCCGCCTATTTTTTTATTGACTAGCTGATAACCGAATCTTTCCTCCATAAGGTTAATATAGCTCCATGCTTTTTTATATGAGAAGCCAAGGTCTTTAGCGGCTTTATTGATAGATCCGGTAGATTCAATTTTTTGTAATAAAAGCAGCCTGCCAGCGCCAAAAACAGGCTCGCCGTTTTTTTCAAACCATATTTTTGTCTTAATATCAAATGGCGGTTTGACATCATTATTCATCATGACTCCATTAAAATAAATTTCCTTTTACAAGGGGAAATCTGCCTTTTTTTATAAAATAACTATAAAGAAAATATAAAGAAAATATTCTTTTTTATTTACGCCGATTTCAGAGTTTCAATTTTTTCCGTTACAAGTTCTGCCAATCTTTCGTCAATTCCAAGATATTCTCCGTATTTAATATTTATATCCGGATATTTAATAGAAAATTCTTTTATAATATCAGGAATATCTCGGGATACATGATTTCCTGAGTATAAAAAATAAGGCATTACATAAATCTTTTTTGAATTATTTTCATTAATGCATTTTTCTATAACATCTTTAATATTAGGTTCAGCCAATTCCAGGAATGCAAATTCTATTTTTTCTTCAGGAAATTTAGGCTGAATTATTTTTGTCATAGTTTTCAGTATCTCGTTAGCTTCATTTCTTCTAGAACCGTGACCTAATAATATTATACTTTCCTTATTCATATTTTTTAATTTATTTAAGTGAGTTAAATGTGATAAAATCGTAAACAGTATAATTTTATCATAAATTAACAATAAAAAAATATAAAAATTTAATTTTATCCTTAAGAAATTATGCTGCTAATATTAAAGGAGATACTGTTATAAAAGACGATATTATAATTACCAAAGACAACACTGCTATTAAAGTAGAAAAGATTATTAAAAATTATAAAGATATCATTGCTGTGAACGATATATCTTTTGAAGTCAAAAGGGGCGAATTTTTTGCCTTTTTAGGTCCTAACGGAGCCGGTAAAACAACAACTATAAAAATTCTCTGTACATTAATCAGGCAAAGTTCAGGAAATGCTTTTATAAACGGATACGACAATATTAAAGAAAAGCAGAATGTAAGAAAATCCATTGGGCTTGTATTTCAAGACCCCACATTAGATAATGATTTGACCGTTTACGAAAATTTAATGTTTCATGCGGAACTGTATGGTATGGAAAAAAATTTGGCAAAAGAAAGAATCGACTATCTTCTTAATTTTATAGAATTGTACAATTTTAAAAATAAGCTTGTAAAATTTTTGTCCGGCGGTATGAAGCGGAGATTGGAAGTCGGCAGAGGACTTCTTCATTCGCCTGCCGTATTATTTTTAGACGAACCGACCGTAGGGCTTGATATTCAAACAAGAATAAATATGTGGAATTTTATTGATAAATTAAGGGATAAAGAAAAAATTACAGTATTTTTGACTACGCATTATATAGAAGAAGCTGAGAATTGCGACCGCATTGCAATAATAAATGAAGGTAAAATAGTAGCAATAGATTCGCCGTCAAATCTAAAAAATTTAATCAAGCATGAAGACGGAGGAATTCCCACGCTTTCAGATGTATTTATATATATGGTAGGTAAGGAAATAAGAAACGAAGCAGGTACATCTACGGACCGCATGAGAGAATTCAGCAAGATAATAAAAAAATAATTATTTTTTATTATCTTATTATATTTGTGATTTATGGAGCCGGCGCAAAAATGATTTAATAACATAATTTATATAACGCAGTACGATTAACGGAAAAGTATGGAGAAGGTGTCAGATTAATTTTTTTGCAGATATTTTCTTTGTTAATTGAACTATTTCGTATACAAAAAAATAAAATCTGACACCTTTTCCTCTTATTTGCTTTAACCGAGCAAAGAAATGCATAAATATTTTCTATTGCAGGACTAAGGAAATAATATAATATTATTTATATATATGACAATAAATATATGAAATTGAAATAACATTTTGTCTGATTTATAAAGTATTAAGCATATATAATATCTTTGACGATGATTCAAGCATCATCGTCCATCTAAGAGCGTCCAAAGCAGTTTTTCCCCACGCAAAGCAGCCGTGATACTTTATTATGAATATTCCGTTATCTGTAAATATATCGCTTATTTTGAAATTAATATTATTTTTATTGTTTAATTTTATATCATCAATAAAATTTAACGGAAAAATATAAATCAGAGGAAAAAAATATGACGCTTCAAAATCGGCAGGTTTTAAAATTTTTAATTCCGGGTATTTTTCAAATAGATTATGTATGGTATCAATATTTAAATTTTTTGTATCTGAATTTTTTTTGTCTAACGCCAGCAGGGCGTCTTTATTTTTATTAAAATCCTCAAAATTATACATATATTTATTTTCACTGTATCTGTAATTGTCGTTAATGCCCAGCGCTATTGCAGTTTCTGGATGGGTATGAAGAATGCATGAATCAGGATAGCTCTGTGCAATAAATCTGTGTACCGCTATCTCGGAAGACGGAGAACTTTCTTTCAAAGTATCGGATGGATAATAGCCGTTATTTGCAATATCGGCTATTTCCAAAGGCGCAATAGTAAAATCATTAACTTCAAGGTTTATCAGGCTTGCTCCTGTTTTTGTAATAATAATCTCATTATTAAGAGAGTTGCCGCAGCTTATATTGCCGCTATGCGTATCTATAAGATTTTTGCTAAATGCGATGCTGCAGGCTTTCTGCATTTCTTTAATTTTTTTTAAATATACATCCGATATAGATTTCATTTTATTTGCTTTATTGTATAGTAGAAGATTATTAAATTTTATTTATTAAATTTTATCGTGTAATAGATTATTAAATTTTATTGTGTTTCCGATAAAATATTTGATATATTTATATGATATAATATAATATAATATATTTTAGTACAACTTAATGTAATGCAATGTAATTGATAAAATGATTAATGTATTTTATAATATCTTATAATATAAAATAATCGGCTGTATGTAAACATTTTTACATAATTATATATTATTTTGGTATTGTAATTTATAATTATAAAAAATAAATATAAAGATTTAAATTAATACAATAACATATTGGGGGCGCAAAGGTTTCGACGGAGAGACCAAGACTTTTGGCTGCATGTCGAGGATGTCTTGTAGGCTCGTTAAATATTCAAGGCATAAATATAATCGCAGAAAACTACGATTACGCATTAGCCGCTTAATCCCGGTTAACGTTCTTAAAGCTGAAACCTGTAGGTTTTAAGAACGACATTTACAGGTCAGGACGTTTAAATATCCTTTGTTTAAATGTCTTAAACTTTAGAGGACTGCTGAAAAAAGGTCTTGTTTATTCTTTGCTTTTTTAAGCGGGTGCTCAAAAGAATAAAATAAACATGTAGATGTCTGAGTTAAAGATCTTCGGACGCGGGTTCGATTCCCGCCGCCTCCACCAAGATAATTCTTGATTTTAAATTTTTATTTATAACATATGAGTCAGTCTGCGAAAGCGATAAAAATAGTTTCAGATAATAGAAAAGCTTCATTTCTTTACGAGATTTTAGAGAAATATGAGGCTGGTATTGCATTGTACGGTCCTGAAATAAAGTCTGTAAAAACCGGTAAGGTAAATATTTCCGATGGGTATGTTATTATCAAAAATGAAGAGGCATTACTCCTTAATGTCCATATCAGCCCTTACACCCAGGCAAACAGAGAAAATAAAGACCCAGTGAGAACACGCTCTCTTTTATTGCATAAACATGAAATACTACGACTTTTAGGAAAAGTAAAAGAAAAAAATTTAACTATAATTCCGTTAAAAATGTATTTAACGCATGGAAAGGCGAAAATTGAAATAGGGCTCGCTAAAGGAAAAAAACTTTATGACAAAAGAGAGGATTTAAAAAAGAAAGACCAGACTAGAGAAATTGAAAGGGCGCTCAAAAGTCATCATAA
Organism: Candidatus Acididesulfobacter guangdongensis; assembly: GCA_004195045.1. Taxonomy (NCBI): domain Bacteria; phylum Candidatus Acidulodesulfobacteriota; order Candidatus Acidulidesulfobacterales; family Candidatus Acidulidesulfobacteraceae; genus Candidatus Acidulidesulfobacter; species Candidatus Acidulidesulfobacter guangdongensis. Next base: position 358,523 of record SGBC01000002.1, read on the forward strand.
AAAGCCGATGGTTGTTTAATGAGCTTTATCCTCCTATGATGATTAGTCAGCCGTCCGGATTGCAGGATAACTTTTTAATTAATAGCTTAATTTAAATAAGTTGAGGAAAATAAATCTAACAAACGCCAAGAATTACTTTCAGGAGATATTATTGCATATGAAATTTTCATTAAAATCAAAAAAATCAAAATATTTGTATAAATTTATTTTCTTATCATTTTTAATTTTTATTGTATTTATAAATCTTAATTTGCCTGAAGCGAACGCATCATCTATTGTAAATGCGCCCGATTTTAGTTTAAAGGTGTTAAATAGAAATGCATCCGGTTACAACGTTTTTTCTCTCAAAAATTATAGAGGACATATTGTAATACTAAATTTCTGGGCAACATGGTGTCCTCCTTGCAGAGCAGAAATGCCTATGCTTGTAAAGTTTTATAATTTGTATAGGAAAAAAGGCGTTGTAGTCGTAGGAATAAATGTTAATAAGAATGTAGGCGGAGTGTCTGCGTTTGCAAAATTGTACGGGATATCTTACCCTGTAGTTTATGCAAATTCAGATATATTAAGCGAATATGGAGGCATTGATGAAATTCCTCAAACATTTTTTATTTCAAAAGACGGAAAAATAATGTTTCATTGGGTCGGACAGATATCCCATAGCGCTTTATATGGTATAACTGATAAATTATTAAAAATGAATTAAAAAGAATTAAATGAATTAAAAAGGAATTAAAATAACAAAAAGAGGAGAATTTTGATGGGCATTGAAGATATGATATCAGAATTAAAAGATTTAGCTAAAAACGTGGATGAAGCGACTCAAAAAATATCCGATTTTAAAAAACCCGTCAAAGAAAGTTCGGATACTATTCCTCTTGCTCAGGAAGGTATCAGCGACATTATAAAAGAAACGGAAAAAGCTGCCAATAATATAATGAATTTACTAGATGAAATTAACGACAATTCAGCTGTAATGGATAAGAGCCTTGCCGATTTAATTGAATTCAATCCGATTAAAAAAATTAAGGACAGCCTTGTAAATCTTAAAGAACTTAATAAAAAAAATATTTCTATGATAATGGATGTCTTGTCATTGCTTTCTTTCCAAGATTTAACAGGACAGAAATTATATAAAATCCAGAATACATTAAACGATACAAAAATTAAGCTGTTGAAGGTGCTTGTTAATTCCGAGGTTAGCTCTAAAGGATTGCCGGATGAGAAAAAAAGAGAAATATACGGAAAACTTAATGATATTGTTCTAAACGACGACACAGTTGCGCAGAATGATGTAAATTCAATATTAAGCGAGTTAGGTTTATAGTAAAATAAGTTAAGTATCTTTAAGTATGCGAATTTACGATATCAAGTTGATTAAGATAGTTAGGATTGTGATTACAAGCAAGTAAATTCTGTTAAAATATTTTTAAGTATTATAAATATTGTTAAATATTTTCTTGCAATTTAAATAAAAGTTTTATATAATTTATTCTCTTGTATGTTGTTTTATGTCCCTATCGTCTAGACGGCCCAGGACATCGCCCTTTCACGGCGGCAACGCGGGTTCGAATCCCGCTGGGGACGCCATAAAACATTTTATAGTTATTTTTCAAACAAAAACAAATAATAAGGTAAAAAGATAACGCAGAAATATATCATGAAATATTTGCGTTTTTTCGCGAATTAATGACGATATTTAATATTTAATGATATTTAATCCTTTAAAATACAACAATGTTGTCGCGCTGGTTTATTATTGCTATAGTTTAAACAATCCCGCTTAACGGACTTTAGGAACTTTGCTTTTTTTATGCTTTGAGAATATGGTTCGGTCTTATAGAAACAACCTTTAAAAAACAACTTTCGCACTTTTATCTTGCAAAATATAATTTAATAGTAATATAATAAAAATTGCTTTAAAACAAAGCTCATTTAATTTATAATTATAAGTTAAATAAATAAATAATTTTACATTTATAGGCTTATTATATAATGATACTTGAAGATATTAGATATCAGCTGGACCAGTTTTCCAGCTTTGACGATGTCAGGCTTTCAATTAAAATAAATAATAAAACGGGTATTATTTATTATAACGCAGGCATGATTGTCGGTGCTATTTTTGATGATAAAAAAAATATTGATGTTTTTAAAGAACTGAAAGATTTGGAAGGTCAGGCTGAAATTGGCGTAAGCATTGGAGAGCCAATGCCTAATAGTTTTGACGAAGAAGATAAAATAAATAAATCTTTAGATGAAATTATAGAAATAATTAATCAACCTGAAAGAGCTGAATCTATCAGCGACGATGACGATAATAATTCGCATGCAACTTTAACTGACGACGCAATTTTTAACAGTGAAATTTCTAACGAGGCTGTTGCGGCTATAGGAGAGAATCTATCACAAATAGCAGGCGTTGAAGGCGTTCTTGTCTTAAAAGCTTCGGGAGAAGTTCTCTATTCTAAAAGCGTAGACGATCCTGATTTTGAATCTGCAGATACATTGTTTTTGTTCAATCAAAGTAAAGAATTGGGAGATATGTTTAATTTTAAGAATCTAAAAAGCATTATATGTGAAGCCAATAATAATTATAGAAAAATAATTATAAATAACAAAAATATAACTTATAGTCTTATCGTTTCTTCTTCCGTGCAAGCTCTTAAAACGCAAACTGAAGCGGTAAAACTTTTAGAAGGTTGAAAGAAAGCGCGTATAGGCTGATATTAACCCGATATTCCGTCTTTACAAATATTTATCATATATTATTTACATTTTTTTATATATAATGTAAAAAAAACGACAAGTTATTAAATTATTATTGTATTGCAATACAATAATGTGCTAATATTTCATACGTCAGCAGTTTTATAAAAAAGTAGTTTTATAAAATTATAAAAATATCTGTCTGCCTATCCAATTATGGACAATAAAGATAAGAGTATCATTGAAAAACTATTATCTATTGCAGGGGTTGAGGCTTGCGCAATATCATCGTTAGACGGCGATGTTCTGCAGTTTAGCTCCAATAATGAAGATTTAAATGAACTCAGTATTAAAAAAGTTTCGGCAGAAATAAGCAAACTTTTTTCGTCATATTCAATATCCTCAATTGAAGTTTCTTCCTTATTCTTAAGTTTTGAATCTCATAATATTATTGTTAATGGTTTTGGCAGCGGATTTATTTTTATAGCAAGTAAAAAGAATTCCAACGTAAATTTAGTAAAAATGGAAAGTTCTTATCTTGAGAGCGAGTTTATAAAAATAGTTTCTAATTCTTTGGAAAATTTATCATCCAAACCTTCATTGTTTAATAATAACAATATACAGACCGCACAGAATCCGCAGAATGCAGGCGTTAATAATATAAATGATATTTATCCGCCTTTAGGCGACAATCAATTTGAATCTAATACTGCACAGCATGCGGCAATTTCACATTCTTCAGGTAGTGCAACAGACGGCTCGCATCAAAACAATAGCAGCAGTACGAACGGTGAAATAGCCAATGTAGTTCCTATAAATGTTATAATAGCCATTAAAGATTTATTTGCAAATAGCCTTGGACCTATATCGTCCATGATATTTGATTCAAAAATAAAAGAATTAAATCAGACAATGGATAATTTTAACCGTAAGAAAATAGAAGAATTTGTCAAGTTATTATCTAAAGAAATTGAAGACGAAAATGATAGAGTATTATTTTTCAAAAATGTAAATAATATTCTAAAAACTATCAAATAGATAATAACAATACCGAATATATAGGGGCATGGCAGTAAAGCGGTATTTTTATATATTAATATTAAATGCATGGCAATAATGGAATAGATAATTTTATTTATTTTATTTTATTTTTGTTCAGTTTTATTGTATTATATTTATATATTAAATTATTGTGTTGTATGTATTAATGCTTTTAAGAAAAGTTTAAAAGGATAGTTTAATAAGTTTGAAAAATATAATAGTTTCTTCTTTGCAATAAATAACGCCGGCGTGGCTCAGGGGTAGAGCAGCTGATTCGTAATCAGTTGATCGTAGGTTCGATTCCTATCGCCGGCTCCACTCAAAACCGCAGTAAATAAACACTTTTTAGACAATTTCATATCACATTACCCATAAATTAATACCGTTTTTAAAATTAAACTTAATTATATTAATTAGCTTTAGTCCTGTAATAGAAAATTTTTATGAATTTTTTTGCTCGGTTAAGCAAAATATGAGGAAGAGATGTATCATTTCTCATTATCACTTAAAGCGCATTACTTTGTTCAAGTTCTATCAAGTATTTCTTTACAGTTAATCCGCCTCCATAACCTCCTAATGCGCCAGTACTCTCAATAATTCTGTGGCAAGGTATTGCAAGAGCAATGGCGTTTGCTCCATTTGCACCGGCTACTGCACGGACAGCTTTTGCATTGTTTATATTTTTTGCTAATTGCAAATAGGTTGAAGTTGTGCCATATGGTATTTTTATCAGCGCATTCCAAACACTCTTTTGAAAATCAGTTCCAATCATTAATAATGGAATGTCAAATTCCTTTCTGTTTCCTGTCAAATATTCATCAAGTTGTTCTTTTGCTTTTGTTAGTGTTGCATTATTTTGTTCTAAAAAGTCAGCTATAAGCCCAATTTTGATCCTATTATCAACAGTTGTTCTCATTTTTCTGTATCTGAAATCAAGCAAGCATAGACGATTATCAAAAGAACCCAATATTAGTTCTCCGATTTTTGTTTTGTGATATTGGATATTGATTATGTTCACTTACAATACCCATCCTCTTTCTATTGAGCAATATTTTATTTTCTTACTTCCTTTTTTTTAATTCTTTTTTATTATCATTTTAATTATAGTTAAATTTATTATTTTTAATTTGCTAATTTTAATCTTTTTTTATTATTTTTTTTATTAGCTAATAATAATAAATTTTAACATATTTTTATAATTATTGTAATGCGGAAGTTCAATTTTAAAAAAGCTGTCTTAATTTATGGGTTCATTATACTTTTATCGTTAAATGAAATATTGTAATACCAGACGTTGCCGTCTTTCTTTTTATACACGCTTGCCATAATACCCCCCCGAATTTATATAATGACTCAAGGTGACAAATAGATGACGAAACTACGTTAAAAATTATATAGAATTGACTAAAATTTATGCAAGTTATTGTTTTACGGTTTGCTGTGAAGTGCTTATTTACTGAGGTTTTGAATGGTCGGGATGACACGATTTGAACGTGCGACCCCCTGCACCCCATGCAGGTGCGCTACCAGCTGCGCCACATCCCGATTTTGAACCGATTATACTTATAACTTATCACTTTATTATTTTATTGTCAATAATCGATAAATAATATATCATATTTCTATACTCTTTACATAAGGAATTAACATATATGCTTTCCAGTATGCGAATTTATCTTGTTTTTATTTTTATCAGTATATAATTTGTATTTATTGAAAGCAGATGATAATCATCATAATGTAACAATATTATTGTTATTATAATAATTATAATAACAATGTAATAAGCAGTTATAAAATAATATGGGCCATGAGCCATAGAACAGTAATTTGTTAAATATCAGCATTGCAGCGTGCAACTTGCTTGTATGAATACAATTATGTAGAACAGTAATTTGTTAAATACTTTCAGCAGAAGGCATGTTAAAATATAAAAAAATTAACCGATAAACTATGAATAAGTTATTTCACTTTTTACATGATAAAATTATTACATTAGGCGGTTCTAAATTATCTATTTTATCCATTGCCGTTGCAATTTTAGTTCTTGTATTTTCCTATCTCTTATCCCGTTATTCAATAAAATTTTTAAAAAAAGAATATTTAGATAAAACTTCAATAAGCAAAGGCACTAAACTGATAATCGTCAGACTTATTAAAATATTTATTTTAATAATAGGCGCTTTTGTAAGTTTTCAAATTCTAGGCATAAATCTTAGTTCGCTTGCAATATTTGCGGGTATTATAAGTTTGGGCATAGGTTTTGGTATCCAAAATATTTTAAGTAATTTTATTTCAGGAATAATAATATTATTTGAACAGCCCATAACAGTCGGCGATTATGTTTCTATAGGTGAATTAGACGGCGTAGTCACTGAAATAAGAACAAGAAGCACCACCGTAACAACAAGGGATAATATAAGTGTTATTGTACCTAATTCTAATTTTATATCTCAGGAGGTAATAAATTGGTCTCACGAAGACCCTAAAATTAGAATTCACATTCCGGTCGGCATTGAAGAAACTGCTTCTAAACTTGATTTGGCAAGAGATATTTTATTGCAGATAGCTTCGGAGCATCCTAAGGTTTTAAAAGACCCAAAACCAAGCGTCTGGTTTGAAACGTTCGGAAATTCTACTTTTAATCTTACGCTTCTAATATGGATTGAATCTGCTGTTTTCAGACATTATGTTGTAAGCGATATTAATTTTGAAATAGCTAAAAGGTATGCTGCAAATAACATTGATATAACTTATCCTTATACTAATTTACTATTTAAGAATGATTTAAGTATCAATAGCAACAATACAAATAACATAAATAAAATACTAAATCCAGGCGGCAGCAGCAATATGCAGGGGCGCGGACATTATGAAGATGACGGAAATCATACGGATAGCATTGGGCAAAATACAGATCCTGCTGTCAACAATAAAGGTAAACAAGGTAAGCAATGAGTGGTATCAGGATAGTTTAGAATGGTTTATCATATAGTTAATATTAGATTATATACATATGTGTTATACGTAATTATGTATAATATATATAATAAATCCACTATAAAACTTAAACAGTATTTAAACGATATCGAATATAAATATAATACCGGATTGATATAAACATAATTAATTAATTGGAACAACATCATAGCATCAAGGATATATAAATGATAAATATGATTAAATTAATATATTGTCGCGGTATCAAATATAAATATAATACAAGATTAATATAAACATAATTAAACTAATATATTATCATAGAAAGACGCGCTATGCTTTACATCATGCCTAATGCCGGCGTTAAGCCGATTGTTAGATTTATAAATCATGCTAAAAGAGATTTAGACGTTAATGTTTATTATTTAAATGATGAACCCATATTTAACGCCATCAGATATGCGGTAAAAAGAGGTGTTGACGTTAAAATAATGATAGACGGAAAGCCTTACAAAATGTCAATTAGAAAAGAAGAGCAAAAAATAAAACAAACGAAAGCCCATTTTGAAATAGATGAGAAGTTTGATAGAAAATATGTTTTTGACCATGCTAAATATATGTTAGATAATCATGAGGCTTTAATAGGAACGGCTAATTTTGATTGGTCGGCATTCCATAAAAACAGAGAATATGAATATACTACATATAATAAGAATACAATAAGCTCGCTTAGAAATATTTTTAATTCTGATTACAGAGATATAGTATTTGAAGGTTATATGAATCGCAATCTTGTTGTATCGCCAAAAGCAACGCAAAAACTGCTGTCGGTTATAAATCAGCCCGGAAAAATAGATATAGAAACGGAAGAATTGGGATATGACAGGTCTGTCTTGTCGGCGTTGGCAAGAAAAGGTTCTGCCGTTAGAATAATAGTTCCGTCGGCCATTTCTTATTATGATAAAAAAAATCTAAGATTTTTGGAAAGATACGGAGTGAAAGTAAGATTAATGCCTGTAAAAAATATTTATATTCACGCTAAAATGATTGTGGGAGCGCAAGAGGCTTTTATCGGCAGTGAAAATTTTACCTATACTTCACTGAATAAGAATAGGGAGGTCGGCATTATTATTTATAACGACAATAGAAAAAACAATAATAATTATAATAGTGTCGAAAGCGGCAATGACAGCAGCGCTGATACATTAAAGAGACTTAGAAGCAGATTTAACAAAGACTGGAGTATGGCTGATTAAGCCGCAACTGATACAATAATCAAAAATAGCAAGATTGTCAATATTGCAAAGACTGCTAAATACAGCATTATAATATAGATAATGAAAAATATATAGCAAATTACGTGGTTCTATTCAATAAAAATTGGATTGTATTTAATTAAAATGACCGAATTTAAAAATATTAAAAATAGAAATCTAAATAAAGATTATAACGAAGGCGAAATAAAAAACAGAATAAAAATTGAAAGCAGAGACATTGAAAGCAGAGACGAAGATAAAAGCAGAACCGAAAATAACGCCAATAGCAATAACAACAAATTAATGACCGAAACCCACGCAGCCAAACCAGTTAAAATATTTTTTACAGGAGGCATTTCTTCCGGTAAATCAAAATACGCTGAGAAAACGGCGCTATCCATTTTAAACAATAATTTGTATTTAGAGAAAAATGCTGATAAAAGTTTAGATGAATTGTTAGATGAAAGTTTCTATAGCAATTCAAATGAAAAATATATAGAAAATTCAAAAAGATTACACTTTATTGCCACCGCAAATTCTTTATCGTCTGACAATGAAATGAAAATAAAAATTGCTGAGCATAAAGCAAAACGCCCAGATTGTTTTACAATCCATGAAAATTTTGATGATTTAAAAACAGAAATTAATAATACATACAATTCAATTTCAGTTTCATCCCATAATGATTATATAATAATACTAATTGATTCTATGACCTTATGGCTTTCCGGAATTTTTACCGATTTGGCAACATACAATGAAGCATTATTAGCAATAGACGACCTTTTTGATTTTATCAGCAAGCTGGATTGTTTTTTTATATTTGTGAGCGATAATTTAAGTTTCAATATTGTACCTCAAGATGCATATGTTAGAAAATTTATAAGCTTAAATGGATTAATGGAGCAAAAAATTTCTGCGTTATGCGATTTTGTCTATTTGACTGTTGCAGGAAATATTTTAAGATTAAAATAATAGAATATAAAAATAAATAAAAATATAATACAATATGTTAATGTGATGCAGCGAAACTACGACTGTATAACAAATTAAAAAAATAAATACGATGAGTTCAATACGGTAAGTTATATACAATAAATATAAATTAAATTAAATAAATTAAATACTATAAATATAATCCTTAATCCTAAAATAGAAAATATTTATGCATTTCTTTGCTCGATTAAGCAAAAGATAACTTTCTATTGCAGGATTAAAAATAATAAAATAAATAAAATAATAGAAGAGTTTAGCAGAGTATGACAGAACACGGCAAAAATATTTACTGTGATTTCAATAAGTTAAATAAAGAAAAATTGTTGTTATTAATCAAATCTATCCCTGCGATAGATAAAAAAAAATATTATAAGATTGCCGAAAGTCGTTTGAATAGGCTTATTAAGCCGAAAGGAAGTCTCGGCAGACTTGAAAAATTTGTCTGCGATATTGTTGCTATTACGGAAAATGAACGACCGGTTGTAAACAGCAAATATGTTTGTGTTTTTGCAGGAGACCATGGAGTTGCCTTTGAAAATGTCAGCGCCTTTAAACAGGAAGTTACAGCTCAAATGGTTGCCAATTTTCTGACAGGCGGCGCTGCTATCAATACTATCGCAAATTCTGTCGGAGCCAGAGTCGTAGTTGCCGATGTAGGAGTGAATACCGATTTTGGCGATGATTTTTTAACTAACGAAAATTTTATCAATGCAAAAATAAATAAAGGAACCGGCAACATTTTTAAAGAACCTGCAATGTCCTACGATGATGCGCTTAAATCAGTGCATACCGGTATAATTATAGCCGAAAAATTAATTGACGGGGGAGCAAATATTTGTTCCACGGGGGATATGGGCATCGCAAATACCACGCCGTCTTCAGCCATTGTCAGCTTTTACTCTGGAATTGAGCCAAAGACAGTTTGCGGATACGGAACTGGCGTTGACAAAAAAGTTATTTTTAAAAAAGCAGTGATTATTGAAAAAGCGATTGTTAATAATATAACGGATAGAGATGACCCGATTAGCGTCCTTGCGGGCATAGGCGGTTTTGAAATAGGAGCTATAGCAGGTTTTATTATAGGCTGCGCATTAAAAAAAACGCCTGTTGTTGTAGATGGTTTTATATCGACGGCAGGAGCTATCATAGCCCTTAACTTAAATAATAATTGCGCAGATTATATATTTTTAGGTCATCTTTCAAAAGAGAAAGGTCATAGCGCTGCAGTTTCATTAATCAAAAAAGAATCCAACTCCGACAAAAAACCAGTCTTAAATTTAGGTATGCATCTTGGAGAAGGAACAGGAGCGGTTTTGGCAATGAAAATAATAGAAGCGTCTGTCGATATGTATAATAATATGCTGACATTTGACGAAGCTAATGTTATTGCTTCGAAGAAAAATCAATAAAATAATTAGAAATAAAAGATAAATATAGAAATAAATAATATAGAAATAAATAAAGATAAATATAGATAACTTAATAAAATTATTTGATTTATTAGCCATAAATTTTTATGAAAAAAATTTTAACTGCAATCAGTTTTCTGACTATTTTTAACTTTGATTCAATCTTTAAAAACGGTGCAGATAAAACATTAAAGTCTAACCGAAACACAGTTTATACGGTTTCCGAAGATAATAAAAATAAAACAGGAGCGGCATATATATCAGACGCCGATGTTCATACAAATGGAGCGTTGGACTCGAAGAACAATAATATGTACGGCACGGCGCAGAGAACTGATACCGGTGTGTATTCAGGACTGCATCTGGTAAAATCTATAAAATTTTTTCCTTTAGCAGGTCTGTTTATAGGTTTGAACATTGCGATTTTATATATTGTTTTTAATAAAATTACATTTTCACCCGGTATTGCTTCAATAATTTCAATCGCCGGTCTTTTTATTATTACGGGCGGGCTGCATTTTGACGGTCTGTCTGACACTTCCGACGGTCTTATGGCATTTTTAAAAACAGGGGATAAAAACAAATTTTATAATGCGATGAAAGATGTAAATACTGGACTGGCAGGCACAATAAGCGTCATATTCTATATTGTTTTATTATATAAAATTATATTGGACTTTAATTCTTTTCAAACATATAACAGACTTTACGGAATTTATGCATTAATTTGTTTTCCCGTTGTCGGCAGATATACTATTGTTTTAATGTCTTATTTTACAGTTACTCCAGAGAACTTCAGGGGCATAGGTTCAATTTTTACCGAAGGAACAGATATATTAACGTTTATTTCAGCTTCGGCGATTACATTAATTATCGTAGTGCTTTTTTTTGGATATAGCGGACTTTTTGCTTTGCTTGCTACTTCGCTTATAATGTTGATTGTTTGTTATTTTTTTATTAAAAAGTTTGGCGGAGTAAATGGAGATATGCTTGGTTTCGGCGTAAAAATATCTGAGATAATTTTCTTAATTTCCTTATTAGATTTTATAAAAACAGGATTTTAAAATTAATCCGTATCTGTATTGTCTGATTGTTTGCTATATTCTTTACTGATTGATATTTTATTTGCGAATTTATTTTTTTATTTGTTTATATATATTAGATTTTATAAAAACAGGATTTTAAAATTAATCCGTATCTGTATTGTCTGATTGTTTGCTATATTCTTTACTGATTGATATTTTATTTGCGAACTAATATTTATTTATCTATTTATCTATTTATCTGTAATATATAACATATATAATTATATAATATCTAATATGACTTTATCGCTGTCATTTACATCATCGTCGTTTGCCGTTTTGTTTTCCTCTGACAGGTCATCTTCCGGAAAATCAACTTTTACGCTTGCTTTCTCCAGTTTTGTAAAAGAGCGCGGCATACCGGTCTCATTATTTAAAATAGGTCCCGATTTTATAGACCCGATTGTTCTCGGTACCGCATGCAATTGCAATGTTGCAAATTTAGACCCTTTTTTAATACCTAAAAATAGATTAAATGATTTGTTTCAGCATTCAAGCAGCTGCGACAACGGTGTTTACGGCGATAAAATCATTAACGTTGATAACAGCGGCAATAACGGCGACAGTAGAGAAGATGGCGATAACAATAAAGCTTTTATTATCGAAGGCGCAATGGGACTGTATGACGGCAATTCCTATATTATAGCTGAAAGATTTAAACTGCCGGTAGTGCTTGTAATGGATGCTTCAAGGATATCTTCAACGATGGCGTCTTTAGTATACGGATTGAAAAATTATAAAAAAGGCGTTATTATTTCAGGAGTAATTTTAAATAATATTTCGTCGGAAAGACATTATCAACTTATAGCTTCCGAAATTAAAAAAAATATTAAGGATGTAAAGGTTTTTGGATATATTGCTGCAGACGGAAAGAATATTGCAATAAAAGAACGGCATTTAGGGCTTGCTACGCCCGGCTACTTTTCTTCTGAAAAAGAATTTAAAGAAAAGATTAAGAAAATAAAGAATCTTGTAATGAAAAATATCGATGCAGATTTGTTAATAAAAACTTTAATGAAAGATTCAACGTCATTTTTGTCGATATTAAAAACAAATAAAAACGATAATAAAAAAACAGCTGCCGAAGCCGGCAAATCTAAAATTAACAGGTCTAAAAAAGTCAAAATTGCCGTTGCGTACGACAATGCTTTTTTGTTTTATTATAAGTTTAATTTCGAAATTTTTAAAAAATTTAATGCGGAAATTATTTTTTTTAGTCCTATAAAAGATAAATCAATACCTTCCGGAGTTAAAGCTCTGTATATCGGCGGCGGCTATCCTGAGCTGTACGCCAAAGAACTTTCATGTAATGTAAACATGAAACATGAAATTTATAAATTTTATAAAAATAACGGATTGATTTTTGCCGAATGCGGCGGATTAATGTATCTATCCAAAAAATTAATTTATAAATCGATGCAGTATGATTTCTTAGATATTTTGCCGTTTGTTTCGACTATGGACGGAACTAAGTTGAAATTGGGATATCGTACGGTATATTTGTCTAAGGATTCATTTCTCGGGGAAGCAAATCTTAAAATAAACGGACATGAATTTCATTATTCGGAAATTTTAAATGACAATCAAAACATAATCAATTATAATATTAATTCTGATAATTATAATAACAAAATCGGCAATACGGCTAACTGCGGAAAAAATAATTTTAGCTTTGAATATCTTCATAGCGGCATTCATGTAGAATCTGTATTTGCAGTAAAAAATGTTTCTTCAAATAGCTTAACGAGATGTAAAATCGATGAAGGATATAGAATTTTAAACGCTATTGGAACTTATGTTCATGTTTCTTTTTTCTCAAATCAAAAAATTGCAAGGAATTTTATTGAAAGTGCAAAAAAATTATCTTTATGATTTTAACCCTAAATTAATAAGAAAAAGAAAAACAGAATAATGATTTTGCGAAAATAGAGCTGATAAAAACTAAATAACAAACTTAAATGGCAAACATAAACAATAAACATAAACAATAAACAACAAATATAAACAATAAATATAAATGACAGATATAAATAACCGGCATTATACATTAAAAGACTATATGCAAATAGCAAAAATATAAATAACAAAATTATAAACTAAAAGGAGCCATTACTAAATGCCAGATATAAATAATACAAATAATACAACAAATACAAATGATTTAAAAAATACCGCATGTATCTCTGCATTGTTGACGCAAAAAGAATCGGCGGAGAAGAATCAATTCACCAAAGCTATGGAATATGTGTGCAATAAAGAAAATATCGATAAGTCTTATCTTTTAAACAATGTGGCTTCAGGTAAAATAGTAATCCTGCATAATAAAAATCAAGATAATTTTGTGGGAATAGGAAAAGGGCTGACTACTAAAGTAAACGCAAGCATAGGTACATCTACTAATCATATAAACATTGACGAAGAAGTTAGAAAAACAAAATTAGCCGAAAAAAACGGAGCTGATACCCTTATGGAACTTAGTGTCGGCGGTGATTTAGATTTAATACGCAGAACGGTTCTGAACAGCACTTCGCTTCCAGTAGGCACTGTTCCTTTATATCAGGCGTTCAGAGAAGCAATAAATAAATATAAAAATCCTGCAAAAATGCCTGAGGACTTAATTTTTGAAGTAATTGAAAAACAGTGTGCGGACGGTATTTCTTTTATGGCTATTCATTCTGGTCTAAATCTTATCTCTCTTGAAAGACTGAGAAAACAGTCATACAGATATGCAGGGCTTGTTTCAAAAGGAGGTTCTTATCTTATTGCATGGATGATTGAGAATAATAAGGAAAATCCGCTGTATGAAAGATTTGAAGATGTTTTGAAGATTTTAAAAAAATATGATACCGTTCTGAGTCTTGGAAATGGACTAAGGGCAGGTTCTACTGCAGATTCTTTTGATAGAGCATATATGCAGGAATTGATTATAAATTGCGAATTAAGCGAGATTGCAAGAGATTACGGAGTTCAAGCGATAGTTGAAGGACCCGGACATATTCCGTTAGATGAAATTGAAGCTAATGTTAAGATTCAGAAAAGAATGTCCGATGAGGCTCCTTTTTATGTGTTAGGACCATTAGTAACCGATGTTGCAGCCGGATTTGACCATATTTCAAGCGCAATAGGAGCGGCAATGTCTTCAGCGTACGGGGCAGATTTTTTATGCTATGTAACGCCGTCGGAGCATCTGGGTATTCCTTCCGAGGCAGATGTTGTTATGGGGCTTCAGGCGGCGAAAATTGCAGCTCATGCTGGAGATATGATAAAACTTAAAAAAAATGCATCAGATATTAATATATCTAAAGCAAGGCGTGATGTTGATTGGGAAAAACAATTCTATTATTCTATAGACCCGGAATATGCACGAAGCGTATATGAAGAAAAAAACGATGATAACACGGCAGGATGCAGTATGTGCGGAGACTTCTGCGCCCCTCTTAAAGTTAGGAAATATTTTAAACATGAAATCTCAAAAGGGAAAAAAGCTTAAATTTTTTATACCGGCAGTGTTTGTTATTTTAATTTCATTGATTGTTATTTTTAGCATTGAAGGTATAGTCAAAGTTTATAAATTAAAGGCGGCAAAAATTAAACTTGCCGATAACTTAATATCTTTAAAAAAAGACAATACTAAAATTAGACGGCAAATATATGATTTAAAGCATAATAAGCAGTATATTTCCGAATTAGCCAGACAAGAACTCGGCATGATTAAAAAAGGAGAAATAGTTTTTAAATTTTTTGGCGCTGATAAAAACAAAAACGTAAACAAAAAAAATAAAAGCTAACGCAAGCCGGTGAAACACTTCCGCCTCAATCAAGAGGTAAGGGAATTCTTGCTTAGTTCTGATAAAAGTTAAAAAATATTAATATGACTACCGTAAATGCAGGATATTAACCCAACTTCACCATAATTATCAGCAACATATTGATATTGATATTACTATATTTATAGGGCAATAAGAATGCCTATAGGGACTATAAAATAAAAAATAAAATGCAATAATATTAATGGGTTATAATTTTAGAATAATAAAAGTGGTGAAGTTGGATTAATCCTATTCTATCTCATATGATTCAGGATGAAAACTATCCTGCATTTTAAATATTATTTTTTTGTTTATTTTTTTTTCTAATTTTTCAATATTAGCTTCTTCTTCATATATTTTGTTCATAACTTGCGGATGGACAATTACCGTTATTTTTTTAGATCTTGTTTTTTTAGATGTTTTTAAAATTTTTCTGAATATTTCGAAACAAATTGTTTGAGATGATTTAATCAAACCGTTTCCTTCGCATAGCGGGCAATTTTCCATGAGCATACTTGAAAGGCTATTTCTCAGTCTCTTCCTTGTCATTTCTAAGAGTCCCAGTTCCGATATTTTATTGATAGTAGTTCTGACCCTGTCGTTCTTCAGAGCTTCCTCTAATGTGTGATAAACTTTTTCCCTATTTTCAATTTTTTGCATATCTATAAAGTCAATAATGATAATGCCGCCTATATTTCTAAGTCTGAGCTGGTAGGCAATTTCTTTAGCCGCTTCAAGATTGGTTTTTAATATTGTATCCTCAAAATTTCTTTTCCCCACATATTTGCCTGTATTAACATCAATAGACGTTAAGGCTTCGGTGCTTTCAATGACGATGTAGCCGCCGGATTTTAACCATATTTTTTTATCGAGAGCTTTATAAATTTCATCTTCTACATCGTAATATTCCAATATCATCTGGGGTTTATCGTATAATTCCACCCTATTTTTAAATTCAGGAGATTGAATATCTAAAAAGTTTATAATTTTGTCGTATTCTTCTTTATTGTCAACTATAACATTATCTACGCTATTATTGAGCAGATCTCTTATTGCTCTCAGCGAAATGCTTAAATCTTCATGGATCAGCGCCGGCGCTTTCGAATCTATTTTATCCTTATATATATTATTCCATAAATTTACAAGAAATTTTATATCGCGTTCTATATCAAGTTCGCTCGTATTTTCGGCAGCTGTTCTTATAATCAGACCGGCTTCTTCAGGTTTATATTGCATAGCAATAGATTTTAGTCTTTTTCTTTCAGATTCATTTTTGATTTTCCTGGAAATGCCTACATGAGGCGAAGTAGGGAGATATACAAGGTATCTTCCCGGGAGAGAAATATGGCTCGTAACCCTTGGTCCTTTGGTTTTAACAGGCTCTTTCGCAACCTGCACAAGTATTTCCTGATTCTTTCTCAGAAGTTCATCAATACTGGGCATATTTTTTTCTTTTTTTCTTTTTTTCTTTTTCTTTGGCGTAAAACTCACATCAATATCATCGTTATTATCTTCATCTCCGTCAAAAAAATCATAATCTGTTATATCGATATCAAAAAAATCTCCGGCATATAAGAAAGCCGATTTATCATACCCGATATCTATAAAAGCTGCTTGAATTCCGGGCAATATTTGCATAACCTTGCCTTTGTAAATATTTCCATGTCTGGCAGAATTAGATTTCCTTTCTAAATAAAAATCTACAAGCTGTCCGTTTTCTAAAAGAGCAACCCTTGTTTCGTAATCATCTTTGTTTATTATAAGCTCGGTAGACAAAAAAACCTCTTAATTTATATTATATTTATATTATAAATATTAAAATTCTATATACATTCTAACATAAATGTTTATTTAAATAAATAAGTTAAATAAATTAATCAATCACTTAACCCAACTTCACCGCTTTTATTATTCTAAAATCATAACCCTTCAATATTATTACATTCTATTTTTTATTTTATAGTTCCTGTAAGCATTTCTATTGCCTTATAAATATAGTAATATCAGTATTAATATATTGCCGATAATTATGGTGAAACTTGGTTAAATAAATCAAATTTTATTTTTTTATCATTTATTATATTTTTTATGATACAATAAAAGTGTGTGAATTAAAAAAAAGTTAAAAAATTAAAGACTTATCAACTAGTACAAACACACGATATATAGCATATCATATGTACTATGGTGCACAATATTATCATACTGTTTGCGGTGTATTAATTAAAAGTACTTAAAAAAGTATTTAAAAAATATACCATTGATATAATTAGGTTACATAATAATACTTTAAGATACTTAAGATACTATTGAGGAGCTGAATAATATGGATGAGAACGTAGTTCTTTGTGCAGTTTGCGCATGGCGGGGGATGTGTTCAAAAAAATATAGCGTTTCAGGCATTGAAATATTTAACTGTCCTGATTTTGTCAGGGATGTAAGCCTTAGCGTTTCTGGATTAGATGAATTGTTGTCTTTAGTTTTTGAAAAGAACGGTTTTAGGGTAAATTAAAAATGAAGAAAGGAAAAATTTCAGTCTTATTTGTAATTTTAGTTTTAATGTTTATAGTATTTGCTATTGGTGTTTATGCCGGTAAAAAGCTGACTATCTCTTCTCCAAAAGAAGGAGTTATAAATGAATCGTCAATTAAAAATTCATTAAATTCCAAAAATAAATCTAACTTATTATTATCTAACGGTAAAAAACAGCCGGTTTCGTCTAATTCATTAAATTTTCAACCGCTGGCAAAAACAAACAGAAAAAGTAAAACAAATATTATAAAAAAGAAAAACCAGAGTACAGCATCTCTTAAAAAATCCAAATCTGCTAAACCTGTTGTTAAGACAAAGATAATTTATGTTAAAAAACCTGTTTATGTTTATAAGTATATTAAAATTAAGCCAAAAACTTCCGTTGCGCCTGAATCTGTTTCGCCTTTTACGTCCAATGTTTATTATACTATTCAGGTTGCGGCTCTATCCAATTATAAAACTGCAAAGAATTTAGCTGACAAACTGAATGCAATGGGGTTTTTTGCTTATATACTTCCTATAAATATATCGGGTAAAAACGGAAAAGCAGTATATCAGCAAGTCAGGGTGGGTAAATTTTCTAATGAAAACGATGCGTTAAGCGTTGAAAAGTTGATATCAAGCAAATTCAAAATAAAACCTTACATAATAAAAATAGATTAAATCTATATTTAAAATGAATAATGAAATAATAAACGGTTCTTCTCACGAAAAACACAACTTAAATGATGAAGAAACTAAAATATCTGAAAGATTATTTAAAAAATTCGATGAATATTTTATTAGTCGAAAAAATAAAAATGAAAATACAGGATTATATTTTTCAGCCAATCAGAACTTTGACAATTTTACATTATTATTAAATAATTCTAATTCGGATATTAAAAATTTAATAAAACCGCTTGGTGCTTATTTTAGTTTTGATAAAGCAGCCGCATGCAGTATCGGCGATATTTATGAATCTTTTTTAAAACAGGAACAGGTAGTTATAGAATGCATCCCTGATATCATTATAGAATTATCGTATATGTCCGACAAAAATTTATTTTCAGCCAGGAAGAAAATATATGAAGAATTAGGTATTTTTGAGTATTGGGAAATTAATACCGAGAAAAAAGATATTATAGTGTATAGGCTGAATGATGATAAATTGAAATTTAATTCTACGTACTATCCCGGGGATAAAGTAAAAACACCGATTCTTAAAGGATTTGGCTTATCTATACACGATGTTTTTAACTCGAGAATACCGCTGTGATAAATAATATTAATAAATATTTATTAATAAATAGATGCTGATATTGCCGATGTAGCGCAATAAATAAGAATGATCAGTTTCATATATTTAATCTATCTGCATACTGCTGCTGTCAATTTATTAAAAATCGGCAGGTATATTCGTTCGTTAGCCATTCTTGCGAGCTAATTCCGCGGGTTATAGGTTAATTTATTAAAAATCGGCAAGAATATTAAAACATCTATTAGGCGGAAACGGTTCGCTTATCAGTATCAGTATAAATAAAAATTGTTCAATCTGTAAATGAATGTTCCGATTATATTAAGTCTTTTAATAGTCCAGTAATGCGGAAAAGAATTATACCGCGCCGCATTCAAAATTGCGTTGACCGCTGCTTTGTCTAACATTTTCTGACCGGAAGACCTTAAGACTTTTACATTATAAATTGTTCCGTTTTGATTGATACTGAATTCTATTATTAAAACTCCCTGAATGCCTTGCCTTTCCGCTTTAGTTGGATATTCCCATACATTTTCTATTTTTTCTTTGACATGCAGTAAATAAGAAGCATATTTTATAGTGGTTGTATTTAAATTAACGGTCGCTGATTTTATGCCGCTTGAAGGATTATTATATGAACTGTTTTGATTATTATTAGTGCTTTGAGGAGTTGTTGAATTAAAGAAATCTTTATTCATAGGAAAAATTTTATTCATGCTCAGCCTATTATTTGGTTTTGCTGCAGGTTTGTTATTGGAAAAAATAGGTGCGTTTGAAAAGTGTCTATGGCTTATATATCTGTGCTGTTTATAAGATTTATTAAGATGATGGGATAAATTGGCTGTTGATATATGTTTCGGCTGATAGGCATAATGTTCCGCCGGCACAGGCATTCCCGAGGATGCGGGAGCGTTTAATCTTGTGTTTTTTAAGGCGTTGTGCGCTATGGTAGTTGCCAACTTAGGTTTTGGAGCATTTTTTAAATAATTTTTTATAAAATTATACGGCTGAACTATTATAGGCTTAGTATAAAGATGTTTTTTCTTTTTCTTTGCCTGAGATAAATTAAGAATATATAAAATAGCCAGCGTATGTATTAAAATAGAAATAATTAAAGCATATGTTAAAACCTTGTTATTTTTCATTGTTATTGCATATTATTATATTTATTTTTTTTAATTTTTATATATTTTTTTATATTTAAATTGATTGTTTTATAACTAAGTATTATAACATTTTTATTTGACATTATAAATTTCAAAATTTAAATGATGCCGGACTTACACATTATTATATATCATCCGGTACTATTTTATACTATTGCATTGATATTATTAATTTTAGTTGATAAATAGACGACATAGAAAAGAAAAATTATTTTTATTCAAATAATGCAGGTGTTTTTAAAGTTATTGGCATTATTAACGAACTTTCGAGATTTTGATTGATTAAATTTTATAGCTATAATATAATAGCTGATATTTTAACCACTTTAAGGAGGCGTCAAAATTAAAATTGACGGACAAATTTATGGCTGAAAGCATCAATCGCGGCAATTTAAAAAAAATTTATGAAGGAAAAGCTAAAATATTATATGAATTCAGCGGAGAAGAAGATAAAAAAGATTTGCTGCTGACATATTTTAAAGATGATGCAACGGCATTTAACGGGCAGAAAAAAGGAACTATTATAAAAAAAGGTGAATACAATAATGCTATATCCGCATCGCTTTTTAAATTTTTGAAAAATAAGGGAATAAATAATCATTTTATCGAAAAGATATCGGAAAGAGAGATGCTTACATATCATCTAAAGATGCTGCCGATAGAATTTATTGTGAGGAATATCGCTGCGGGAAGTCTTGCAAAAAAGATGGGGGTTGAAGAAGGTGTAAAATTTTTATCTCCTGTTATTGAAATGTGTTTTAAAAGCGATGAACTCGGAGACCCCATGATAAATAAATCTTATTTAAAAGCTTTTGATTTATGCGATCCGGCAGACGCGTCGAAAGCTGAAAAGATAGCTTTAGAAATAAATGAAATTTTAAGTAAATTTTTTGATGATAACAATATTATAGTAGTTGATTTTAAGTTAGAATTCGGATTATACAAAAATGAGGTCATGCTTGCAGATGAAATTACACCTGATACTATGAGACTTTGGGATAAACAGACAATGGAAAAAGTTGACAAAGACCGTTTCAGGAGAGATTTGGGAAAGGTTGAAGAAGCATATCAGAGAATTGTCGGTATAACTTCTCAGTGTTAGTTTGCAGAAATAACATAATAGTTCAAATCCGCGCGTAGCATAATCTTAAAATAGTTGCAAATTGATGTTGGCTTTGGTTTTGATAAGCGCTTGAGTTATTGCGGTAGATTTGTTTATTTCTCTGATTTTTAATGATAAAATTAAAGGCATTGGAAAAAAGGTGTCGGATTAATTTTTTTTGCAAATATTTTCTTTGTTAATTGAACTATTTAATATGCAAAAAAATAAAATCTGACACCTTTTTCTTTGACACTTTTTTCTTAATATGCAAAAAAATAAAATCTGACACCTTTTTCCAATATTTTGCTTAATGCAGAAATATTTTCTATTGCAGGACTAAGGTATTCATTCAGCATTTATTTATTAGTATTTAACTAAATGCTATTAGCAGTTATTAATTGCTATTTATTACTTGCCGGTTATTTAGTTATTAATTGAGAGCTTCATAAACCTTGCCGACAAGACCTTCTCCAGGTTTCAATGTTTTATCCCCCTGATTCCATTTTGCAGGGCAGACTTCATTCGGATGTTCAGCAACATAAATATTAGCTTTAACCTTTCTTAATAATTCATCGGAATTTCTGCCGACATTGAAAAAGTTAACTTCCGATGCGACTAACTTTCCTTCCGGGTTTATAATAAATGTTCCTCTGAAAGCCAGACCTGAATTTTCATCATAAACGCCGAAAATTTTAGAAACCTTGCCTGTCGGATCTGCGCCCATTAAGAATTTAACGTTTTCTAACAATTTTTCGTCTCTCTGCCATGCCATATGCACAAAGTGCGTATCCGTGCTTATGGATATAATTTGGGCGCCTAACTTTTCAAGTTCATCTTGTTTTGTAGCGAAATCTGCAAGTTCGGTAGGACAAACAAAAGTATAGTCCGCAGGATAAAATACTAAAATAGTCCATTTTTTATCTTTTTTTGCGTCTTCAAGGCTGAATGTTCCAAAGCCGCCTGTTTTAGGATTAAAAGTATTAATTGTTCCAAACGACGGCACTTCATTTCCGATAAAAGCTTTTTCTGATTCCATAAATAGTCTCCTTAAATAAATTAAAATTAACTGCTGCTATAAAATTAAAATTGTTATTATTCTAAGAATAAAAATCGTCGTTATAAAAATTAGATTGCCATTATTAAATCAAAATTATAAATACAATATAAAACCTGATTTTATTATTATTTGTTATTATTAATTACGTTTAATTACATCTTAATCCTATTCAATGATTTAAAGAAGATAAAAAAATAATTTATATTAATCAATAATCAATATTAATTAATATAAATTATTTTCATAAGTTTGTCAAGAAAAATATTTCTTAATTAAAAATAATAATTGAAATTATGTTTCACATATATTAATATAGCACATAAATATATAAATATAAGCTAACATAAAAAAAGTTTTTTAACTTTAGTATTTTTGGTGAATTTTTAAACGGCTAAAACTATTAATTTAATAATTTATAATTTGACTCTTTATTTTATTCTAAATCCTAAGTGAATTTTTAAATGATTGAGGCGATATGCGCATTTCAATAATAGGCACAGGCTATGTAGGTCTTGTCACCGGCGTCTGCCTTTCGGATTCCGGCAATACCGTTTATTGCATAGATAACGACGAAGATAAAATAAATTCTTTAAATAAAGGTATTATCCCTATATATGAGCCAGGACTCAAAGAACTCTGCGATAAAAACGCTAAACTTAAAAGGCTGCAGTTTGGTTCCGATTTATCGAAAGCCGTTAAAAACTCGGAAGTCATATTTATAGCCGTCGGCACACCTCCGAGAGAAAACGGCGAAGCAGACCTTTCAAACGTCTTTAAGGTAGCGGAAAGCGTAGCTCTGTCCATGGATTCATACAAAGTAATTATAGTTAAAAGCACAGTTCCGGTAGGCACATGCGATTCAGTAGAAAAAAGAATAAAAGAATTAACGGGAATTCCTTTCGATGTCGTGTCTAATCCGGAGTTTTTAAAAGAAGGGGCGGCAATAGATGACTTTCAGAGACCGGACAGGATTATAGCCGGTTTAAATAATCATAAAGAAAACACCAAAGCAAAAGAGCTCATTTCCGAAATATACGAACCCTTCGTGAGAACGGGCGCTCCAATATATTTTATGGACAGACTGTCTTCTGAATTAACAAAATACGCCTCAAACGCCATGCTTGCTTTAAGAATATCCTATATGAACGAACTTGCCAATCTCTGCAATATAACGGGAGCGGACATAGACAGCATAAGAATCGGAATAGGCTCAGACAAAAGAATAGGCAAATCTTTTCTTTTCCCAGGAATAGGCTACGGCGGCAGCTGTTTTCCGAAAGACGTAAAGGCTCTTTATCACAGCGCTAAACAGCACAGATACGATTTTAAAATATTAAAAGCCGTGGACGAGGTTAACAATATCCAGAAAGAAATAATCGTCAATATGCTTTTAAAACATTTTAAATCTGATATTAAAAACAAAACATTTACACTGTGGGGTCTTGCTTTTAAACCGAAAACAGACGATATAAGAGAAGCGCCCGCCCTTACCATAATATCTAAACTTCTGTCGTACGGAGCATCCGTCAAAGCTTTTGACCCTATTGCCATGGAAAATACAAAAAACGTATTTCCGCAGATAGACTATTTTGACGATATGTATAATGCCTTAAAAGATTCCGACGGACTTATATTAGCCACCGAATGGAACGATTTCAGAATGCCTGATTTTGACAAAATAAAGTCGCTTCTAAAAACCCCCGCCGTGTTCGACGGAAGAAATATTTACGATAAAGATAAGATGAAAGAATACGGTTTTGATTATTATTCTGTCGGAAGATAGCTTAGTAAATCATTTAAGGATTGCGGCAGAATGAGCCGAAAAGAATTATTTGCGCAGCTATAATTATTCGGTATAGCTATTATATAATTTTTATTATTACAGTTGTTATATTACAGTTGTTATAGATATAGTTGCTATAAAAGTTTACAAGATTAATTATAATTATCGTTTGTTTTATAGGAGGCAGATAATTAAGATGACTAACGTTATTTTATGCGGCGGAAGCGGAACCAGATTATGGCCTATTTCAAGGGAATTATTTCCGAAGCAGTTTTATAAATTTAAAGACAAGCTATCTTTATTTCAGCAGACAATCCTTAGAAATAAAGAGTTATGCGATGATTTTACGATAGTTACGAACCATGAACAGTATTTTTTAGCCCTTGACCAGCTGGAAGAAATAGGAATCAAAAATTTTAGATTTATTATTGAACCTGCCCCGAGAAATACCGCTGCGGCAATCGCTCTTGCGTGCTTTGATGCAAAAAGTCGTAAAAACCCGGAAGAATTTGTGTTTATAACGCCCTCCGACCATGTGATTGTTAACGATATTCATTATAGAAATGTAGTAAAAGCGGCAAAAGATTTAGCTAAAGATGATAGTTTGATATTATTCGGCATAAAACCTCTTCATGCCGAAACAGGTTACGGATACATAGAAGCTGATTTTGCCTATTTCAATAAAAAAAGTTTATGTGAAACAGAAATGCACTCTTACAGCGTAAAGTCTTTTAAAGAAAAACCAGATAAAGATACAGCCGCTGTTTATTTATCAAAACCGAACTATTTTTGGAATAGCGGTATGTTCTTATTCAATCCTGAAGTCTTGCTCAGTGAACTTAAAGCATATTGTCCTTCTTTGTACGAATCAGCCGAAAATGCTTATAATAATGCAAAAAACAATGCGTTTTCCGTCAGAATTAAACTTGAAGATATGCTCAATATTGAGGAGACCTCTATTGATTACGCTTTATTAGAAAAAACCTTAGCCACTAAGGTAATACCGTCAGATATTAAATGGTCAGATATGGGAAGCTTTGATTCTTTATATAACGAATCGGAAAAAGATTCCGACGAAAATGCTTTACTGAATTTCGCGGATTTGCCAGATTCTTTTATTAATGTAAATTCCAAAAAAAATCTGATTTTGTTTTCAGGACGAACAATAGCTGCCGTAGATATTGAAGACTTAATAATAGTGGATACCGACGATGCGCTGCTTATTTCTAAAAGAGGCTCATCGCAGAATGTAAAAAAAGTGGTTGAAAAATTAAAAGAAATGAATTCAGAACTGCATTTTCAGCATTTAACCGTTCATAGACCATGGGGTTCATACACCGTTCTGCTTGATTCTGCCGCGTATAAAATTAAAAAAATACTCGTTAAACCTAAAGCAAAATTATCCCTGCAGAAACATTACCACAGGTCGGAACACTGGATAGTAACCAGCGGCACGGCGCTTGTTACGGTTGATGATAAAAAAATATTGCTTAAATCTAATGAATCAACCTATATTCCGATAGGTTCGCTGCACAGGTTGGAAAATCCCGGGCTTATTCCTTTAATCCTTATTGAGGCGCAGGTTGGAGAATATTTAAAGGAGGACGATATAGTCAGGATAGAAGATTCTTATAATAGAATAGATTAAATCAAATCATTCATTGCATTATTAAATCATCATATTGTTATCTTATTGATTTATATATTAGATTGGTCAATTATTATAAAATATTATTAAATATTGTCTATTAAATAATTATACTAATAGATTATAATATTTATCTATTATATTATTAAATATATTATTCTATTTATATTATTCTATTTATATTATTCTATTTATATTATTCTATTTATATTATTAGATCATTAATGTATAGCAAACTTTTCAATTAAGACGCTCAGAAGGAGTTTTGCTTCATTATCATTGTTTTTTGCTTTTTGTAAGATTTCGTTAAGGTCGTTTTTAAGCGAAATATTGCTGATGCCGGCTATAAGTTCTTCGGCTTTCGGAATATCTACCGAAAAACTGTCTTCATTCATTTTTTCGTCATTAAGCTGCTGAAATATTTTTATAAGCGGATTTTTATCCATAACTTCATTGTTTTTTTCTATTAATTTTATTAAAGATGAAGACATATGCGACGCAATATCTTCAATATCCCGCTCTTTTAATCTTCCCAAGGCTTTTCTGACTTCTACCGTAGCATGTTCGGCGATGTTAATTTTACTGATGTCTCTTCCTTCTCCTTCCATGCTTATGAAAAAATTTATATAAGTCAGATCCAGCGCGAAGACCCTGAAAAAATAATTGGTTTCTTCCTGATGTTTATAAAAATAGTAGGTTAAACCAAAATAAGTAGGGGAAATAAGAAATTCATTCAATGTATTCTGAAGCGGCGTCAGATTTAAATTTTTAATAATTTTTATTTCATTTATATAGTTGGCTCTGATAATTGTAAAAATAGATATAAGATTATTAAGCAAACCGTTAATTGCAATCAGGTCTGTTTTTACAGTTTCTGAAGCTTTGTGCTCGCTGGATTGGACTCTTAAACCGATAAAAATTGCAATGACCGCAGCTAATACCGCAAGTGAAGACGTTAAAGACGCGCTTACTTCTCCGCGCGCTTCCCACAGACTGGTATGTGTATAATGCGCAAATAAAAGAAACAGAGAAAGAATTACTGCAAACAAACTTATACCTACTACAACTATGCCTAACTGCCAAGCATCTATCTTTTTCAAGAAATTGATTTTGTTCATTTTATATTTTTATAGTTATATATGTACTATATGTATTATATGCATTATACGTTAAATAATATAATTTTTTATTATTCTAAAAATATTATTTATACTATTCTATAGATATAGAAGCCGAACCGTCTTTATCTTTAGAGTCTTTAGAGCCTTTCAGCAAAAATATAACAGGTATCGATACGGCAAAACATACCGCCATAAAAATAAATGCAAGATTAAAAGCTATCATGGTAGATTGTTTTGTTACCAATCCGTTAATAAGGGCTAAGACTTTTTGAGTAGGCGGATAAAATATATGCGAGTGTGTTATTGCGGCAGCCCTCCTCAACGACATCATAGTCTGGGTGTTATCTCCGACATTTTGCGCTAAAACGGAATGAGCCATTTGGGTATTATTATCAATCATGGTTGCTAAAATTGCTATACCTATGGAGCCTGCTACTTGTCTTATGAGATTAAACAGACCTGCTCCGTCTATTTTGTATTTGTTTTCTAATGTTATCAGAGAAGAAGCTATGAGAGGCACTATAATCAAACCGAAGCCGATGCCCTGCGTGAACTGCGGCCAAAAAATATTCCAGAATCCCATATTTAAACTCATCGAACCAATTTGAATGGATGATATAATAGATAAAATAAACCCTGCAAGCACCATAATTTTAGGACCTAATTTATTAAACAATCTGCCGGCGAGCGGCATGCTTATGACCATAGCAAGACCCCTTGACATTATTGCTATTCCGGCGTCATATGCAGAATATCCCATTACTTTTTGCAGGAACATCGGTAAAAGAAATAAGCTTCCGAATATGCCGAGGCTGAATACCATGGATAGAAAAGAATTCGCCGATAAATTTATATTCTTTAAAACTTTTATGTTTACGGCAGGTTTATCTATGATAAGTTCCGTAATTACAAAAAGTATAGAAGCTGCTACCGAAACTATCGTCATATTGACTATATAGCCTGATGCAAACCAGTCTTTGTATTGTCCGTCAGTCAATACAATCTGAAGCGCTCCAAGTCCGACGGTCAAAAAAATTATTCCGAGCCAGTCAACTTTGTCTTTTACTCTTTTTATAAACGGGGGGTCTTCTATTATAAGATATATAAGTATGATATTTAATAAACCTATAGGAATATTTACGAAAAAAACCCATGCCCATGAATAATTGGTGACTATCCAGCCTCCGAGATAAGGTCCTATTGCAGGACCCAGCACAATAGCTAAACTGAATATAGCCATTGCTTTACCCTGTTCTTTTTTTGAAAAATTTTCAGCAAGATAAGTTTGAGATAAAGGAATCAGAGCGCCTCCTCCGACGCCCTGCAGCAGACGGAATATTATTATGGAACTTAAATCCCAAGATAATCCGCATAATGCAGAACTGATAGTAAATAACATGACGGATGCAATATAATAATTTTTTCTGCCGAAACGTGAACTCAGAAAACTGACAAGCGGCATTAATATTACGCCTGAAAGCATATATCCGGTTACTACCCACGTTACCTGTTCGATAGATGCGTCCATTGCCCCCTGAATGTAAGGAAGAGCCACGTTTACAACGCTCATATCCATACTGTAGAGCGTTGTGCTTGGAATGACGGCTAATACTATGAGCCACTTATTTTTTATATTCATTTTTTATATTTATCTTAACGTATTGTCCTTCTATGATGTATTATTTTTTAACTATTAAAACATACGGCTCGACCGATAACCCCGGATATAAAGGAGTAGAAGTATAAAACACTTTAGTCAGGTCTATTTTTACGGGAACTCTCTGAACGACCTTGATATAATTGCCGGTTGCATTTTCCGGGGGTAAAAGACTGAAAACAGAGCCTGTTCCGGATTGAAAGCTTGAAACAACCCCGTGAAAAGTTTGATTCGGATAGGCATCTACTTTTATAATAACCGGCGCTCCTATTTTTATATTATTGATATCGGATTCTTTAAAATTTGCAACAACCCATATTTTATGAAGATTTACAACATTTAAATAGGGAATACCCGGCATTACGTAACTTCCTACATTGACGTTTTTTTTAGCTATATAACCGCTGCATGGGGCATAAACTACAGTTCTTTTTAAGTTAATTTCTGCAATTTTATACGAAGCCATGGCGGTTTTAGACATAAACGTTTTTGATTTTTCAGCAGATTCAGATTCCGATATACTTGATGCAATCTGATTTATATTAGCTTTATCAGCATTTACTTTTGCTTTTATCATTTTATACTTAGTCAGCATTTCATCGTATAAAAGTTTTGAAGTCGCATTTCCTTTAAGCAGATTATAATATCTTATATAATTTTCACGGTCTAACTTTTCTAAAGCTTCATCGGCAATAAGCTGGTACTTTGCTTTATCTAACAGATTATTCTGCACTAAAATAGATATAGATATCTGATTTATCTGATTTTTATTTGCTTTGAAAGCTGCTCCGGCTTTATTTACAGCCTGAATATAGTCAGACTGGTCAATTTTAAAAAGTGGCTGCCCTTTTGTTACGTATTGATTTTGTCTAACGTAAACCTGAACCACTTTTCCTTTCACCTGCGGGGCAATCGGGACAATTGCGCTGCTGCCGTCAATAAAAGCATCGCTTGTGGTAACATGGCTAAACATAAATTTTATATTAGGCAGTTCTATGATTGTTAATATTGCTAAAACAATCAGAGAAACTATTAATATATACTTTTTCTTAACTTTACTTTTCTTATTTTTATTTTTGCTTTCATTAATCTTGTTTTCTTCAGTCTTGTTCTCCTCTGCGGAACCGTTATTATTAAGTGCAGATTCTTTGGCAGCGTCATTATTTTTAATATCCATAAGTATTTCTCCCGATAGATCTTTCAAGTTTTGCTAAAAATATATCATATCCGTATAATGAATTATAATAATTTAATTTTGCGCGTTTAAGATAGGTTTCCGCATCTAAAACCTCCGTTGATGTAACAACCTGCTGTTTATATTGCAGGTTAGTTATTTTAAGATTTTCTTTGGCCTGTTTTACGGCTAAGTTTGCCGCTTTAATATTATTATAAGCGGCGTTAAGTTCTAAAAGATTGCTTTTAATCTGAAGCCTGACGTTATTTATGTAAGATTTAAGATTATACTTCAAAGCTAATTTGTCATGCCGTTGTTTTTGATAATTATCTGATGTTTTAAACCAGTTAAACAGGGTCCATGTTGCGCTTAATCCAATGATTTTGTTTGCCTGATTAGAAAATTCATTGCTTGAGGCAAGCCAGTTCTGACCGGATTGGGAATAAGCCGCAAAAGCAGAGATTTGAGGATAATACCTGCTATCGGCAATTTTTTCTTTAAGATTTAATTGTTTAATTCTGAATTTAAATACTTTTAAACCCGGTCTGTTTCGTAAAGCGTAATCAGTTAAATTGTTTAATTTTTTATATGAAAATCGGTATGTCTCTGCCCCGTTAGACTTCACATATTTAACGTTTTTGAATTTTTTAATGCCGTTGAGATTTTCGTTCAAAATAGTATTAAAATTTGATATCGCAATATTTAAGGAAGCTTTTGAATTAACTCTGTATTGTAGCGCATTTGCAAGCGCGACTTGTGATTTTAGCAGGTCATTGTAAGGAATAATTCCCTGTTTATAAAATTCCCGAGCCTGCATTTCATGCGATTTTAATGACCTCACCTGTTCCTGCGCTACCTTAAGCTGTTTCTGAAATCTCAAAACATTGAAATACGCAATCTTTACGGATTCTATAATATTTAATACCGCTTCTTTTTTGTAGACTCTGGCAATATTAATGCCCAGAGCTGCCAGCTGTCTTTTGTCCAATAGCGCAAAGCCGGTAAAAACAGGCTGTGTTATTTCCGCATTCCAGTTAAAGTTTGCAACAGAATTCATATAGATTCTCGGAGGAAAAAACATGTATCCGTTTTTTACTCCTGATGAATCGAAAACCGGTATCGGCATATGCGGGGTTGCGAGATAAGGCTGATATTCCATGCGCGAAGCATTATAATGGAATGTTAATTTTGGCAGCATATCCGCAGTCATACTGTTTAAATTTGCTTCGGCAGCTTTGATCCGTTCGACGGCGCTCTTTATCAGATCGCTGTTTTTAAGAGCGGCTTTGATAGCCATTCTTAGCGTAAAAAGCTTGTTCGTTTTTAAATTTTTTATATTGCGGAGTTTTATACGTTTTATATGTTTAATATATATATGTTCTATATTTTTTTCATGTTTTAGCCTATGTCTTTGTGTGCCTTGTACGCTTTGATTTTTTATACTGTCCGCACAAACTGGAATTACACGGATTATATTAATAAATAAAATTGACGGAAGCAAAAATGTAAAAAATATTTTTAACGCAGGCATTTTCATTTTTTTATTGCCGACCTCATTTTAAACACTACGCCATTTAAAAAAATTAAAATTAAAATTAAAATAGATTAAAAAATATAGATATAAATAAAATAAATTAAATACAGACAAATTAAATATAAAAAATAAATATGGAACAAATTATAAAGACATAAATTAAATACAGACAAATTAAATATAAAAATAAATATAAAAAAATATTTATTAAACATCCAATAATTTATATTTTATATTATAATTTTTAAATGTCAATATTAAATTTTTTTTATATATAAAAAATTATATATTTATATATTTATATATTATTTTATTGCTGTTCTTTTATTTTTTTAAATCAATATGATTTTTGATCCTTAATCCTGCAATAGAAAATATTTATGCATTTCTTTGCTCAGTTAAGCGAAATATAAGTAAAAAGTAAGAGTAAAAGGTGTCTGACACCTTTTCCGAGTAGATAACTTTCTATTGCAGGATTAAGGCTGATATTTCAGTTTGCGGTAAATATAATTTTATTATATAATCGCTTATAACGTATGATATTGATAATAAAAATTTAATAGTAATAATTTAATTTAATGTAATTTAATTTAGGCTGACTTTATTTTCCTTTACGCTAAATAAAATACAAATACAAAACAAAGAAAAAATGGATAGCATGGATAGCAATGAAATTAGAACCGGCAATGGCGATAAAAATGAAATTGGAATAAAAGAGCAAAATACCGCTGAAAGCAATATTGCCGAAAACAATATTGTCAATAATAATACCGCTGAAAATACCGTTAAAATTAAAATAGATACCGATGCGGCAGCTGATGCCGCATATAATAATTATAACTATTATACAACAGCCGATGAAAGCAATATTTCAAAAGTTTCATTAATAAAAGATTTTAATATTATTATAAAAGCCGTTAATGCCGCAAAACAGGGCATAACTATTGCAGACATAAGTCTGCCTGACCAGCCTTTGATTTTTGTCAACCCCGCTTTTCTTTGTCTTACAGGCTATCCGTTAAATGAAATAATAGGGAGAAACTGCAGATTTCTTCAGGGCAAAGATACCGACCATGATGCCGTAGATAAAATTCGGAAAGCTATTAAAGCAGGAAATGAAATAACTGTAACGCTGCTCAATTATAAAAAAGACGGAACGCCGTTCTGGAATGAACTGCGCTTATCTCCGGTTAAGGATGAAAATGGAGAAGTAACGCATTATATAGGCTTGCAATTAGATGTGAGCAAAGAATTAGAAATGCGAAGGCAGCTTGAAGTAGCCGCCGTTAGCGACGCTTTAACAGAACTGCCTAACCGCAAAGCACTTGAGGAGCATTTGACTCAAGCCGTCGAGAGAGCGAATCGGAGCGGATTAGCGCTTGGCGTCGGTTTCATAGATATTGACGATTTTAAGCTTATTAACGATACTTACGGACATCAAGCTGGGGATAACTTTCTTAAAACCATCGCCAAAAGAATAACTCTCAGCATACGCAAGGTAGATTATGCAGCCCGTATCGGCGGCGATGAATTTATAGTGATTTTTGAAAATATTAATAAAGATAATATTGATGAACTCAAACCTCTGCTCGACAGGCTTCACGACGCTATTTCCGAGCCCATTGTTTTGTCTGACGGTATTATTGTAAAAGAAGAAGCCAGCATGGGTTTGGTTGTATGTTTCGACGGAAACTGCAATGATACCGCCGAAATAATGCGTAAAGCCGATTATGCGCTATATGCCGCAAAATCAGCCAAAGCTAACAGAAAGACATGGTGGGTGCTTGCCGATGAAGCAATTCCTGCGGTAGATATTGCTAAAGAATATATTGATACACCATATGGTGAAGAAGTTGCGCGTCTGTTAATTCCGGCTAAAAATAAATTGTTGGATATAAAAGATGAATTTATAGAACTATTTTACGATTCTCTGGCAATTTCAGACGGACCTAAAGAAGTGCTTTCCGAACTGACTAATGAAGAATTTGACCGCCTTAAATTAGAGCAGGGCAATCATTTTGAGAAAATGATAGACCCTTATCTGAACATGGAAGAGCACAAAAAAATAGCGGATGCAGCCGGTATTATACATGTGGGCAGCGGTATAGAAATAGACTGGTTGATAAAGTCATACGACCTTTATTTAAATATTCTGCAGCATAATCTAATGGGTTCTATAAGAATGAGGCCTGCCCTTTCTATAATTTCAAGAAGGCTCACTTTAGATGCGCGCTGGCAGATAGAAGTATATAAAGAGCTCGAAAAAGAAAGAAATGCGGCATTTAAAAAAATAGACGACTTAGTCTGGAAAGCGATAAATTACGGCGAACTTATAGAAGGTGCCGTCAATATACTTAGCGGCTTAAAAGAGATTTGCGGAGTAGTTATAGGAAGGACAGACGTTCAAGGAATATTCAGGGCTGAAGCTATAAACGGCATACCTATTGAAACTTATTTTACCGAATTGGATAACGGTATCGGCAGACCTGTTATGCGCGACTCAGGGCGTCCCGAAGGTCAGGGAAAAATTGGAGAAGCTTACCGTACAGGCGAAATTCAAATTGTTGTAAATTATATAAAGGATAAAAGCGTATTATTATGGAAGGATTTATACAAATCTCTCAATGCAAAGTCCGCCGCTATGGTACCGTTAAAATTAGACGAAGAAGTATTTGCCGTACTTGTAATATTTGTTCCTTTTGTTGGAGGATTCGGCAGTCCGGCGCATAAAGAATTCTTAAATTATCTGCACCACATAATTTCCCTCGGGCTTGAAAAATTAAAAACATCTGTTGATTTACCGGAGATGCAGAGTGTATCTCAACGCGGTATTCACCGCAAGCTTTTACACGGCGGCGGATTAGCAATGTACTATCAGCCTGTTATTAACCTGAAAACAGGAGAGTTTGTCAAGGTAGAGGCTCTTGCGCGCTTAAAGAACGGAGATACCGTTTTATCTCCGGGTCAGTTTCTGCCGTCTTTCAAGGCAGAATGTCTTTATGAGCTTTATAAAAAAGGATTGGAGCTGATGTTTGAAGATTACAGGCTTATGCTTAAAGAAAACATAAATGTAGACGTAAGTATTAACCTTCCGTCTTATGGTCTTATAGACAAAAGATATGCAGAAATTACAAAAAAAATTATTGACGGCGCTAAAATTTTCGATACCGGCAGCTATACGGAAGACAGCTTTATACAAGACATTGATATAAAAAGCAACAAAAAAATCAACAATAAATCAACAGTCGCTTCAGGCAATATAAGAGATAAAAAACGCTCCGGCAAGTTATGGATTGAGCTTCTTGAAAGCGACGTTCTCGAGCTTAACGATATTGAAAAAAAATTTAAACCTTGGATAGATATGGGGGTTCATTTTGCCGAAGACGACCTCGGCTCCGGATACAGTTCGCTTCTGCGTCTGAGACAGCTGCCGTTTGAACTTGTAAAAATAGACCAGGGTTTAGTGAGAGGCGCTCATCATGACCCGTTAACCGTTATAGAGCTTATAGCTCATCTTACCGATTTAGCTCAGGCATTAGATAGAGTGGTCGTTGTTGAAGGATTGGAATGCAGAGGATTAATAGAAGCGGCGACTATTCTAGGGGCGGATTTCGGACAGGGCTACGCTATTGCTAAGCCCATGCCCGTTGAAGATCTGGTTGCATGGGCGCATAATGCGGCTAAAGACGGCGCCGATTATTATATTTATTCAAATTTATCTGTTTTACCTTTATCTAGCTCAAGTTCAAATGCAGATTTAGGCGTAAATTCAGATATAAAAATTACTTTTCTGGGAGCGCTTGCAAATCTGCTCCGTTTTGAAAGGCGTTTAAAAGTCGTAGGTATTTCGTCTTTAGATAACCGCGCTATAATTTCATCAGAGCAATGCGGTCTTGAAGATTGTATCGATAAATCAAATCTGAAAGGCACCGACCTTGACGAAGCTCATAAGATACTGCACAATACGGCAGTTAAATATGATATTCACTCTGCCGAATATCGTTCGGCGCGTGAAAATTTTATAAAATTATTGAGAAAATATCTGCCGATAGATTTAAACGTATAAGCTGATTAATTATATATGTATTAATTTTGCCTGTTAATTATATACTCTGATTTATATACTATAGAGATAACTTTTGACAGCTTTGCGGATTAATGTCCTGTTATTAATTCTATATACTGGGTTATGTAATAACTTTATATATTATTCTTGCAAAGTTTTTTAATTTGACAATTAAAGTTGATTTTTGTAAAATTAATTATATAAAAATATTTTTATAGAGCAATGTAAATAATGGATAATTTTAAGACGCGCTTATAACTGAAAAAAACTTTGATGCTAAAAATATTTATATCCAAATATAATATTAATATAATAAAATAATGTAAATTTACAGTACATTATGATATATCTGGTAAACCATGATTGTCCTTACACCGCAAGAATATAAAATTATATTTTCCGTTGCCGTCTTTCTTTTGACGCTTTTTTTGATTATAAAGAAACCTTACAATATAGGAATAGGCTACAGCGCAATGATAGGCGCCGTATTAGCTTTTGCATTCGGGATTATTAAATATGCCGATATTTTTAAAGTAGTTGATATTGTATGGGACGCGACCTTTACCTTTGTATCTGTAATTATAATTTCATTGATATTAGATGAAGTCGGTTTTTTTGAATGGGCAGCTTTGCATGTTGCCATATTTGCAGGCGGAAGCGGCAGGAAAATGTTTATATACGTCATACTTCTCGGAGCTCTCGTCGCTGCTTTTTTTGCAAATGACGGAGCTGCTCTGATTATTACGCCTATTGTTTATGAAAAAATGAAAGCTCTGAAATTCCAGAGGAAAAATATGCTGCCGTTTATCATGGCAGGCGGGTTTATCGCCGATACTGCTTCGCTTCCGTTTAAGATTTCAAATCTTGTAAATATTGTTTCTACCGATTATTTTAATATAGGTTTTTTTACTTATTTTATAAATATGTTTGCTCCGGACATTTTTTCTATTATAATTTCAACCGGAGCTCTTTATCTATTTTTTAGAAAAGATATACCGGTCAGTTATGATGTAAAATCTTTAAAGATGCCGAAGGAAGCCATTAAAGATGTAAAACTTTTTAAATATTCCTTTTTTATTCTGCTTTTTCTTTTAGGCGGATATTTTGCAAGCGAATTTCTTAATCTTCCGGTTTCATTTTTTGCTATGGCTTTTGCGCTGCTCTTTGTATTTTTAGGACTGAAAAGTCCTGCCGTTAATTTAAAAAGGGTATTTAAAAATGCTCCATGGAGCATAGTAGTGTTTTCAATCGGCATGTACCTTGTAGTTTTTGGTCTGAAAAATGCTGGACTTACCTACATGCTTGGAAGGTTTATTAATTATTTTTCACATTACGGCGGTTTTGTTCTCACAATGTTTACGGGATATCTGGCGGCTTTTACTTCTTCTATAATGAATAATATGCCGACGGTTATGATAAATTCTCTTGCTATTCATTCGGCAAATTTAAAAAGCGCAATGCTCAGACCTGCGGTATACGCAAATGTAATTGGATGCGATTTAGGTCCTAAAATAACGCCCATAGGCTCTTTAGCGACGTTATTATGGCTTAATGTTTTAGAAAGAAAAGGCATTAAAATAAGCTGGGGCTATTATTTTAAAGTAGGAATAATTTTAACTGTTCCGGTCCTGTTTTTTACCTTGCTTGGATTGTATCTGAGATTATTTCTGCTGTGATGTAGCTTTCACGCTTGTTTGTTCGGTTTTTGTACGATTTTTGTTGACAATGTTTTTTATTAATTATATGATTTAATCAAATATATTATATTAAATAAATTAAAGTTTAATGTTTTCAGCGAAATAAATATAGTATAAATAACCGTTCTTTGAAAATTAAAGCTTAATTTCATTACATTTAATATTAACATTGATTTAATTTTAAATGAATATAATGAAAGCGGAGAAACCAAGTTATTTGGGGCTAGTATTTTTTGTGAATGTTTAAATATTTAAATAGTTAATTAATTAACTATTTAATCGATTAATCAACCAATTAATGTAATAATGCGGCATAGTGCGTTTTATTCTTTTTATATGTATGTACATATTGTGCTTGTTTCAATTATTATATTACTTACGTTTAGTTTAGATATTTCTAAAGAATAAGGGATTACTCTTTTTATTCCTCGCCCGTCAGCTAACTTCGTAAGCTATTAAAGAGTGCAATTCGATAATTATTTAATATGAGCGGCGTGTCATGTGGTTGTTTTATTAAAAAACGTTTGCTGCAATTAAATAATGCAATTTAGTTATATTGTTTAAGATTTATTGTTTATGCTGATGTTGTTTATGTTAATATAGCTATGTTATACAATACATTACGCCGGTAATCAATAGTATAATTGTATGATATTGTATTATATTAGCGTAAAGAATATATAAATAGCAAACATTCTTAATCCTGCAATAGAAATATTTATGTATTTCTTTGTTTGGATAGGCAGAATATAAACAATAAATAGTTTTATATCATTTTTTAATAAATACAAACAATAATAATAATTTTTTAGTCTTATCTTTAATAGCCGAAGGTTTTAACGCCTTCGGCTATTTTTTTGTTTAAAACAATTAAATATGAAAAAATTAAATAATATTTTAATATAATTAATAAATTAACCTTATAACTTAACTATACCGTTATGACTTACAACAATATAATAATAATACCGGAGGGAATAAATGATAGAAAATACTATTCTTTTAATAGTTTCAGTCGCAGTGCTGATATATCTGTTTTATGTGCTGATATATCCAGATAAATTTTAGTAAATGCATTTGCTGTTTACATATATTATATTTGCGCAGCGTTATCTATTGCAGATAAACAGGTAATTTGCGGTTTATTTGCTGCTCACATATTATATCTGCACATCCGGCGGGGCGCGCCGATATTTATTGTGTAATTGTTTGTAAAATTTATTAAGCAATAGATAAAATAATTATTTTTATATTATGACAATAAAAAAGGAGGATTTAAAATGTTTGCATTTTTACTGGCATTAGCGGGTATTGCCCTCATGTACGCCGTTTTATGGTTTTTGATAGATTTTCTTGACAGGATTCAATAGATAATTTTAATTTTAAAAATTTTTATTGCATAACATCGTATAATTTCCATATAAAAAATGAGAAATAGGAATATAAACGGTTATTAGACTTTACTGGTGAAGTTGGATTTAGATATCGGTTAAACTTGGTTGTTTGCCGTTAATTAATTAAAATAAAAATTACAGAAAATTTAAAATAATAATTTAAATAAATTTAACGAGGTTTAAGTAAAATGACTTCTACAGGGATATTGCAGATAAGTTTGGTGCTTTTAATAATGGTTTTGGCAGCCATTCCATTAAGCAGATATCTTGCTCACGTTTTTAAATACGAGCATACTTTCTTAGATAAATTAGTTAATCCGTTTGAAAATTTAACGTTCAAGTTTTTAAAAGTTAATAAAGAAGATGAGATGACATGGACGACGTACTTAAAGATAGGACTTGTCTTCAATTTTCTTATGGCTGCGATAGTATTTCTGATACTGCATTATCAGAACTATCTTCCGTTTAATCAGATGCATTATGCGGGGATTCCGTGGGCGCTTGATTTTAATACGGCAATAAGTTTTATAACAAATACCAACTGGCAGAATTACGGCGGTGAAGAAGTAATGTCTAACTTTTCACAGATGGCGCTTGTCTTTCTGCAATTTACATCAGCAGCGACCGGTCTTGTTTTCGCCGTCGCTTTTATAAGAGGTATTGTCAGGCATGAAGCAAAATATGTAGGAAATATTTATGTAGATTTCATTAAGGCTATATACAGAATTTTTATTCCGCTGTCAATAATATTTGCTATTGTCATGCTTTCGCAGGGCGCTCCTCAAACCTTTACGATGCAGAAAAAGGTGACAAATATGACTGGAACAAAACAGACGCTGTCGGTTGGACCTGTCGCATCAATGGTGTCAATCGAAAATTTAGGTACAAACGGAGGCGGCTTTTATGACGTTAATGCGGCTCAGCCGTATGAAAATCCAAATCCGTTTACCAACGCGCTTACAATATTTATGATGGGCACCATTCCAATTGCTCTTTTTTTCATGTACGGAATAATGATAGACGATAAAAAACACGCATGGACGTTATTCTGGGTAGCAGCAACACTGTTAATAGTCTGTGTTGCCGTGATTTATTCTCAGGAAGCGGCAGGTAATCCTTTTCTTGCGCATCTGGGCGCTAATGTTACCGCCACAAAATATAATCCGGGCGGCAATATGGAAGGCAAGCAGGAACATCTCGGCATTGCTCAGACTTCGCTTTTTGCCGGAGCAACGACCGCCTTTACCACAGGTAATGTCGACAGCGCGCATGATAGCTTTATGCCTCTTTCAGGCATGATACTCATGGCTGAAATGATGCTCAACCTGATATTCGGCGGGAAGGGCGTAGGATTATTAAATATGCTGACTATGGTTATAATAGCGGTGTTTATTGCCGGACTTATGGTTGGGCGAACGCCGGAGTTTCTCGGCAAAAAGATAGGAAAAAAAGAAGTTACGCTTGCGACTCTTGCGATGTTTGCGCACGCTTTTATAATACTCGTGCCTTTTGGTATAGCGATGTCGGTTCCGGCAGGGCTTGCAGGAATATTTAATCCGGGTCCCCATGGACTTTCCGAAGTGCTGTACGCATTTACGTCAACCGTGGCTAATAATGGGTCTGCATTCGCAGGTTTAAACGGAGATACAACATTCTATAACGTAATATTTGGATTTACGCTAATGTTCGGAAGATACATTCCCATTATATGTCAGGTAGCTATTGCAGGAGCGTTAATAAAAAAGAAAAGAATTCCCGAGTCTGCCGGAACTTTTCCTGAACACGGTTTTTTGTTTTATTCCGTCGTAATGGGGACGATAATATTAATTGGAGCGTTGACATTTTTTCCGGCGCTCGCACTGGGACCTATTGCCGAACATTTTGCAATGGTTAAAGGGCATCTGTTTTACTAACGCTAACGGCGGCAGGTAGTTCTTTTAGTTTTAAATTAAATAAAAGCGTTTAATATTAGGCAAATTTTAATTTAATAATAAAAAATGGAATAGAGGTGTTTTATGGCAAAAGAATTGATAAAAATCATTAAAATGACTGTATTGCTGTATCTATTATGCAGTATCGCATATACATTTTTAATATGGGGCGTAGGAAAAATATTTTTTCCTTTTCAGGCGGGAGGCAGTATTGTGTATAAAAACTCTAAGCCGATAGGCTCAATGCTTATAGGAGAAAAATTTACTTCTCCGTATATATTTAACGGAAGACCGTCTTATGCGGGAAACGGCTATAACGGCACTGAATCAAGCGGTTCCAATTATGCGCCTACAAACGGTAAATATATCGCTGTAGAAAAGAAATTTATAAATAATTTTTTAAAAGAAAATCCTACCGTCAAGAAAGGCAATGTTCCTGTTGATATAGTAACAGGTTCAGGTTCAGGGCTTGGACCTTATATTTCTATAGCCGCCGCTCTTGATCAGGTGCCGAGAATTTCAAAATTAACCGGAATCAAAGAAGAGACGCTGCGCAAGCTTGTGATGAAACATATTTCGGGAAGACAATTCGGGATTTTCGGAACGCCCGGACTAAATACGGATAAACTTAATCTTATGCTTGCTGAAATTTTAAAGGTTAAAAATAAAAAATTATTTAAAAAAATTTTTCCGGTTCTTGCAGACTAAATTTTAAAAGTTGATAAATTGATAACTTGATAATTAATGACTTGTAATTTTAAATTTAAATAAAATTAATAACGGAGTGAAATTAAAATGTCAAACAAAGCGTATTACGTGTCGGCATTTAACAAAAATATACTAAAAACAGCGGTTGCGGAATCATTCAGGAAATTAAATCCTAAAGTAATGATTAAGAATCCTGTTATGTTCGTGGTAGAAATAGGCTCGGTAATTACGACGGCAATTCTTTTTAAAAATTTATTTTTGCATGATTTTAAGTATATGCTTTTTATTGTTCAAATAACTTTATGGCTGTGGTTTACGGTAATTTTTGCAAATTTTGCAGAAAGTATTTCCGAAGGAAGAGGCA
Organism: Candidatus Acididesulfobacter guangdongensis; assembly: GCA_004195045.1. Lineage (NCBI taxonomy): Bacteria > Candidatus Acidulodesulfobacteriota > Candidatus Acidulidesulfobacterales > Candidatus Acidulidesulfobacteraceae > Candidatus Acidulidesulfobacter > Candidatus Acidulidesulfobacter guangdongensis. The sequence continues at coordinate 399,939 of SGBC01000002.1, forward strand.
AAGCGCAGGCTGAAAGCCTCAGAAAAGGCAAGACGGAGGTTATAGCACGTTTATTAAAAGCCGATGGAAAAGAAGAAAAAATTAAGGCGTCCATGCTCAGAAAAGGCGATGTCGTCGTGTGCGAAACTAACGACATTATACCGGGAGACGGCGATGTTATTGAAGGTATAGCATCAGTGGACGAATCAGCTATTACAGGGGAATCTGCGCCTGTAATCAGGGAAAGCGGAGGGGACAGAAGCGCTGTTACGGGCGGAACAAAGGTTCTTTCAGATAAGATAGTTATAAAAATAACTTCAAATCCAGGTGAAGGATTCATCGATAAAATGATAAGTTTGGTAGAAGGAGCTTCACGGCAGAAAACGCCTAACGAAGTAGCTCTGAATATTCTTCTTGTTATGTTTACAGCTCTGTTTCTCGTAGTGGTTGTAACTATTGAACCTATGGTTGCGTATTTTCACGGTTATATTTCACCGGTTATATATGTCGCTCTTTTAGTATGTTTAATTCCTACTACTATTGGAGCGCTGCTTTCAGCGATAGGTATTTCGGGAATGGACAGGTTAGTTAAACATAATGTTATTGCAATGTCGGGCAAAGCGGTAGAGGCTGCAGGCGACGTCAACACGCTTTTACTTGATAAAACAGGAACGATAACGTTTGGAAACAGAATGGCCGTTAATTTTATTCCTGCGGTGGACGTTAATATTAACGAACTGGCAGATTATGCCCAGCTTTCTTCAATCAGCGACGAAACGCCAGAAGGACGTTCAGTCGTGACGCTCGCAAAAAATTACGGTTTAAGAGGAAGACATTTAGACGAAAATAATATAAAATTTATACCTTTTTCAGCTATGACAAGAATGAGCGGCGTTGATATTTTAGATAAAAAAGAAAATATCAGAAAAGGAGCCGTTGAAGCAATTTCAAATTATGTTATTCAAAATGGCGGGACTGTTGATAAAAGACTTATAGAAGCCGCTGCCGGTATCTCAAAACAGGGCGGAACTCCTTTGGCTGTTGCGGTTAATAATCGTATGCTCGGACTTATTCAGCTTAAAGATGTTGTAAAAGGCGGGATTAAAGAAAGAATAAACAGTCTAAGAAAAATAGGCATTAAAACAATTATGATTACTGGAGATAATCCGTTAACGGCAAGGGCTATAGCTGACGAAGCCGGTGTCGACGAGTTTGTTTCAGAGGCGACGCCTGAAACAAAAATGGCAATCATTAAAAAAGAACAGTCTTTAGGCAAATTAGTCGCTATGACCGGAGACGGCACAAACGACGCTCCTGCTTTAGCCCAAGCCGATGTTGGAGTTGCCATGAATACAGGTACAATGGCGGCTAAAGAGGCAGGTAATATGATTGATTTAGATTCAAACCCGACAAAATTGATTGAAATAGTTGAAACCGGAAAACAGCTTCTTATAACAAGAGGTTCCCTTACCACATTTTCCATTGCAAACGACCTTGCAAAGTATTTTGCAATAATACCGGCTATGTTTGCGCCTATTATGCCGTGGCTTGCGCCTCTTAACATAATGGGTCTGTCTTCGCCGGAGTCTGCAATACTGTCGGCTGTTATATTTAATGCAATTATTATAATAATACTTATACCTCTTGCTTTGAGGGGCGTCAAATACAGACCCGCTAAGGCGTCGAATATTTTAACGAGAAATCTGTTAATTTACGGACTCGGCGGGGTAATAGCTCCGTTTATAGGAATAAAACTTATTGATATGCTGATAACCTATTTTCACATTATATGATCTAAGTAATATAACGCTTTAAGTTTATTTTATGCCTATAAAATATACAAATAAAATAAATAAATTTTTATTAATTAATTTATAGGCATATTTAGAATAGTTTTGATATAAAATTCAATATAAAATATAATAAACTTAATAAGTTATAGACATGGAATTTTAGTTTTATTATAGCTTATTAAAATTAGTTTGAAGAAAATTAACTTAATACAGGGGGGAGTTATTAAAAATGGATGCAATTTCGATGTCAACCCTGAATATTTTTGGAGCAGCGGTAACATTTTTAATGATGATATTTTATTTTCTTGAAGATAAAAATTCATTATATACATTATTATTCGGGTTTTCCTGCCTGCTTGCTTCGCTTTACGGTTTTTTGGCGGGAACTTGGCCGTTTGGCGTGATAGAATGTCTATGGGGAATGCTTTCGCTTATAAGATGGATTAAAGTTAGAAATAATTAGTTTCTAAAATATATAAAATAGAAAAATAGCAAAGTTTTCCGTGCTGGAGAATCCAATTTATAATTATTTTAATCAATTACGTTAATTTTTTACTAAGCAGTTGAACTATATTATTACTTTTAGTTAAAATCATTAAGTTTAATTTTATCAATTAATAATATTTTTTAACGAAATTAAATAACTTAATAAATCAGTTAATGAAACTTGCAGTATAGCATATTGCCGTTAATTATGCTTGAGCCCGGTTAAAATAAAAATTATGGCACTATTATTGCATTGATATAAAAAGCAATTATGCAGAAATTAATTTTTATATGTTTTATCTGATGACGTTATAACGGCAATCTAATTTTAATTTAATTTAATTTAATTTAATTTCCATTTTATTTTATTTTATTTCATTTCATTTTAATTAAATATTCTTTAACTATTTTAACAGCTGTTATTTTACAAAATTTTAAGGGGAGGAAGTTATGAAAGCTGGTATCAGAAATAGCAGGGACGGGAAAAACCGTGTGAGGCAGAGTAATAATACTATGAATCCGGTATTAAACTCAATAAAGTTAATGTTTTTAGTTTTATTAGCGGTATTTTTTGTTTCAGCCGTTGTTGCAAAAAAGTCTTTTGCAGCTGAAGCATTGTCTTTGGGAGCCGGAAGCGCCTTTAAAAACGCGAATAGTCCGAAAGCTGAATACGGCAATACCGACAGCGCGGCAGTGAACTCTCTTACGCTAAAAATGAATAAAATTTCTAAAGAATTAAATAAACTGAAAGCAGAACAGCAAAGTTCAAATTCCTATTTTTCGAATATTCAGCTTCTCGGGACGCTGATAGCTTCTTACACATATAATCTTGCTAAACCGAACGGCTATAACGGCAATTACGGCGATAACTGGCAGCCCGACGGTTTTGCGGTTAATAATGCCGACATTACATTGAGGCGTTCCCCCGGAACAGACTCTAATCCGTATGGCGTAGGCTTTCATATTTCATTGGATTTCGGTCAGAATATCCAGTTTTATAAAGCATATTACGGAAATCCATCCTACTTTACGCAGCCTATGCAGGACAGAACCCCTTACGACGTAAGGCAGGCTTATATCAACATAAATTTGCCGGTCGGAAGCGGTCTTGATGTACATATAGGTAAAGAAAAAGAACAGCTGGGATTTGAAAATTTCAATCCTATCAGAAACTGGAACGATACATATTCATTGCTGGACGATGCCGAGCCTGCAACCTTAACAGGCATATTTCTAACGTATAATTTTGTTCCGCAGCTTACTTCAACATTGGGTATTGCTAATACGGATAATGCGGCAGTGCCGATTGATAACCTGCCGGTAATAGAATTAAACGAGTCTTATACGCCTGTGAGCGTTCTGACTTTTAACGGCGGATTTATCTATGGAGCAAACAGCTATTTTATAGCGTCTAACTCTGCAAATAATAACACGCCTACATTAGAACAGGACAATCTGAATAAATCGTTTTACAGCTATATAGACGCTCAGTACAGCCCGGACAACGACTGGTCTTTCGTGGCTGATTACGAAGTGGGTCTCGGAGGAGGAATTAACAGCGGTGTTCTAAATACCGAATGCAGCGGATTAAGCATAAGCAATTGTGGGATTCAATATCCTTCTTCTTTAATTCAGACTTCCGATTCTACGTACGATAAGTCTCATTTTAGCGGGGCGGCGGTCTATATCCATCATCAGAAAAATTATTCAATAGGAATGTTCGGAGAAACATTAAGGGAAACGCTGGCATTAGACCCCAACGGTATGTGGGAAGCTACGAGCACCCCAGGAGTATCAAATACTTATTTAGATACTACTCTTACGTTTGCTTATCAGCCTTCTGACGCATTATTTAAAAGCACGCAGTTCAGACTTGAATTTGAGCATCAATCGGATAATCATCATGTTTATGCAGGCTTAACCGAAAACCACAGCGTGCAGAACACGGTAAATTTTATGGTTCTGTATAGTTTTTAGGCGATTATAATTTAAATTTTTGCAGTAATATGAGTGCAATATGATTTCTATTATAAAATTTTTACAATGGAGGAGGTGAAAAAAATGAAAAAAATTGAGGCTATAATTAAGCCGTTCAAACTTGATGATGTCAAAGAGGCATTAAATAAAATCGGGATTCACGGTATTATAATGAACTCATAAATTAAGACAGCTTTTTTAAAATTGGACTTCCGCATTACAATAATTATAAAAATCTGCTAAAATTTATTATTATCTAATAAGAAAAATAATAAAAAAGAATTAAAAAAAGAAAGTAAGAAAATAAAAAATCGGTCTTGACAAATGGGTGCAGTATAAATTAAGTTAATTTTTATTTAAGCAGTTAAACTATATTGCCAATTTTAGTTAAACTCATTAAATTTAATTTTATCGATTAATAATATTTTAACAAAATTTAATAACTTAATAAATCTGTTAATGGAACTTGCAGTGAACATTATATAGGAGGCGTTTAAGTTTGAATTTGATATTTTTTTTAAATTTAGACTTGCGAAATTTAAAATTTGAAAATTGAATATAGCAGACCTTCCGCAGATTCTATATTAAATAAAATTAAATATTCTTCAAGCGATACTAACGTTTTCAGAATATATTTAGGAGCGGTTCCCGGAACAGGAAAGACTTATGCGATGCTTGAAGACGGAAATTATCTGCTTGAAAACGGTATAGATGTTTCAATAGGCATAATCGAAACTCATGGAAGAAAGGAAACAGAAAAAGCAATCGGCAAACTTCCGATAATAGCCAGAAAAAAAATAGAATATAAAAATTCAGTATTCGACGAATTAGACGCGGAGGCAATTATTGCAAGGAAACCAAATATTGTTTTAATAGACGAGCTTGCGCATAATAATATTCCGGGCTCAAAAAATATTAAAAGATATCAGGATGCTATTGATATATTTCAATCAGGAGTAAGCGTTTTTACGACATTAAATATTTTCCATATAAACTCTATAGCCGAAAAAGTTGAAGCGGAACTGGGAATCAAGGTTGCCGAAAGGGTTCCTGATTATATTTTAAATTATGTTACAGAAATTATTAACATAGATATACCTGCTAATGAATTAATAAAAAGATTAAAAGAAGGGAAAATATATTCCAAAGAAAAAATCAACATTGCTCTTGAAAATTTTTTTAAACTTGAAAATCTGATTATCTTAAGAGAACTGTCTTTAAGAAAAGTTGCCGATGAGCTTAGCGAACAGTCAGCGGATATAGATGATTTAAAAACAAAAAATAAATTAGAATTAAAATCAAATGAAAAAATTCTGGTTCTGATAAGCTCAAACCCTGACTCTGCAAGACTGCTAAGAATAGGCTCGAAATTAGCGGGCAGGCTTAGCTCTAATTTTTATGCGCTTCATATAAATTTAAGGAACAGGCATAAAATAGGAACGGTCAATAAAAATTATGACAAATCGCTTGCAAAGAATATATCGATAGCGGAAAATATGGGCGCGTCAATATTCAGTTTTCAGGCGGACGACATTGTGCAGGGCGTGATTGATTTTGTTAAAAACAATAATATTTCTCACGTAGTCATAGGAGCTACCAATGTAAAAAAAAATAGAATCACTAAATTTTTTTATAAAAGCGTTGTCAATAAACTGATAGACGCTCTTCCTGATGTTTCTTTTCACGTAGTTCCGACAACTTCTAAAAAATTCACTTCTAACAAATTAAAATAAAATCTTAAATTTACCGGATTTTACTAATTGAATGCTGTTATAATTTTTAGGATCCTTAAAGTCTAATTGCCAGATTGAATAAATATCTTCGCCATGATTCTTATTGAAGAATAACGTGACAACTTTTTTCTCTGTGTGCTTTTGCCATTGTCTATACGGATAATAAAGCTGACGAATAATAACATTCGTAGCGTTATTGTTTTTTGCTTCAATAAGCACAATTTGATTTTTACCCTCATAGCCTGCGTCAACTTCTGTCTGTACGCTATCAACCTTAATTAATTGTTTATCTACATAAAATTCAAATTCAGGAGTATATTTTCTTCCTCTTATTGTTAAAACAAGGGAAGGATCGTCCATAAAAGTCCTAATCAGACTAACAGCATATGCAAAATCAAGATGCTGCATTTCCGAATCGCCAATTTTAGTTGTATCTAATTGAAAATCAAGTTTTGAAGGGTAAACCGTAATTTCTTTTTTAATTTCAGGAATATCAATGTAACCCTCACCTTTTATTATATTGTAATATCCGTTTTTTACAGGCAGCAGGAAAAGATTGTTTTCAATAAAAACATCGGGTCTGTTTTCCCTACTGTCTTGTTTGCATAAAATACGCACTTCTTTTTCGCTTGTTTCTTTAAAATTCTGGCATGCTATTTTTATTTGCTTTGCAGAAAGCGAAAATGGCGATTGATTAAAGTCGTGTTCTAAAATTTTATAGTCGTCAAAGATTTTTTTCCATGATCTACTATTAGCCATATAAATAAATTTTATTTTTAAATATTTAACAGTTTTAGCATTTAATATTTAAGCCAGTTTATAAATCATTATATATTTATGATTAATATTAAAATTTCTATTTTCTTTGGTTGGATTATTTAAATCTTTAATTTGAATAACTACAATTTCTTTAATTTTTAATTTTTCATTTTTATTAAAATATTTTTCAATATGAATAGGGATTGAATATATTGTATTGTTATCTAATCTATTATCTCCGCATATTATTGCGATTATTCCTTCCTTTTCTAAATAATTATCAAAATTATTATTAAAATCATTAAAATTCTTATCATAAAAATAAATTAAAAGATCGCTTCTTTTTTTGCGATTATAATTATTATTATAAATAGAATAATTATTCTTACTATACCTTTTAATTAAATTATTTAATGTATTATTTAACCAATTTTCTTTATCAGAAATCCATACGGTTGTAGATTCTTGTTGTATGTTGTCATTTTTAATAAATTCTATTTTATTTATTTCATTATATAATAAAAGATTTGTCTTTTCGCTGCTAATATTTTTTAGTGTATTGTTTTTAGGTTTTTCGAAAACAGCCAAATACTCGTGGGCTAATAAAAGAAAATTATATTTAATACTGTTTGTATACCAAAAACCTGTTGTTTTGCAATTATGCTGTCTTTTAATTATCAATTCTTTTAAAATAAAACCTGCTTTTAAATATTTTTCTATTGTCCAAAAACCAAGAGGGATCACATTTTTATTTTTTCTCATATCGCCTATCAATATAGAGCAATATTTACCGTCCCTTAAGATTCTATAGCTTTCTGCGGCAACCTTTTCTATTTCATTTATAAAATCGTTAACCTCGTAATTAGAAAGATCATCATTATTATTATGAGTATATTGAACAATGTTGGCATACGGAGGATGTGAACAAATTAAATCAATGGAATTATCATTTATAAAATGTAAATCTCTTGCGTCGCCAATTTTAAGGTCAACCGAAATTTCAGAAAATTCCAAAGATTTAGTAGTACCAATTGCCGTTTTAAACAAAAAATTAAAATTAATATTTTCTTGAGCTAATTTAATTGCATTTTCATTTATATCAATGCCTATAAAATTTCTATTTAATAATTTTGCTTCTACCGCTGTTGTTCCCGAACCGCAAAAATAATCTAAAACCAAATCTTGTTCTTTAGAATATCTCAATATTATATTTCTTGGAATATAAGGAGACCAATTACCTCTATAATTACCATTGTGGGTAGCCCAGGTTCCTCTTGATTTAAAACTCCAGACGGTATTTTGCTCTAAATTAAAATCTTTTGGTGATAATTTTTTAATGATCTTTGTTGAACCAGTGTTTGGTGCAATATTTATAGGATTGGAAACATTTATACCTAAATTTCTAACGATGGATTTTTCGATGAATTTTAAATTAACGTTATATTTTATGCCAATTTCTTGATTCGACAGGCCTTTAATTTTATCTTCCAGTATATTTTTTTCTAAATTTCCATCCAACATTGATTAACCCTCATGTAATGTATTGTTTGAATAGAATAACATAAAAAATAATTGAAATTCAATAAGATTTTTTAATATATAGTTTTATATTAATTTTACTATCATTTACCATAATTATTAGACAAATGTGTCATTTTAATATATATTTTTATATCAATTCTTCACAAATAATAAAAATTTGATATAAAAAGGGACATTGTGTATGTAAAATACCGTAGACAATATAATAACGGATAATAATCATTTAAAATAAGCTAGTAATATAATATAATAAAACTTAAAATACTGCAGGAGTTTATTTATAAAAATTATTTGGTTTATAATAATTTCTAAATAGAAAAAATGAACGATAAATCATTGCAATCGAAATCAAATGCAGAAGTAAAGCCGCAGGAATCTGAAGTAAATTCTGCAAAAGACGGCGGCCCTCAAACATACGACAATTCTCAGTCTCAAATTATACATGGTACAATTAAGAGTATTATTTTTTATAATCAGACGAACGGTTTTATTATTTTAAGACTTTTTTCTAAAGACAGAATGTTAATAGCTTCCGGCAATTTTTTTGATATGCCTGTTGTAGATTCAAAAATTAAACTTAAAGGCAGGTATATTTATCATAAAAAATACGGCTATCAGTTTAATTTTGATGAATATGAATTATTTCTTGCCACTACAAAAACAGCCATAATAAACTATCTCTCTTCCAGTATATTTAAAGGTATAGGCAAATTTTTAGCCGAAGAGATATATAACAAATTTAAAGAAGAAACTTTAAATATAATTGATAACGAACCTGAAAGAATCAGAGAAGTCAGGGGTATAGGCGATGTTAAAATAAATTTTGTAATTGAGGGAATAAAATCGAGCGCAGGACTTAGGCGAGCCATAATGTTTTTTAAACCTTACCAGTTCAGCGATTATCAGATTAAAGCTATTTATAATAAATTCAAAGAAAAATCAATTCAATTAGCGAAAGAAAATCCGTATATTTTTACGGAAATAAAGGGTATAGGTTTCAAAAAAGCGGATATCATGGCTAACAAATTAGGCATTTCTAAACATGACACCAATAGGATTAAAGAAGCCGTAAAATATCTGATAAACGAATTATGCATTAATAACGGCAATACTTTTGTTTATTTTTCCGATATTAAAAATAATATTTCAGAAATGATAGATGATTTCGGAAATAACGATGAAACCGGCATAAACGGAGATATTAATATAAATGCCGATGTCGATTCAAATGCTGATGCAGACGCGGAACAGGTTAATTTTAATTTTAAAGACCTTAAAAAATTTATTATTGAGCTCAGTACAGCAAAGCAAATAATAATAGACCCGCCGTTTTTATTCTCCGATTTTAATAACGAAAATTTCGATGTTTGTCAGACAGATTTTAATATGCGCAAAATATATCTCCCTGTTTACTATTATTCTGAATTAAGAATCGCAAAGGAACTGAAGAGACTTCTGCCGTATGATAAATATAATAATGAAAACAATAATAGCAGCGGCGGTGAAGGCTGCAATACCGCTCATAAAGATTCAGGCGCTTCAGCACATAATGCTGTTCATACAGATGCAGACACAGGCGAAGCAGCCCATAATTTTTCCGAATTTCTTACTGAAGAGCAGAAAAATGCGGTTATGAACGCCCTAAAATATAAAATATCTATTATATCCGGCGGACCAGGGACAGGCAAATCTACGATTATTAAAGAAATTTGTAAAATTCATAATAAAAAAAATATTGCATTGACATCTCTTTCCGGAAAAGCTGCTCAAAGACTGGAAGCTATAATTTTTGCAGCGGATGAAAAAAATAACGATAAACACAATGATTTTGATGCGGCGGAAGGCTCAACTTATAGTATTTCTACAATTCACAGATTGTTAAAAGCGACTATCAACAGAGAAACAAATGAGTCTTATTTCACTTATAATGAAAATAACAAACTTCCTTTTGATTTAGTAGTTATTGACGAAATGAGTATGGTAGACGCAGTTATATTTTCGCAGCTGCTGAAAGCTTTGAAGGACGAGGCGAAATTAGTGCTGGTCGGAGATGTTAATCAGCTGCCGTCTGTTAACCCCGGGGATTTGCTCAGAGATTTAATAAATTTTAATGAAAGAATCATACCTTCCGTTTTTCTCACAAAAGTTTTCAGACAAAATGAGGGCGGTCTTATAAATCTTAATGCGCATAATCTTCTTAATAATAAAAAATTTATTACATATAAAGCAAATAATTTAAATGAATTCAAACACGATGATATCAAAGATATCAAAGTTAAAATTAATGAAGACGTTAAAGTTCCTGACGGCAAAAAAGCAAAAAAACATAACGAATTTATGATTAAATATAAAAAAATATATGATGAAAAAGAAACCGGAAAAATGTATGTGCTCGAAGATTTTATTGATTTTATAAAAAAAGTCAAAAATAAAAGAATTGAAAAGCAGATGACAAATAAAGACGTTTACATTAATAATCACAATAATAATCATAATCATCGTGTAGATTTTAATGATATTCAGGTGTTAACACCAATGCGCAAGGGCGATTTGGGTTATTTTAAATTAAATACAATACTCCAGGAAATCTTTAATCCTATAGAGAATATTAACGGCAGCGAAGATACTTTTATATGCAATGGCGTTCAATTCAGGGTGAACGACAGGGTAATACAGATTAAAAATAATTACGACCTTGATGTTTTTAACGGGGATACAGGTGTTATAATAAGTATCGATCATATAGGCAAAACAATGACCGTTAATTTTTCTAAGCCGGTCACATATGATTTTTTGGATGTTTATAGCAATTTATCGCTTGCCTATGCTCTGTCTATACATAAATCGCAGGGCAGTGAATTTGATAATGTAATTATAATATTTCATCAAACGCATTATATGATGCTTAAAAAAAATCTTTTATATACCGCAATAACCAGAGGAAAAAAGAATGTAGTGATATTTGGCACGTTTAAAGCCTTTTCGATAGCAATGCACTCAAAGATTGAAGAAAGAAATTCCGGTCTTAAAGATAGATTAAAAGAAATATTTCAGTAAATCCGGCATTTCATATTGGATAGTCATATATATATATGATATGTATTTTTAAAAAAAAATATCGCTGAGTTTCGTCTCAGATGCGCACTTAAAATAGAAGAAAGGAGTTATTTATGTATTTCAGGAAAACAAAGATTGTATGTACATTGGGTCCTGCAAGTTCGGATAAAAAAACAATTAAAAGACTTATAGAATCGGGAATGAATGTTGCAAGACTGAATTTTTCGCACGGCGATGACGATACGTTTAAAAAACTTATAGGAATTATAAGACAATTATCCGATGATGTTGCAATTCTTGTAGATTTGCCGGGACCTAAAATTAGAACAAAAAAACAATTGCAAGATAAAATCATTTTAAAAAAAAATGAAGACATTATATTGTCTAATATAAAAGAATTTTCCGATGAAAAAAATATTGCTATAGATTACAAATATTTAACAAAAGATATTCAAAAAGGCAATCTTGTTTTTATCGATGATGGAAAAATAAAACTTAAGGTTACAGATGTATTATCCGAAAACGAACTGCTATGTAAAATAATTAAAGAAGGTGTTTTAAAAACTGAAAAGGGAGTGAATTTTCCAAATGTAAAGTTAAGCGTTCCTTCTGTTACCGGTAATGATTTTAAATCGCTGAAGTTTGGAGCGGAAAACGATGTCGATATGTTTGCGGTTTCATTTGTCAGAAAACCGGATGATATAGCCGAGGTTAAAGATTTCTTAGAAAAAAATTATAGCGGGAAAAAATTTTTTATAATTTCAAAAATTGAAAAAGCAGAAGCGGTTGAAAATATTTATAAGATAGCAGAAATATCGGACGGAATTATGGTAGCGAGGGGCGACCTCGGTGTAGAAACTCCGATAGAAACTATCGCCCTAAAACAAAAGATGATAATAGCGGCAGCAAACAATTTGAAAAAACCTGTAATAACGGCAACGCAGATGCTTGAATCTATGGTTGCTAACGAGTCCCCGACAAGGGCAGAGGTTACAGATATTACAAATGCAATATTGGACGGCACCGATGCCGTAATGCTTTCTGAAGAAACGGCGATTGGACAATATCCTGACTTAGCCGCCGCTTATATGGAAAAAATAATAGAAACTACGGAAGAAAGTTATTTTTTTAAAAATTTACGTCATAACGCATACAAAACTGTATCTGAAACAGGCATAAACACGGCAGACAATATTATATCCATTGCATCGGCAAAAATGGCTGTTTCATCCTCATTTATAATTGAAGATTCTTTTATTGCGGCAATTACAAGAACCGGCTATACTGCAAGTCTAATTTCATCATTGAGGCCCCTTGTTCCAATAGTCGCCGTGGTTCCTGATTTGGCTGTAAAAAGACGGCTGGCGCTTAATTCCGGAGTTTTTTCAATTGTAATGGAAGAGATAGCGGAAAAAAATGTTAAGATTGAAAATATCATTAAATTTATCAAAGATAATTATAAAAAAATAAGAAATAAAAAATTTAAGTCTGATAATAACTCCGGATACGCAATTATTACCGGCGGGCTGCCCTTAGGAGAGCCGGGTTCCACTGATTTTGTAAGGATAATTGATTTACGGAAAGATTAAACAAATCACAAAAAATAAATTTAAAATTTTTAAACTGCATTAATTTTAACTTATCTTTTGTGATTTATGTGTGATTTAGTTGTAATTTAAGCGTAATTTATGACTAAGTCAAGTTATACCAAGGCTTTTCTACGTTATTGTGCAATTGTAAATGCCATTGCCGTAAAGCCAAAAATATCAGAGCGATGAGCGGCATATCAAAAAAGATGCGCCATAGTTAAAATTTGTCATCGTCATCGTCGCTTTCATCTTCATCTTCTTCTTCATCATCTTCTTCATCTTCTTCTTCGTCCTCTTCGTCTTCGCTTTCATCCTCTTCGGAATCTTCGGAAATTTCTTCTAAAAGCGAACATAAAAAATCATCATCGTCTTCTACGCAGTTAAGTTCTATCGTGTGATTATTTAATAATTCAATAATCTCTTCATACGAAAATTCGTCGTTTGATTCAATAAAATCGTTAATAACGTCTAATAAATTGCCAAGCGGCATGCTGTATTCCATTAGTATTCACCTCCAGTTAAGTTTAATTTGCGGGACTGACTATTATTTTAAAATCAATTTAAGAATTTTTATATTATATTGTAAGGTATGTGTTATAACGGCAATGAATATTATTAATTAAATGTAAAGAACGAAATATATAAAGATATCTATGATGCAGTTTTTAAACTAAAATAGCGTTCAATGGCGGAGAGAGAGGGATTCGAACCCTCGGTACATTCTTTGTAAACATACATTCGCTTAGCAGGCGAACGCCTTCGACCAGCTCGGCCATCTCTCCGTATATAATAAAAAACAATTTATCTATAGTATCAAATATAAATTAAATTTGCAAATTAAGTTTTTTGATTTTGTTTGTTAAATTTTTAAATTAAACTTATTTATATTAATTCAATAAAGTTATATACAATTGCAATCTTTTCCAAAAAAAAATTATTATAAATAGGCATTATGCTAAATAAGTATTATAAATAGATAATATTTTCATTATTATATTGTGTTTTTATAAATAATAATAAATAATCTCTTAAATGTCTTGTAATAAGAAAATTGTTTTTAACGTGTTCATGCCCGTTTAAGCCTAATTTATCGGCATACTCAGGGTTTTGAAGAAGCTGTTTTGCGTAAAGAGCAGTTCCTTCTATGGTCCTCGAAAGCAATCCTGAATATTTATGTGTTATTTGAAGAGGTATTCCGCCTACCGCCGAAGCAATTGTGGGCTTTTTCTTCCATAAGCTTTCTGAAACGGTAAGCCCGAAACCCTCTTTTATTGATTTTTGCAGAATTACGGTTGACATTCTCTGAATTGCGTTAATTTCAATGTTGCTTGTAGGCGGCAGGTTTAAAATAAAAATATCCTTGTCGCCGTCAGCTTTTTCAAGAACCTCTTTGTACACTTCCATTCCTTCAGGATCGTCGTCGGCTGCGCCGCCTGCCAAGATAAGCTGGCAATCGGTGTACTTTTTGACCAATCTGTACACGTCAATCACACCAAGCGGGTCTTTTAATCTGTCAAACCTTGATACCTGAGTTATTATTTTTCTATCCAGATCTATATTAAATCTGTTTGCCACTTCGGTGATCTGTTTTTCGTCAAGCTCCTTGTTCTTGTCGGATAAAGGGTCAATTGAAGGAGAAATGAGCATCTGAGGAATTTTTAATTTTTTTGAAAATAAAGGAGAAGAAAATACAGAGGCATCATAGAGTTCTATATATTTTTTTAAAAAGTTGAAAGTATTTACATTAGCTGAACTGATATCTATATGACATCGCCATATAAATTTTTTTTCTTTAAAACCTGCCCGTTTTTTTGCCGCTATAAGTCCGATAGGCTGAGGATCGTGTATGAATATTATATCCCCGTTTAAATTCATATCGGCTAAATTGTCATTTGTAACTTTGTCAAAATATTCAAATTCTTCTTTTGTTATAACAGCGTCTGAAACTCCATGGAGAGAATTATGAATTTTTTTTGTAATTTCGAAAAATTTTTCCCCTCCTTTAATAAAATCCCATTCAGCCTTCACATTTACTTCTCTTAAGAGAGGTATCATTCTGCTTAATATTTCTGCAACGCCTCCGCCGACTGCAGTTGAATTAATATTTTGTATTACTTTTCCTTCTAAATGAGATGCAATTTCTTGAAGTTCGTCTATCGTTTCTTTGCCTACAATCTCGGCGTAGTCGTTTATTGAATTCATAATAAATCACTAAATTATAGGATGATAAAATTAAAAATCTTGCTGTTGGTATTATTGATATTGTTTTACTAATTTTATTATTGCATTTTTAAGTTCGTTCATTGTATGGGTGTAAGGGTCAAGGTTATTAATTTTATCGGCAAGTTCCGTTAATTTAAATTCACTGGCAATCCACATTGAAAAATCATTTTTTCTTTCTTTCAATCTGAAAGAAGATTCAAAGAAATGATAATATAGACAATAGATAGATAAGCCCTGCAGAATATTTACGAAATCATCGAGAGAATAAGCGTATTTTTTTGTATCCATTACGTATGTTACCGATTTGATAAAATTAAATCTGGAAGACATTTCAACCTGTCGTGTTCTCTTATTTTTAGCAATGAAGTTTTCGATAATTTCAATAAGTTTTTGTTTAAACTCTCCCATTGAATTAAAACCAAACATATCAATGCCTGCCAGCTGTTCACCCAGTAAATTTTCACCAAGCACATTGGCAACCCAGTAGGCAAAATCATTAGGTGCTGCCGGCGCGGTATTGTGAAATTGAAGCAAGAAATGGTGTGTGTGATAATATAATATCGCATCGTCGGACATTCTAATGCCTTTAAGGAAGTCGTTCAGATTTAGAGCGAATAAACCTGTCAATTGGGGAAGACTGAGTTTAATGAAAAATCTGAACGGGTATTTTGCCTGAACATTGCTCATAGCTTTACGTTTTAAAAAAATGATATATGTTAACGGTAATATCAGTTATATTAAAATTTAAAAAAATTATCTGGCCGGCTCCGCAATATATTTTTTTAGAAATTTTCTTGCCCATACGAGTTTTGGATTATATGACAGCGCTTTTTTGAGCGAAACAATGCCAAGGGATGGAAAACCTAACCGGTGAAGGGCAATCCCCATTTCTCCCCATGCTTTAGCAAAATGCGGTTTTAAAAGTATAGCCTTTTGAAAGTGCTGTATTGCCGTATAATTATATCCGCCTTTCAATGCGCCCATACCCTTTTTAAATTGGAAAACAGGGCTTTTTACATTCATTTTAAGAGCGTAGGCATTTGACTGCATAAATATATTAAAAACGCCGATTGAAAATATTATTAAACAAGAAATAATAATAATATTTTTTAATCTTTCAGATATTAAATTCATGATTAAATTCTCCATTTTAATATTTAATGTTTATTTTATTCAATTTTATTTAGATATTTTAATGTTTATTTTAATATTATTTATGGTTAATGTAGTTACATAGAAGAAACAGACTGTAGTACCGCTTTATTATTTATACTATCTAAAATTATCGCAGATGTCAAGCAGGCAAAAAATAAAAAAAATTGTGATAATAATCAATTTATTTTTATTTTTATTGTTATAATATATGTATAAATATGAGAGTGTATGGTATAGAAAACACTGATGTTTAGCAGTTTCAGTTATAAACATGGCTGTAAACAATTATCAAATATTCTTTAAATATCTTTGCAAATATCATTAAAAAAAAATTAAAAAAATTAAAAAATAACAGCGGTGTGATTATGCTTACAAAAGAAAGTGTTTTAAAAAACTTGAAAAGCATTGTAGATCCTGAGCTAGAAATAAATATTGTTGACCTCGGGTTGATATATGATATAAAAATTGACGAACAAAATAAGAAAATAGTTCTTGATATGACTTTAACGTCAAGAGGATGTCCGTTGGGTAATGTTTTGAAATTTGAAACAGAGGAATCTTTAAAAAAAATTGAAGGCGTAAAAGATGCAGAAGTCAATATTGTATGGGAACCGGAATGGAATTATTCTTTGCTAAAACCTGATGTCCTTAAAAAGCTTCAAAATAGATAATAGTGATAAATTATACTATATATATTTGGGGGAACAAATTGTGAATGGAGATAGTTCTGTCAACATTGCTTTAAAGCATATTAAAACGGCATCTATATTTTTAATACTGTTTTTTTGCTATATGATGATTGATTCAAACAGTTTTTTGACCTATTTTTTTATGAATACAAAAATTATTGCCCTGACCCATATTTTCACGCTGGGCTTCCTTCTTATGGTAATAATGGGTGCTTCGTATATGCTGATTCCTGTGGCGCTCGGCGTAAAGATAGCTTTTGATAAAATAGTTTATTACGTTTATTACGGCTATACATCATCTCTTATAATTTTTATTGCGGGAATGCATTATTTTGATGCCGAGTTTATAGCGTCCGGAGGCGTGCTTTTATTTATAGCCGTCTTTATTTACGATTTAAATATTATGATAAGTTTGAAGAAAATAAAAAAATGGGATTACACCGGTTTCGGCATTCTGTTTGCTTATATATATCTTTTTATCGGACTTTCCGCAGGCGCGTACATGGCTGTTTCTTTTTATTATAATAACATAATAGGCAAATATATTTTTAATTTGTTAACGAACCATATTTATATTATGTCCGGCGGTTTTATCGTTATGCTGTTTATTGCAATATCTTACCGCCTGCTGCCTATGTTTTATATGACAAAAAAGCCCGGACATTTTATCTGGATAACAGATTTTGTATTATTAAATTCAGGAATAATTCTGATAATAATATCGTCAATAGTAAACGGTTTTTATTATTCAATCGGACAGAATCTTTTTTATATAGGTGATTTTTTATTATCGGCGGGAATAATCTTATTTTCTTTTGAATTTTACAGACTAATGAACGGCAGGATTAAGAAAAAATTAGATATTACAATTTTTTATCTGTATGCCGGTATTGTTTTTTTACTTTCTGCGGTTTTTATCGGAAATATGATATTATTTTTACCGGCAAGAGCAATAGCCGAAAATCAGGGCATTTATTATGCGTTTGGATTTATCGGGCTATTTGGTTATGCAGGTATGGTAATAATAGGTTTTTTGCATAAAATATTTCCATTCCTCATAAGTCTGAAAAAATTTGAAAAGATTAAACATGGAGCTTATAAAGGTTTAATAGGCAATATGCAGAAAAAATATCTTCAATATTTTGATGCGGTATTATTTATAGCGGCTGTTCCGGTTATGTCTTTTGCTTTACTTATTGCAGATATAAGTTTAATAAGGATTTTATCCGGAACGCTGGCAGCAGCTTCGTTAATATTTTTCATGAATTTAGTAATCATGGAAAAAAATGCCTGAAAAATGTCTTGAAAAGTTTGGTTAAAACTTACAATAATAATATTTAGTCTTATAATCTTTATAATCTCTTTTGACCGTTATAAATGGTTTTCGTAAATCGCAAGTTATTTCAAAAGTTATTTTAGTTTTAAAGAATTATATTGTTAAAAAGCCGATCAATTTGCTCTTAACTTTAAAAATTTCTAATTTCTCCAAACTTTTATGGAATATAAATCGCTTCCGGTATCTTCTGTTAAAAATTTAAATCCTGCATCTTTTAGTCTCGGATATAAATGTATCGGTTTTCTGTCGTGAATTATCGATAATGCCGCGTCTTTATCCATATTTTCAATAATTTCGAAAATCTTCAAAAGAGGCTGCGGAGGCTCCAATTCTCTAACATCAAGCTCTGCTTCTCTGCAGTGGGCGAGTTTTTTTAAATCATCGTCATTGAAATTATTTTCATTTTTCCAATCTTCATCGGCAGCAGGTTCGTTTTTGTGATTATCTGTTTTATAGAAAGTAATTTCAAATCCGCCGTCAACATGGTTTGCTGTATGTTCAAATCCTTTGTTTCTAAGTACGGAATACAGCGGAAAAGGTTCAAAACTGTTAATAACCTCTAACGCTTCACCGTCTTTGAGAGAGTTTACCGCTTCCATTATTTTTTGAAACGGATCATCACCTTTTGCTATGTCTTCTCTCACGTCTAATTTTACTTTTTTTAATTTTTCCGTTTGCATTTTATTGTCCTCATTTTTTATCGGATTATTTAACTGTCCTCATTTTGTCCATAATTTCATTTTTCTCTTCATTGCTTAATTGCATTTCTGCCATATTAAACAATATATTATCTTCTTTTTCTATATGTTCCGATAGCAACTGTATCAGGCTGTCCCCTTCCGATACGATATTTCCATACTTGCCGTCTATTGAATATTCGGCTATAGCATCTTTAAATTCTTTAGAAAGCTGTCTTGATTGTTCATGTTCCAAAAGCATTACGTGAATTGGTCCTGTTTCCGTACCTATATAATTTCCAAGGACCGGAAATAAAGCGTTCTCTTCCTTTTTAAAATGTATTTCAAGGTCTTTATCAATAAAAGAAGTAATTTCGTGAAGCTGATTTATTAGATTTTTTCTCAGAGAATCGGATGTCTGACCTCCTATTTTTTTTAAATAACCGTCAAGATTTCCTAAAACAGCTCTTACTGCTTCATGATCACTTTTTAATGCGTCTATCGGATCCAGCATTGTATCCATAATATTCTCCCTGTCATTATCTATTGTGAATTTATTTCTCAATTGCTCAATTTTGTAAATTTGATTAATTTTGATACAATATTTTTAAGTTATATCATTATATGTTATATTATATATATTATATAAGTTAGGATGTATATATTATTTATATTAATTTTATATCGATCCATTTTTAAATTTTATCATATATAATATAAATATCAGTGATAAAAATCACATAAATATTTAAAATGAAGAATTATTATTTACAGTGTTATCATAAATATAATAGAATATAAATTTGGAGATATTATGGCTGAAGTTCAAGGATGCGAATTACCTGAGGACATTTATTACGATACAGAAAAAGATACATGGGCTAAACCTGTGGATAACAACATAGTGATTTTAGGCATGACTGATGTTGCTCAGACTCAGGCTGGGAAAATTCTTCATGTTACGTTTAAAAAAATAGGAACAATGGTTAATAGACGCGGCAATACGGCTACGATAGAAAGCGGAAAATGGGTTGGACCTATCCCGTCGCCTGTTTCAGGTGAAATTATAGAAGTCAATGAAAAACTTTTGAACGACCCCCTTTTATTAAATATACTTCCTTATACCGACGGATGGGTGACAAAAGTTAAAGCTTCTAATTTAGATGAACTCAAATTTCTCGTAACAGGGAAAGAAGCCATTGAGCTCTACAGAGAAAAAATTATAAAAGAGCAGATTCAATGCATGAGGTGTTCCAGTCAGTGAGATGAGACTTTTACTGCGGTGTTATTTTTGCAATTATGCAAACAAATGCGCCGGCAAATAAATAAAATATAATAACTGTTTTATTATTATCAAATGTTGACCCACAGAATATTCCGCATTTCGGCAGAATTGATACGATGGATATGCAGATAAAAAAATTAGCCATTGCATAAATTAATTAAATTTTACAGTTTATATTATATAAAAAAAATGAATAGCAATAGTGAAGATAGCGGCGCACATAGGGACGGCAATGATAATATCGGTGATGCTGCCGACATTACTAAGGAAAACAAAAAAGCAATTAAGCATGAAGTAATATTGCTTGTCTCGAAATGGTGCGAAGAATGTGTTCCTGCTGACAGAGTCTGGAAAACATTGTTTGATGAAAGGAAGGATTTCACTTATAGACTGATTGATGTTTCAGAACCTGAAGGCAGACGGATATCTATCAGCTTGTATATAAGGAGTGTTCCTTCAACTATTATCGACGGCAAACTTTCATATGTGGGTATTCCTACCAAGGAAGATGCCAATGAATTACTTTCATAAGATAATCAAATTTGCAAGAGATATTATAATTAAACTGTTTAAATTCAAACGGTTGGATAAGTTTATTTTATCTATAGCAATATCTGTTTCTATTCTGATTGCTGCGGCATCTGCCTTGTTATTATCAAATTTCAGCAATAAAATAATTAATACCGGAACAAGGATTACAAGTTCTTATATTGCAGATGAAACATTTAATACTATGTTTCAGGTAATGAAAAGAGGATGGAATGAAAAGCAGGTTGCCGAATTTATAAGAGCGTTAAAAAAATCCTCTGATTCTGAAAAAATGGTAAATGTAAGTATCTTCAGAGGTAAAATTGTTTCTAAGCAGTTCGGTAAAATTTCTCAGCCTGCCGAGAATTCTGTCGTAGCGCAGTCATTTTTAACAGGTTTGCCTGAATATAAAAAAATCAAAGGTTTGTCCGTTTATGCCTATCCGCTAAAAGATAAAGAGCTATGTCTTAAATGTCATACTATGGCTAAGACAGGAGATGTTAACGGCGTCATTGAAGTTTCATTCAATCCTGTTTATTTAACTAAAAAAATCCAATATTATTATTACGCGCTTTTAATACTTATATTTTTGCTGCCTATTATAGGCGGAGCATTTGTGGCTTTTATTTTAAGAAAATCCGTTAAAAAAGGCATAAACAGTATTAATAAAGAAGTTGAAAATATTAATACAGTCAGAGATTTAAAAATGTTAGAGTCTAATCTCTCCGACCTTAAATTTGAAGAGTTTAACAGCGTTTATCAGGGTATTGTAAAACTTTCGTCAAAACTCAGAGATGTTGCTATAGATAAAGACATATTGGAATTTGAAATCAAACTTCTGGAACGTTTTATAATAACTTCTGAAGTGGTAAAAGATTGGAAAGAGCATGTTTTTAATCTGCTGATTGAAATGAACAATATTATTAAAGTTTATAATGTATTTTCAATATTCGTGCAGGATGAAGAGCTCATAGAATTAGAAGTTTTCTGGAAAGGGGAACCTACAGAAAAAACAAAAATAATATTCAACGAAATGGTAAATAAAAATATATACCATGACAGTTTTAGTCCTTTATTGAAAGATATGGAAAATATAATAATAACCCATAATATAGCCGATAAAAAGATTAAACTGCCTGAATTAACCGCTGACGATATTTCAGTTAAAACCAAAAAAATAATACTGAATACGCCTCATATTGGCGGCATTGTAGGGATAGGAGTCCAGTCAGAAGAATCTCTTGACAGTACCAGAGAGTTAGTAATAAATAGTGTTCTGACGACGCTTTTAAATGTCATAGGTTCAATAAAAGCAATTTACAAATATACCAAAGACCTTGAATATTATGCTACGAGAGACGGACTTACGGAACTTTATAATCAGAGAGTCTTCAATGAATTCCTTCATTACGAAGCGGAAAGAGCCAACAGAAATAATTCTATCTTCAGTTTATTGTTTATAGACTTGGATAATTTTAAATTTATCAACGATATGTATGGGCATAATTTTGGAGATACAATGCTTCAGAATGTTGCAGATATTTTAAATAAATTAAAAAGAAGCGGGGATATCCTAGCAAGGTATGGAGGAGACGAGTTTGCGATAATTCTGCCGGGGGCGGGTATAGAGCAGGCTTATATGATAGCCGAAAGAATCAGAGAGAAAATCGGAACTTTGCTTCTAAAATATCCCGATAGCAAAAAAAATATTGGAATAACGTCTTCAATAGGCGTTGCATCATATCCCCAGTCCGCAGCTACAGAAAAAGATATTTTTATGCTTACGGACAATATGATGTATAAAGCGAAGGCTAAAGGCAAAAATCAGGTTTATGTCGCACAGGAAGAAGACATGATTACTGTATATCAGGAAGCTCGTGAAAAGAGCAATATGGTAATAGACGCACTAAATAGAACAGAAGTCATGGTCCCTTATTTTCAACCGATTGTCGGATTAAAAGACAATAAAATTCTTGCCAATGAACTTCTTATGAGAATAAATTATAAAGGGGCAACGCTTTCGGCGGGTGAATTTATAGAAGTGGCTGAGGCAATAGGTGTAGCGCATAAATTAGACCTTTTGTTAATGGAAAAAGCGTTTAAAATGATGAAAGAAAGTGATTTTGACGGGTTTTTATTTGTCAATCTGTCTCCAAAATCATTGATTCTTTCCGAGTTTATTAAAAATGTTAAAGATATCATTTTAAAATATAATATAAATCCCGATAGAATAGTTTTTGAACTTACGGAAAGAGAAACTATTAAGAATATAACGCTGCTTGAAAAGTTTGTTACCAATTTGAAATATGAAGGTTTCAGGTTTGCAGTAGACGATTTCGGTTCCGGTTTCAGTTCATTTCTATATATTAAACATTTTCCGGTTGATTTTATCAAAATTGACGGTGAATTTATAAGAAGCATTATGACAGATAAAATAGACAGGGCTTTTGTAATAAGTTCTGTTTCCATAGCAAAAGAAGTCGGTATAAAAACTATTGCAGAATTTATAGAAAATTATGAAATATTGCAGGAAGTTACAAAATTAGGCGTAGATTACGGACAGGGATTTTTTCTTGCCAAGCCGGCCCCGGAATTAAAATCGTAACACGCAAAAAATAAAACCATAAATAAGAGCTTAAAAATACATCTGCCCTTATAATTATAACCGATAATTATTATCTTATCTAAATATCTAACCTATATTTATCTCTATAACTCCGCATTAGGTATTCAATTATTAACTTATATAAATATCTAAGTATGCAGATATTATATTAATTTAATGTAAATTATTAATTGACTTACATTTTATAATATGATAAAAACTAAATATTATTTTTAAATATTGATTTTAGTTAAAAATAATAATTAGTCATATTAACAATCACATTAACTTAACAAACATTAAAGGAGGAAAGCGCATTATGGGTTTAAAATTATTTAGAAAGTTAATTTTTATTTTTATGCTGAGCGTATTTATTATTTCGTTTAGCAGTATAAAATCTCATGCCGCTACTTACGGGGTTTTTACAAATATTGCGCTAAATGTCGGAGGCAGCTATTCGTCTGTCGTGGGTAAGGTTAAAAATGCCTTAAATAATATCGGCTGGAATGTGGTTTCCGTAAAAAGAATTTCGCTTCCTAAGGGAGATTCTCATATATCTACTGTCGTTGTAGCTAATAATAAATCTTATGACGCATATATGACTGATAACGGTAAAAACCCCGCTGCAGCATTTGGTTTGCCGCTCAGAGTAAGCGTCTATACAACCCCCACGCATGGAACGGTTGTAAGTATGGTCAATCTTCCGGCTCTTGCAAGAACGTTTTCAGGAAATTCATATATTGCTTATGCCGCCAAGATGAACAATAAGATTAAAAGTGCAATTAGGGCAGCGGTGGGAGGTACGGCATCGAACACACAATATGGTCCGATGAGAGCGGGCAGATTTCCGGGCGGCATAGGAGGCGGTTCTTTTCCAGGCAGCGTTGTTGTTGTTCAGAATTATTCGGGAAGCACAAATGCAAATCTTGAAGGTGTTGCCGCTTTAGTTAAGAAGGGAATTCAAATAAACAAAAGCAGGTGGCATTACGCTTATGAAATAAATGATCCATCGTCAGGCTTTATAGAGTTGGGAGTAACAAGAAATTCTACCGAAAGACACAGTATCACAATAGACAGCGGAGCAAGAGCTACAAAAACGTATAAAAATCCTGGTATAGACCACAGTTCTGCTTTTCCTGTTGAAATCTTAGTATATCGTGACGGAAACTATACTAATATCGGCATATTAGGCGAAATGTGGAGGATGAAATATTATTTTGCCGATGCAGGAATGTGGGCATTTATGCAGCATATGGGGATGCCTGGCTCTATTCAGGGTTCGCTGAAAAAATTAATCCTTTACGGAACTGCGTATTAATTAATTTGAAAACAATCATGATTTTATAATTTCCATCCCCCTGGAAGAAAAACCCCTGTTTAATACTCTTAACAGCATATCATGTTATTTGATAGCAAGAGATTAAACAGGGGATTTTATTTATTAACTTTTCTTAAGTCTGCCTCACTGATAGCAGAAAAGGCATGCTTTACTATTCTTTTGCTTAAAGACAGACACAGTTGACAGGAAATAGTGAAGTATATCCGTAGTTGTGTTTACTATCCATAATCAACCAATTACTCATAAGTCTTACGACTCAAGTTCTACATGACGAGGGCTGGTTGATTGGCTTCAGTTCTAAACCGTACCGCTGCTCGCCGCACAGTTGTATCACCCGCAGTCGGAATAGCCGCAGTCTAAGCATACGGTGCAGCCTTCAGCATGTTTAAGATTTGAACCGCCGCAGGACGGACATGCGCCTCTGAATTGAGCATTTAACCCCGATGTTGCGTTAATATTACCTTTTTCGTTATTATAATTGCGATTATTGCCGTTATTTTTATTTATAGTATTAATGTTTAAAGCATTGTCTCGGCAATTTTGTTTTTTCAGGTACGTCATTTCTTTTAAACTTTTTTCAAGAGCCTTGCCTATAGCATCTGCGCAGGAATAAATAATACTTTCTCCAAATCCGTATGGCTGATTGCATCTTATTCCTTTTAGCTGGCTTATAATTTCTTCGGCATCAATTCCTGAGCGCAATGCCATGCTGACCATCCTGCCAATAGATTCCGTCTGACTTTGAGCGCAACCGCCAGATTTGCCTATAGAATTAAAAATTTCAAAAGGCGCTCCGTTTTCGTCTTTATTTACGGTAACGTACAAAGGTCCGCAGCCTGTTACAGTCTTTATCGTCACTCCGTGAATAATATCAGGTCGTTTTCTCGGCTCTATTGGCATACATCTTGATGAATTATCCAATCCGGCGGAATTATTGACCGCGTTGTCGTTGTTGATTGCAATGCTATTTTCGTTTTGTGTTTTTCGTTCTTGCGATTTCGGCGTTGTTAAAACCTGTTCGCGAGAGCCGTCTCTATAAACGGTAATTCCCTTAAGATTGAGTCTATAAGCCTGCATATAAACTTCTTCAATATCTTCTTTGGTAGCATCATGAGGAAAATTAACCGTTTTGCTTACAGCATTATCTGTATATTTCTGAAAAGCCGATTGAGTTAATACATGCCATTTAGGCAAAATATCATGGCTTGTGATAAAAACCGAGTTTAAATATTCAAAAATTTGATATTCTTCTAATTTTTCTCCGTTTTTCTCATATAAGTTTTTTATTTCAGGGTTTATTTTCAAAGGCAATGGATTGTAATGTTTCCAGTTTTGGTATGTATTTTTGTCAAATTTACCCTCTTTTGCTATAAAATTTATTAATTCATCGGAGAAAATGCCCAGTTCTTCAAATTTATCTTTTAAATTTTTATCAATTTCTATTAATGACTGGTTGTCTAAAACATGCCTTTCATAACTTAGCGCAAATAAAGGTTCTATACCGCTTGAAGCCCCGCCTATAATGCTTATGGTGCCTGTCGGCGCGATTGTGGTAGTAGTTGCGTTTCGCATTGCCTTATAGCCGTTTGTTTTCCATACTGAATTTTCGAAATTAGGAAAACTTCCGCGAATTTCTCCAAGCTCTTGAGATTTTTCTTTTGATTCGCTGTTTATAAATTTCATTATTTTTTCAGCTGTTTGCAATGCAATATTGCTGTTATACGGAATATCCAATTTTATAAGGGTGTCCGCATATCCCATTAAGCCTAACCCTATTTTTCTGTTTGACAGTGTAGTTTCTTTTATTTTGTCAAGAGGATAATTATTTTTGTCTATAACATTGTCTAAAAAATGGGTAGCTGTATGAATGGTTTTTCTTAAGGCTTCCCAATCTATTAAACTATCTATAAAATTTGCATAATAATCGGCTGATAAATTAGTTTCGCCGAACCTCGTTCCGGTAGCGTCCATTATTTCTAATCCGCTCATCTTTACGTTTATCGGATGTTTTTTTATGAATTTGCCAATATTTATAGAACCAAGATTACATGATTCGTAAGGAATAAGTGGTTGTTCACCGCAAGGATTTGTAGATTCGATTGGACCGGCGGACGGGACCGGGTTAAATTTATTAATTCTGTCTATAAAAATTATGCCCGGCTCACCGCTTTTCCATGCCAGTTCTATTATTGTATTCAACACTTCTTTTGCGTTGAGGTATTTTACTACTTCTTTGCTTCTCGGATTTATTAGCGGATATTCTTCGTTATTTAGTGCTTTATTTATAAAATCTTCGGTAATTGCAACAGATATATTGAAATTATTAAGTTTTGAAGTATCTTTTTTAGATGTTATAAAATCAATGATATCAGGATGGTCTATGTTAAGAATTCCCATATTGGCGCCTCTTCTGGTACCTCCCTGCTTAACTGCTTCCGTAGCTGCATTAAAAACCTGCATAAACGAAACAGGACCGCTAGATACGCCTTTTGTTGAATGAACGACGTCATTTTTCGGTCGCAATCTTGAAAACGAAAACCCTGTGCCGCCACCGCTCTGATGAATAAGCGCCGTATTTTTTAATGTCTCAAATATTGAACTCATAGAATCTTCTATGGGAAGCACAAAACACGCGGATAACTGCTGAAGGGGTCTGCCGGCGTTCATTAAAGTGGGAGAATTCGGAAGAAATCTCAAATTGGACATTTCATCGTAAAAATCATATTTTAACCTTGCGATATTTTCTTTAGAAGATTTATAGTTGTAATCTGCTTCGGAGATGTTTTCCGCAACCCGCTCGAACATTCCTGAAATATTTTCAATTATAGAACCGTCCGCATTTTTTGCTAAGTAGCGTTTTTTTAGAACCGTCACGGCATTTTCGCTAAAATTTTTTAATAGAGTGTCTTTTTCAATATCCGCCTCAAAATCCATTTTTGAATCTGCAGGTTTTTCAACATTTAAATTCTTCTTACTAATGTCCATTTTCACACCTATGTTTTATGGTTGTAAAATAAATTAAAAATTAAATATAAATTAAACATTCAACAATATATAGAATGATATTCAAACATTCAACAATATATAGTTATTATTTTAAATTGTCAATATATTTTTTACCTACAATAATTATTGTAAATTCGGTAATAATAATTTATAATTAAATTGTGCGGCTTTAAAAGATAAAGAGGCGGTTTCATTTTCTATATTTCGTGAAAAAATATAATAATATATAGTATAGGAAAATTAAAATAAAATAATAAAGTTTAAGAGGGGTGATTTAATTATGCATACGTGGAGATGTGTGGTTTGCGGATATATTTATTATGGCGAAACACCGCCTGACGAATGTCCTGAATGCGGTGTTGACTGTACTCAGTTTGAAATGCTTCCTGACGAAGATGTTCGTGTTTAATTTATTTATAGTTTTTATTTAATGGCTTAATAATTTATTTAATAACAAGTTTAGTAATTAAATATTTACAGTAATTAAATAAAATAATGAATTTAATTAAATGAAATGTTCTGGAACGTTTCTATTCTCAAATAAATAGCGGCAATATTATAAATTCAACGGCAATTCAACAAAATAAAAATTTAATCTACTTTTATGATTCATAGCTTCGGCATTTTAACCCATATTTTAGACGCAAATATAATAGTAAAACTTGTTCTTTTAATTCTTGCTTTTTTCTCTCTGACTTCATGGGCAATTATTTTTTACAAGCTCCGTTATTTAAATAGAGCTAAAAGAGAGAATAAAGAATTTATAGACATTTTTTGGGAATCTAAAAGATTGGACTATGTTATGTCCGCCGCTAAAAATTTGGATTATAGCCCCGTCGCTTCCATGTTTGAATCGGCATATAAAGAATTAGTGAGTCTGAAAAAAATGGCTACGGAAGACAAAGAAAAATCCCTGAGCGAGTACGATACCAAATTAAACGGTTCGCACTTGGTTGAAAGGGCTTTAAAAAAATCGCAGCTTTCTTCAATATCAAAATTAGAATTGACTTTACCTTTTCTTGCTACAACAGGTTCTACTTCGCCGTTTATCGGCTTATTCGGCACTGTCTGGGGTATCATGACATCGTTTGAAAGTATTCAAAAAGCCGGAACGGCTGGACTTGCTGTAGTAGCTCCGGGAATAGCCGATTCGCTTGTTGCTACGGCGGCGGGTCTTTTTGCCGCTATACCGGCCGTCATAGCCTATAATTATTATACTAATAAGGTTAGAGTGCTAGTCAACGAGATGGATGATTTTGCGTATGAATTTATGACAATAGTAGAAAAACAAATTTTAAAAGATTAATTAATCGTGTTTGTTCAAAATAACAATAGAGAAGAAAAAAATAATTTGTCTTCAAACTATAAATTTATGGCTGAAATAAACATCACTCCATTTGTTGACGTGATGCTTGTGCTGCTGGTAATATTTATGGTGACGGCGCCCATGCTTGAGCACGGCATAAAAGTTCATCTTCCTACCGCATCGGCGCGTGCAATAAAGTCTCCTGAAAAAACTATAGTAGTGTCTATAAACAGTTCGCGTGAAGTCTATATTAATGCGCTAAAGGTTAGTCTGCCGACATTATCTTCTAAATTGCGGGCTATTTATAAAAACAGAACCGATAAAGAAATATTTTTAAAAGCCGATTCTTCCATACCTTACGGCGTTGTCATAAGAGTAATGGCTGCCGTAAAAATGGCAGGTATAAGCAAGATTGGCATGGTAACTAAAAATCCTGTGCTAAAACGTTGAAAAAATACGTTAAAATATTAAAATAAATGTCAAATTTTTTTTACAGTTTTAATAATACGGTTATTGGTAATTATTATTATAGCAATGTATAATGCATAATGAAGATAAAGCTAAAGGAATAGGAAAATATTATATTGTATCATTCCTGTTTCATGTACTCCTAATAGGATTGCTGATTTTTATTTCAATAAAATTTAAATCTAAGATTCAATCGTTGGGCTCAAAAGTTGTTGTAAGCGTTGTAAGTGCTGTTCCTGGACCGTTAGCTTCCACAAGAGCTTTAACTCATTCTATAAAGAAAAATACCGTACGCGCAGTTAAAAAGCCTGCAGTCATTCATAATAGGCAGCATAAGGCTATAACAGAGAAAAAAATTGTATCTGTTCCTGTAATCAGTAAAGCAGTTATACCTGTTGCTAAATCAAAATCGTCAATGATTTACCCGAAGAAAGTTGTGCGCCGGCATATAAAACCGCAGCCGTATAAAATTGTTCCTCATAAACCGGTTTATACACCGCCGCAGCAGGTATCATCCAGCGTATATTCGCATTTAAACACAACCATAAAATTAAACAGCGCTTACAGCAAACTGCAAAGTTCTATGATAGCAGGCAATGTTCATAGATTCGGCAGCTATATAAGCAAGATAACAAGCATAATTATTTCAAATTTTAATATTAATTTATCCAAGTATCTGCATTTTAAATCTATAATTGCTTTTAAAATAACTAAAGGCGGTCTGGTTTATGATGTAAGATTAATAAAGTCATCGGGAAGCGGTTTTTTTGACGCTCAGTCCATAGCAGCCGTAAAATCATCTGCCCCTCTGCCGCCTCCGCCGCACGGTTTTATGTCTTACATGAACTCTGAAAATGAAAACAACGGTGTTTTAGCTATTTTTTATCCAAAAGAAATATTAAAGGGTGAATAGTTTACTTAAACTAAATAATATAAACAGCTTGTACAGCATAGCGTAACATAGTATAACTTACTGATGTAAATATAAATTAAGTATCAGCAAATATTATATAAATATAACATTGCGTAATATTACATAACATTATATAAAATTAAATAAATTAATAAAAAATGAGAGGATATACAAAAGATGTTTCAGTCGACAAAAATAAATAATGGCTTAGATGCAGCAAAGATAAAATGTACAATCGGTTTTAATTATCCTAAATTTAAATCCTCTAATCTATTATTTTTTTATCTATTTATTTTTTTAATTGCGATGTTCTGCGGCGTTTTATTTAAACCGTACAATGCCAGTGCAAAGGTTTATATTAACATATATCAGGCAAGTATAAAAAAAATTAGAATTGCGGTGCCTGATTTCAAGAATTTAACAAAATACAAACAGCATTCTTCCTTAGCATCCAAATTAGCTCACGTAGTACGCCACGACCTTTCCGTTATCGGTTATTTTCATATAGTAAATCCGCTGTCTTATCTTGAAAATCCGCAAGATGCCCATCTCAACGCCTCTAAAATAAAATATTCCGACTGGACGGTATTAAATACTGAATATTTAATCAACGGTTCCTATAAAGTTAAGGGCGGCAATATTACTCTTAAAGCTAACCTTATAAGCATATATTCGCAAAAACTTTTGTTTAGCGAGGTTCTAGAAGGCGGTCTTAGCAAAGACAGGTATCTTGCCAATAAATTTGCCGATGCTGTTTTAAAATTTTTAACGGGCAAAAAAGGACCGTTTACTACAAAAGTTTTTTTTGTGGGTGAAAAAAACAACGTGAAGAATATATTTGAGATGGATTTTGGAGGACACAGAGTTAAAAGGATAACAGATAATAACTCTATCAATATATTTCCGTATCCTTCTCCAGACGGAAAAAAAGTAGCCTACATTTCGTTTAAAGACGGAGATCCCGCCGTATTTATAAAAAATTTGATTACAGATAGGGCAATAAAATTAGATTTGCCTGGACCGGCTGATTTTGTAAGCTGGTCGCCTAACGGACAAAAGCTGGCTTTAGCGTTGACCCCAGGTCACTACAATACCCAGATATACACGATTAATGCTGACGGTACCGATTTGAAAAGACTTACAAATACATTTGGAATAAACACGTCGCCGTCATTTTCTCCAAACGGCAACAGAATTGTTTTTGTTTCAAACCGCGGCGGCGGACCTCAGATATATGTAATGAATTCAAACGGTTCCGATGTTCACATGATTTCTTTCAATGGCAGCTATTATAATACCAGCCCTGCATGGTCGCCAAACGGAAAAAAAATAGTTTTTACATCGTTTATCAACGGAGCTCTTCAGGTATGTATTATTGATCCTGACGGGAGTAATGAAAGGCAATTGACGGATACCCCTTACGGATGTCATCATCCTTCGTGGACAAGGGATTCGAGGATTATATCTTTCGATACCGAATTTGGAGGCAGAGAAGAAATATATTTAATGGACACCACGGCAAGCGGAATTATGCTTCTGATGCCGCATATTTTTCCGGAGATGCAAAATTATTATAATCCGGCTTGGACGCTTAAATCAACTTATTAAAATTTTAAAGTTTAGAGCTATTAATAAATTAAAATATATTTGCAGTAAAAACATACATACAGAGAGATTAGCAAAAAGATTATTAGAGAGATTAACTGGAGGGATTTTATAGATAAAAGTAGATATGTGAAGTATATGCCAAATTTTTCTCATTTATAGTTGATAAATTTTCATAATACATATAAAATAAAGATAAAAATTTTATTTCTATAAAATTTATTTACAAAGACAAATTAAAAATAAAATCAGAGGATTGATATTATGCCGATAATAATAAAAGAAAAAGATGCCGTTAATAAAAAACATATTCTTCATTATTTTAAAATTGCTTCTTTATTATCTTTATGTATTTTTACGTTTTCTTTTTTATTATCGGGATGCGCTCAAATGGAGCCGGATACGATACATCATCTTAAAATTCAAGTGCGTAATTTAAACAGAAAGGTTGCCAATTTATCGCAAAATTCAACAGATTCAGAGCAGGCTCTTCATCAAACCCAGGTAAATGTCGCTAATCAGGGCGCAAAAATTGCAAGTGTAAAATCTAATCTCAGTTCATTATACGGGAAATATGAAATTATTTCGCATGATATGAAATTGCTTCAAACGGAATTTAGAAATTATAGAATATTGGTAAATAAAGAATTAATAAAGTTGCTAAAGAAAGAAAAGTTTAAATCTTCCGCTATATCAAAACAAAAAATAACATCTAAAGTTACCCCTAAAATTGTAATTAGTAAAGTCAAACCGGTGATAGTACCCAAAATTTCTATAAAACAGCTTGCGCTCAGAAAAGAACTGAAAGAATACGGTAGGGCTAAATCGTATTATAATAAAGGTTTGTATAAAAAGGCATTAGTTTTATTTAAAAAATATCTTAATAAATATCCTCAATCTCCAAAGGCGGGCGATGCAAATTATTACAAATCCGTTTCTAATTTTAAATTAAAAAATTATCCGGTTTCTATTCTTGAATTTCACAAATTTACAAGACTTTATCCAAAAAACAAACATGTAGCTATGGCAATATATCTGCAGGGAGTAGGCTTTTCCAAATTATCCGATCCTTCAGATGCCATTATTTTGTTCAAGCAGGTTATAGCCGATTACAGTTCCAGCAAGGCGGCAGCGTTAGCTAAATCGGCGTTAGAAAAATTAGCGAAACAATGATATTGAAGCTCTGGCTGCCGTGCCGTACCGTAAGGTTTCTTAGTTAAAATAATATAAAATATATAAAATAATATAAAATAATTACAGTACGGATATAAACTTATACGTACAGGTAGAAAAAAGAAAATAATGCCGCAACATGAACATATGAATAGTCAACCTATTTTTAATCTTGCTATAGAATCAAGCTGCGATGATTTTTCTTGTTCAATTCTTAAAAAAGATAATTTAAAAATCAGCATAATTTCAAATGTGGTGTATTCTCAAGATTTCATACACGGAATTTACGGGGGAGTAGTTCCGGAATTAGCCTCCAGAAATCATATAAAAAGTGCTATTCCGGCTGTCAATGCTGCATTGTTGAAAGCAGATATGAAATTAAAAGATATAAATATGCTATCTGTTACTTCAGGTCCGGGTCTTGCCGGTTCTTTGCTTGTCGGTATTATGACAGCCAAAACATTAAGCTATGCGCTTAAAGTTCCCATAACCGCTGTAAATCATATTGAGGGTCATATTTTCAGCCCTTTTTTACAAAGGGAAGAATTTTTTCCTTTTATCGCTCTTGTTATATCAGGAGGACATTCGCATATTTATATCGTGAAATCTCACGAAGATATAAAATTAGTCGGTAAAACGAGAGATGACGCATGCGGAGAAGCATTTGACAAAATATCCAATTTTTTAAATTACGGATACCCCGGCGGTAAAATTATTGACACATTAGCTGAAAAAGGAAGTATTGATGCTTTTAATTTTTCTATGCCCATGGAACATTCCGGCAGTTTTGATTTAAGTTTTAGCGGATTAAAAACACAGGTGATATCAGAAATCAATAAATTGGGCGGACCAAAGCAATTGCAGGAAGTGACGGTTTTTAATATCTTTGCATGCCTCAGGGAGACTATAGCAAAAATTTTATATAAAAAGGTTTTGGCAGTGTGCGATTATACAGGAATAAAAGATGTTTCTATTTCCGGCGGCGTATCGGCAAATTCCAGAATAAGAAGTATCTTTCTTGAAAGTTCTAAATTAAACGCTTTCTTCCCGGAGCCTGCATACAGTACGGATAACGCTGCTATGATAGGATATATGGGGTTTTTTAAAAAAAATATTGACCCAAGCAGGAATAAAAAAATATTTTATAGTTTAAACGCGGAACCTGCATGGGAATTATAGAAATTTTATTGCTTAATCTGCATTATATATTTTAATATGCTGGCATGTCAGTATGTTAGTATATCGGTTTCTATTTTATAACAATATTTACTAATTGTAAGTTAATATTTGTCTTTCTATATATTATAATCTATACATAATATGCCTATCAAAACTAAAGTAAAATTTGGTCAAAATTTTTTGATAAATAAAGCAATTGCTGAAAAGATAGTAGAGTCCTGCAATTTTACGGAAGACGACAATGTTGTTGAGATAGGACCGGGAGAAGGCGTTTTAACCGATTTGATAGTAGACAAAGTTAAAACCTTGACTATTATTGAAATAGACCCTTTTTACCTGTCTTATGTCGAGGGAAAACTATATTCGAATAACCAAAATTCTAATAGACAAACCGAGGATAAACAAAAAAACAAATGCGATTTAAAATTTTTTAATATAGATGCATTAAAATTTGATTTTATTGAATATTCTAAAAGTATAAATTCAAAATTAAGGTTAATTTCAAATCTTCCTTATGAAATATCAAGCCCTATAATGGAAAAATTTAACAAAGAAAAAGATGCTTTCAAAGATTTTACATTAATGTTTCAAAAAGAATTTGCAGGAAGACTTCTTGCTAAAAACGATGAATCAGCCAGAAGCGCTTTTAGCGTAATAGTGGAAGCAAATTTTGAAACTGAATTATTATTTGATGTTTTTAAAGAAAATTTCCGTCCAATGCCAAAAATTGATTCATCCGTGATGAAAATGACTCCGCTTGATTTAAATAAATTTGAAGATTTAAAATATTCGGAAGATATAAAATGGGCTGCGTCTTCCCCATATTTCAGCTATTTAGTCCATCAGCTTTTTAAATTAAGAAGAAAAAAATTGAGAAATTCAATATATGCTTCTTTTCAGGGCATACCGCCGGATGTGAAGGCAAAAATGTATGAAGATTCAAATATAGACTTAGATAAAAGACCGCAATCGTTAACGTTGGAAGAATTTATTAAAATAGCTATAAAATACAGAGACTACCTCGGATTGGAATAATATACGGTACATAATATACTTACCGAATGCATATTTTTCATAATAATTTCCGATAACGCTGCTGTAATAATTTACATACAGAAAAGCAGCGGCTGTATTGTTCATACTAATTTTGGACAAAGAGGAGTTGATATGATAATATTATTATATTAACACAATGATATGTAACTAAGATAAATATAGTTATGAACATGGGTGTAACCTTAATTCTGCAATAGAAAATATTTATGTATTTCTTTGCTCTGCTAAGTAAAACCGGTGAATGATGACAAAAATAAATTCAAAATTTATTTTAATTAATTCTGAAACGTTGCCGTTGTTTAAAAATGCAGAACTGTTTATAGACGAAAGTACCGGAAAAATTAACTCGGTGCAGGAATCGCCATACAGGGAAAAAAATGCGGTTAATTTTGAAAAAGATAAAAATTATTCGACGCTGATTATTCCCGGATTATTAAACGCCCACATTCATACGGAACTTACTATGGAAGCGGACGGCAGCACTCCGCATATATTTTCGGAATGGGTTATTTCGCTGATTAAAATGCGTATGAATCTTTCGGCCCAAGAAACGGCAGCCATACGCAAAAGAGCGTATGAAATTTCGATAAAGTCAGGGATAACTGCAATAGGTGATATTGTACCGCTTGAGCAGTTTGAAGAATATATTGTAAAAAAATTTAATATTGAACATCCAAGAATAAAGTCTTATAT
This sequence comes from Candidatus Acididesulfobacter guangdongensis, assembly GCA_004195045.1. Lineage (NCBI taxonomy): Bacteria > Candidatus Acidulodesulfobacteriota > Candidatus Acidulidesulfobacterales > Candidatus Acidulidesulfobacteraceae > Candidatus Acidulidesulfobacter > Candidatus Acidulidesulfobacter guangdongensis. The sequence goes on from SGBC01000002.1 coordinate 436,090, forward strand.
TGAAATAATCGGATTAGACCCTTCGCTGGCGGATATAAAAATAAAAGAATTGGAAAAAACGCTGAATTATTGCTATAAATATTGCAGCAATAATGAAAAAAGTAAGCCCCGCGAGTTTTGTGCATCTGACGTTTATGACAAGAATAATGATGATTTTCAGCGCAGGGAACATATCTCGGAAGAAACTTTTATGCCCGGTCTTTCACCGCATTCCGTATATTCTGTTTCCAAAGAACTTTTTCAAAAATTATCGGAAAAAAATAAAAAATGGAAATTAGATATTGCAATTCATACATCTGAACATAAATCAGAGATTTCGTTTTTGAAAGAAGGCAGGGGGGATATAGCCGAAAATTTATTAAATGCCCTGCAGTTAGGAGCATTCAGCAATCCTTCTAAAACTTACGGAACGGTGAAATATTCAACGCCGGTGGATTACTTAAATTCTATGGAGATGCTGTCTTCAAAAACAGCATTGATCCATGCCAACGAAATAAACGAGCATGATATTCGACTGATAAAAGATTCAAGATCATCGATAGTTCATTGTCCGAGGAGCAACGATTTTTTTAATTCGTCAAGACTGCCGCTGAGAAAATTATTAGATAACAGTATAAATGTCGGATTAGGAACAGACAGTTTATATTCCAACAGTTCTATAAGTATTTTAGATGAGCTGAAATATGCAAGAAAAATACATAATGAAGAAAATAATCATTCTGTTTCATCGAAAGAGCTATTTAAAATGGCAACGGTTAATAATGCAGCTATACTGAATATTCCGCATCTGACCGGAACGTTAGAAACAGATTCTTATGCAGATTTTATAATATTTAAAATTCCGAAAGATTTGAAATTAACCGAGGACAATGTTTTTGATAAAATTATAGATTTCGAAGAAAAAGATATATTAAAAGTTTTTATAGGCGGCAAAGAGGTGTACAGAAATGTATGAGTGTATGAGTGTATAGTGTTTGAGTATATAGTATATAAGCATATAAATATGCAAATAAAAAATAAAAATGAAAAATCAAAAATTAAAATTAAAATGAAGATAAATTAGTCAAAAGATTAAATATATATAATATATATAAAGATTAATTATATTTGATAAAAAAATTTCACATAAATTACATAAAAATTAATATACACGGAACATAATCGACATAAAAATTAATATACATAAAAATGAGAGTTGTTAAAAGATAAACATAATGGAAATAATAACCTGTATAAAAGATGCTAAAGAACTGAGTAAAAAATTTAAAACAGCCGGTCAAACAATATCCTTAGTCCCGACTATGGGAAAACTGCACGAAGGACATCTCAGTATCGTTAAAAATGCATTAAAATATGGAAAAGTTTTTGTTTCGATTTACGTAAATCCTTTGCAATTCGGACCGTCGGAAGATTTTAACAATTATCCGCGCGACATAGAAGGGGATATAGAAAAATTACGCCGGCTGAATGTAGATTGCGTGTATCTGCCTGATGACACGATAACGAAAAATAATAAAACTTTTATAATAGATGATTTTTTTTCTAACAAATTGTGCGGTTTATATAGACCTGGTCATTTTCAAGGCGTTTTAACGATTGTTATGAAACTTTTGTTAATAGTTCAGCCTGACTTTGCTTTTTTTGGTTTAAAAGATTATCAGCAGTATATACTCATTAAAAAAATGGCTGAAGATTTCTTTATGGACGTGAAAATTATGCCTGTTCCTATTATGAGAGAGAAGTGCGGTCTGGCTATGAGCTCAAGAAATTCCTATTTTAACAGCGCGGATAAAGAAAGCGCTTGTAATCTCTATAAGGTATTAAATAATATGAGGCTGCTTTTTAAAAAAGGCGAAACATCGGTCGAAAATTTAAAACATCTTGCTATAAAAGAATTAATAGATAAAAATTTTACCGTAGAATATGTTGAAATTATGGATAAAGGATTAATAGGCAGAAAAACAACGGCTGAGACGGGCGACATCATTTTATCTGCAGTGAAATTTTCAGGTGTGAGGCTGATAGATAATATTTTTCTTGAATAAGAAAAATAAAAAAAGGGAGGGGGGGATGGAAAGGGATTAGTTCAATCCGCAAGATTTAACGCCGCGGAAATTGCCTGTTTCCATTTACCGTATAACATATTTCTTGTATTTTCGTCCATCTGCGGTTTGAATATCTTTTTTATTCTATAAATTTTTGAATATTCTTCTGCTGACCATAATCCTGAATGTATGCCGGAAAAACCTGCTATGCCGAATGCGGTCATTTCAGAAACGGCGGTGCGTTCGACCGGTATTCCCAGAATATCGGATTGAAACTGCATCAGAAAATCATTCTCGCTTGCTTTCCCGTCCACTCTCAATTTGTAGGGCATGTTAAATAATTCGTTGATAACATCTTTTGTAGAATACGCCAGAGATTCCAGCGCTGCCCTGACGATATTTTCCTTGGTGGTTTTTCCGGTTATACCCGTTATTATGCCTCTCGCTTTGCTGTTCCAGTATGGAGCACCGAGCCCTGAAAGAGCCGGTATAAAATAAACTCCGTCGTTATCCGATAATTTTTTAGCAATATTTGCCGTTTCGGAATATGATTTTATGATTTTCAGACTATTTTTAACCCAGCCGATTAATGCTCCTCCGGTAAATATGCTTCCTTCAAGAGCGTAATAAGCTTCGCTTTCAATAGTCCATGCGACCGTAGAGAGCAATTTATCTGATTTGAAAGGGTGTTTTCCCGATTGAGCCATGACGAACAGACCTGTCCCGTAAGTGTTTTTTATAATTCCGCCGTCAAAAGACGTATGCGCAAAGAGCGATGCTTGCTGGTCGCCAAGAACGCCGATTATCGGTATTTTTTTATTATAATTATTTTTTAAATATATCTGATTAAGAAATCCGAAATGTGAATTGCTGCTTTTAACTTCAGGCAGTATATTCGCCGGTATTTTAAAGATATCCGCCAGTTCGAGATCGTATTGCAGCGTGTTTATATTATACAGCAGTGTTCTTGAGGCATTTGACGTGTCCGTGAAATGATTTTTTTCTTCTGTTAAATTCCATAAAAGCCATGAGTCAACCGTTCCGAATAAAATATCGCCTTTTAAAATAGATTCCTTAACGCCTGATATATTATCTATAATCCATTTTATTTTTGTAGCGGAAAAATAAGGGTCTAAAAATAAACCGGTTTTTTCCTTAATAATCTCCGCATAATTTTTGAAATCTGCACAAATCTTTTCAGTTCTGCGGCATTGCCAGACAATAGCGTTGTAAACCGGTTTTCCGGTTTTTTTATTCCATAGGATTGAAGTTTCTCTCTGATTTGTTATTCCGAGCGATAAAATATCATAATTATTGTTTTTACAGAAATATACCGCCTCCTGCAGCGATTTCAAGGCAGAATTTAAAATGTCGAAAGGATTCTGTTCAACCCATGCCGGAGCAGGGAAAATCTGAGGGAATTCATGGTAAAAATTTGCAAGAATTCTACCTCTGCCATCAAAAATTATACTTCTGTTTCCGGTAGTTCCGGAATCAAGAGCAATCACGCATTGCTGTGTCATCGTAAAGCGCCGTATTAAAAGTAATTATAGTTATATATGATTATAAACTATATATCTAAATTATATGTTTTATATATAATTATATTTATATTACGGCAATATTGTATCAAAATTTTTTTAAAAGAAGAATATAAATTTTACTCATAATTATGACGTAATAATTTCTTTTTTGGAGAAAAGGAAATATATTATATAAACCTCAAACGCATATAATGCACTTTAGCAAATAGAAATTAATACTGGACAGTTATTTGTATTTGAGTATTTTATTATTGTATGCTATAATATAGTACACGTCATAGTCATTACCCGTACCAGATAAATAACCGACTAAAAAATGCCGCCTGAAATTATTATTAATGCAGAATCGAGATTGAAAATATTTTTCGATAAGCTTCCTGTTCCTCTGCTCATCATTGACGTTGAGACAGGTCTTATAATGGACGCCAATGAAAAAGCTGAAATATTTTACGGTTACGCTAAAGACGAATTTCAGCGTATGACTATTGCTGCAATAAATCCTTTTATTCCGGCAGACGATTTAGCGGCTTTCAGAGCTAAGGCATTAAGCGAAGGCTATAATCAGGCTATTTTTAAACATAAACGTAAAGACGGAAGCATAAAAAATGTAGAAGCAAACATCTCTTTAATTTTATACAATAACAAGCATTATATACTGTCGGTCATAACGGATATAACCGAAAGAGTGCAAGCGCAGGAACGCGCAAGACGATTGTATGATTTTAATGCGGCTTTAGCTAAAATAAATGAATTTGTGGCGGACAGCAAAGATGAGAACGAGATGTTTAAGTCTATCTGTGAAAGCGCCGTTAAATTAGGAAATCTTAAACTTGCATATATTGCAAAACCTGATGAAAGCGGAAGACTGCAATTTCCGGCTTCTGCCGGCGAAACAGGGTATCTCGATGATGTCTTTATTTCCGTTAATCCGGATATTCCGGAAGGTCAAGGAACGTCCGGCAAAACATGGCGAAAACAAAAATCATACTACATTCAGTCTTTTGCGTCGGCTTCGTTCCTGTCACTTTGGAAAGAACGGGCAGAGCGTTTCGGTATAAAATCAACTGCTAATCTGCCCATTTTCAGAAATGGCGAGATATGGGCGCTGTTCGGGATATATCATAATGAGGAGAACATTTTTGACGACGACCTGAAGATATTGCTTGAAGAAACCGCTAAAAATATATCCAGAGGTCTTGGCAGAATAGATGCTTATAAGAATGAATTAAAACTAAGAAATGCATTAGAACAGGAACGCGATCTCTTCAAAATTTTAATAGAAAATATTCATTCAGGTATTGCACTGTATAATCAGGAAAAATTTATCTATGTAAATTCGGCTATCCTTGATTTATTTCATTATAGTAAAGAAAAATTTTTAAATTTAAACGTTAATGATTTTTTCAGGATTAAAGAAGACAATCTCTATTATTCAAACACCCCGATATTTAAGCCGTATTTTAATAAAGAATTTTCCTCAAGATTTATATATCAATATCTTGACGGAGGTAAAATACACTACATAGACCTGTTTAGAACAGCGATAACTTATAATAACGAACAGACAGGTCTTGCGATATTTGCCGACGTTACCGACCAGATATTAAAAGAACAGCATATTTTAATTGAAAGAGAAGAGTACAAAGAGCTTTCAGAAATCGATGCTTTAACCGGTATTAATAACCGCCGCTCTTTCGATAATAAACTTGCGGAGCTGCTTAACGCGGCTCTAAGGTATAATAGGCCTTTATCGCTTATTATGTTCGATATTGACCATTTTAAAAATATAAACGACACATACGGTCATGAAACCGGAGATTTTATATTAAAGGAACTTTCAGCTTTAGTAAAAGAAAACTTGAGGTCGGCAGATTTTTTCGCCCGTTACGGCGGGGAAGAATTTATGATAATATCACCTGAAACATTTATATCTACTGCAAAAGAACTTACTGAAAGATTAAGACTTAAAATAGAAAAGCATAATTTTAATATAGGCGATTCCATTACCTGCAGTTTCGGAATAACCGATATTGAACAGAACGATACATCAAAAAGCATTGTTTATAGAGTTGATGCGGCTTTATACAATGCAAAAGAAACAGGGAGAAATAAGGTTTGCATAGATGATGTATCATGCTAAAATATAATAAATATATTTAGGTAAATAAGTTTTATTTAAAAATTATAACCCTGCAACTATAAATTACCGTACGTAATTAATATATATATATTTTTTTTATTAACTTGTTAAACTAAAAAGCTATGATAACCATTAATGATTTATCTAAAAATTTAGAACTGTTAAAGAAACAAAATCCGTTAGTTCATAATATAACCAACGTGGTCGTCACTAACGTAACAGCCAACGCTTTGCTTGCGATAGGAGCAAGTCCTATTATGGCTTATGCTAAGGAAGAGATAGAAGACATAGTTTCAATATCTAATTCTTTAGTCCTGAATATAGGGACTCTCACCAAAGATTTAATAGATGTGATGCTTTTTGCCGGAAACTGCGCCAACAAAAAAGGGATTCCTGTAATATTCGATCCTGTGGGAGCCGGAGCAAGCTGTTTAAGAAACGATGCCTCTAAAGAAATAATGGCAAATGTAAAACTTTCTATTATTAGAGGAAATGAATCGGAGATAGCCAACTTATCGGGTATAAAACTTAAAACTAAAGGAGTAGATTCTTCAGGTCATGTAGAAGATAAAAAAACTTTAGCTAAAGAACTTTCTTTAAAAACTTCTTCTGTAATATGTGTAAGCGGAAAAGAAGATGTAATATCTGACGGTTTTATTGTATATTCGGTTAAAAACGGGGATGTATTACTAACTAAGATGACGGGAGCTGGCTGCATATCGTCTTCAGTTATGGGAGCATTTGCTTCAATAGATAATAATTATCTCAAAGCGAGTCTGACCGGAGCTGTGCTCGTAGGAATATGCGGAGAACGCGCCGCATTAAAATCAATATTGTCGGGCTCTTTTCAATTAGAGTTTTTTAATAACCTTTCCGCATTTGATTCTAATATGCTATTAAAGTATGCAAGAATTGAAGAAATTTAAGTTGGATATAAAAATATAGTTAAAAAATAATAAAAATTAAGTTCCGAATCTTTTTCCGTGCTTGTTTTGAATTTTTTTAAGCGTATCTATTATCTGACATCCGGCTTTGATTTAATTTTTTTTCATAGATGTATTTTTTATTCCTATTATTTTTGAAACTGAGGAGATTTTATCATGGCTGACCTATTTGATGAGTTAAAAAATATAGATGATATTTCAATATACGGACAAAATATAGATAAATATTTTAAACCTGATAAAAATTTATCTTTTTTTATAGCTAAAAAAGAAAAGGTCGAATATGTTTACAATGTAGTTTATCTTGAAGGAAATCCGATGACCTACCCTGAAATTGAAACTCTGCTTGAAGGAATAACAGTAGGCGGACATAGAATAAGCGATGAAATGCAGGTTTTAAACCAGAATAAATCGGTTGAATACCTATTTCACATAGTAAAAAATAACGAGTTTGAACTTGACAAAGAAACATTTTGTAAATTTAACGGCATGGTATCTTTTGAAGAATAGCTTGCATGGGGACAGTTTAGAACAGGGAATATAAGAATAGGCGGGACTGAATATATCCCGTCGCAAGCCGAAGAATTAAACGAAATTTTTACTAACGGCATTGAAAAAATAAAGCAGATAAAGAATCCCGTAATAAGATCATTCATTTTTTTCGGATTCGGATGCAGGAACCAATTTTTCTGGGACGGGAATAAAAGGACATCGAGGCTTATGACAAACGGCATTTTGCTTTCCAACGGTTATTTTATGCTTAATATTAAAAGCAAAGATAAAAAAAAATTCAATGATACCATGCTCTATTTTTATAATACCGGTGATTATAAAAAACTCGTCGGTTTTTTCACCGATTATTACATAGAACAAAACTTAATCTACACTAACAAATATCAAAATTCATAACGAACAAGACGTCTTTACCTTACATTAAAATAATATAATAAATATAAATGTATTTTATATATAAAACATAAATTAAAAGGAGTTTTTATTATTTTTCTTATTAGCTAATAAGAAAAAATTTTAACAGATTTTTATAATTATTGTAATGCGGAAGTTCAATTTTAAAAAAGCTGTCTGAATTTATGGGTTTATTATATTTTTAATTTTTTATTATAAAAAGTTAAAAAATCTTTGGTATTTCCCGTGATAAAAAAATCTATATTGTGATAAATAGCAGATGATAAAATTATCCTATCATTCTTCGGAAGGGATTCTAAATGCTGATAATAAATATCTATGTCTTCAAGTATATTAACTTTGTTTAAAAGTTCGTTTAAAAAATCTAATTTTTCCGGCTTTTTTATCTTTATATTATGAATAGATTCATTAAGGTTTACTCTGAAGTGCTTATTTACTGAGGTTTTTAATGGTTGCGGGAGCAGGATTTGAACCTGCGACCTTTGGGTTATGAGCCCAAAATAGCAGTTTACAAAGCTTTCATTGATAAAGATTTACAGGCTATTAACTTTTTACTGTAGGGGTTTTTGCAGTATTACCGTCTAAATTATTCTGATATATTTTTTTAGTTATAGCGTCCATTAAATTATAATGGATTATTTCTTTATCATTTAACGAATTCATTTTGCCACCTTAAAAGCACATCTTTCTCGTCCGTTTGAGCATGTGTGAGCATAATCTTAAAATATTTCATAAATTCTGCTACGTCTTCGTCTTCCAATAAATAATCATTAAAAATAACATGGTCGGGATAACGTTTAAGGACAAATATATTATGATATAGCATATCGGCTATAGCCCGTGCAGGAGACGCACACTTAATATTCTTAATATTACTGCCTAAAGATTTAGAAAAATCGCCGGAAGAAACTAATCTGGCATTGCCGAATAGTCCTGTAGTATCCGCATAATCGACGCCGCTTATCGGCCAATTACCCGTTCTAATATTATCTAAAATATGCCAGTCTGCGCCGGTAATATTTAAAGCGCCAAATCCGGTTATGTATTTTATATTTTCTTTTTCCATAATCCTATTATATCATATTTTCAATTAACAAAATATTCGCTTAAGTCCTCGACTTCTTTTAACGGAGTTCTTTTCTTGTAGTGTTCTACGTAGTCTTTAAACCAGTCTTCTCCGCCTTTAAGTTTTACCGCTTTCGCAAGACGCCTTGCGTATTCGTCGGACTGAATAAGGGAAGTGATGTTTTCGTCTAAGCTAAGCTGCGCCATGCGGGTTATGTTTTCCTGCTTGATAAGATAATCCCTTTGGGGCGTTCCTTTCACGACCATTTCGAATTCGTTTTCCGTAAGACCGAATGTATTGATATAGAGGTTTTTCATATCGGTCGTATCCGCTTTGTAATTCGGCAAAAATATTTTAGTAGATACGTTAGTAAGAACGCTTGAGAGCATTTTTTGATTTTCTGCCACGTGCATAGGGTCTTGAGTTGCAAATACTACTATTGTGTTTAATTTGCGTAAAGTCTGAAGCCATTCCTGCATTTTGCCCGCAAAAATCGGATGCTGAAGTTCGAACCAGGATTCGTCTAAAATAATTATTGTAGGAATTAAAGAAGTCAAAGAAGAATCTATTCTTTCGAAAAGATACATTAATAAAGGCGGTATTACTTTAGAATTGTTATCCCCGCTTAAGTTTTTCATCTCGAAAACGGTATATTTCGATAAGTTAAGCATATCAACCGGATTATTAAAATAGTTTTTATATTCCCCGGTAACCCACGGACGCAATTTATCGGATAAATTAGTCGGCAGGACACTTAAAAAAGACTCGATGACGTGCTTATTTTTCGGAAGATTTGCTACAAGTTCTATAGCTTTCCACAATTGTTTTAAATCTTCGTCATCCATAGCATATCCGAACGACTCGATTAATACCTGCAGAAAATCTCTTAAGAAGCTCTTCCCGCCTTTTTTGCTTATTAGAGAGACAGGATTTAAGTAGGTTCTTTTCTCCGGCTTAAAATCGACATGGAGTCCGTTTTGGGCTAAAGACAGAATTTCTGCGGTGTAGCCGAAGTCGAAGAAATATACCTGAGGGTCGTATTTCATATATTGAGCCGCCAAGAAGTTTAATATGACGGATTTACCCGCGCCGGTGGGTCCGAAGATAACGGTATGTCCTACGTCTTTTACGTGAAAATTAAAGTAAAATAAGGTCTTATGTTTCGTTTCTAAAGCGCATAATGCCGGCGCTTTAAGGTAGAAGTTAAATTTATCCCCTATTAAAATAGTCCTGAAAGGGATGTAATCGACAAAATTGCCAAGACTTACCATGAAAGAGCGGGGATTTAATTTATCTCCGCCAGGCACGGCCGAGAAATAGGCGGAAATTTTATTTAAGCTTTCCGTGAGTACTTGATATCCCCTATCTTTTAATACACCGGTTATTTTAGCTGACGTTTCTTCCGCTTCTTTTTCCGCCTTTCCCCAAGCTATAAAATTTACGGAAGCTATTCCGAAAGGCCGCACCAAGTCGAGTTCCTGCATAGCTTCTTCGGTGTCGTAAACGTAGCTCATTTTAGTGGGATCTATTAATTTAGTTTCTTCGCCTGTGGCGGTTTCGGATGCTTGATGAAGAAGACTTTTTCTCGTTACGAAATAATGTCTTCTTCTTTTTTTCATCAAGCTTTTAGCTTTTTCTTTAGAAAGAAAAGAAAACGAACAGGAAAATTTTAGTTCTTTATCTAAAGAAAGGAGCCCGTCTAATACGCCGGGATAAGTTTCCTGAGGATAGTCTTTTACGCTTAAAACTTTATATACCGAAGAATCTAATTTGATAGCTTCTTCGTAGTCTGCGTCAACGGTGAAATCCGTTAAATATTCGTCTAAGAAAGCGTAGTCCGGAAGCCTTATCCCCCCCTGCCTTAAGTCTTGCGCCGGATTAACTACAAAATAGTAAGCAGCAAGAAGTTCTTCGTCTTTAAGCCTTTCAAGTCCTAATTTCGGTAAAGATTCGGCAATACCTTCTAATTCTTTATTTATAAGTCTCAATCTTTCTTTAAGCTCTTTAATAACGTCTTCTTTAGTCTTTTTTTCGCTTAAAGATTTAACTTTCTCCGTTATCTTTTTCCCGTCTCTTTCGAAAACTTTCTTGAATATTTTTAATTTCGATCTATTTTCCCTGTAGATAAAAGATATATAAATATTATTTACGTAGTTTTTATTCCTTAAAACCCTTTCTTTATATTTTTCATCTATATATTTAGAAACCGAAGACTTAAATTCTATATCAGGATAGTAGTAATTTCTTTTTCTTATCAAAAAAAACGAGACTGTCCAGTTCTCGCCAAGTCCTTTTAGCGCGTCTTCAAGCCTGTCGGCATAGTAACTGATAAAATCGCTTCCGAATGTTTCGGAATCAATTCCTCTTACTTTATAAAGCGCGCATAAGCCTTCGTCTTTCAGTCTTATTACGTCAGGGTTCGCCAAAGAAAATATCGGAAGAAGTTCAGATACTGACGGCTTTAAGTTCGCTTTCGTATATTTTTTTAAGTCTATCATTGTATTTTAAGCCCCAAAGATTTAGATATATGGTTTGTAAATGTGTCAAATCCTTTTTTTGAAAGTTCCGGAGTAAGTTCGCCGTAATGCACCAAAGGAATAGCGTCAGCAAATTTATGCAAAGTGCTTGCAATGTTTTTCAGAGTTTCTTCGCCTTCAGCCTGCCAGCGTCCCGCTTGAGGATTTGCGGCAAAAAGAAATTTTTTTCTGTTTTCTTCCGTATTTTTTAGTTTCACTTCCCCGTTTTTTAAGTCCCCAAGCGCAAGGACTTTCGGGTCGTTAGTCTTAACGGAAATTACGTCTTTATCTATTTTTATTACCCCGAAAGTATCCGCTTTAACTAATTTACCCTCATACGGCGTCAATTTATCGTCAGGTTCCATTGCAAGTATAGGCGATTTTTATTACAACATCAATTTAAAAGGTAATCGTTATGAAAAAAAATGACATTCAAAATGAACTTAGCATTGAAGAAAAGAAAAAAATTCTATTATCGGCGATAGAAGGCGCTCATCCGGCTAAAAAAAAAGAAGCTCTCTTAATTCCGTTTATTCCGGAAATTAAATTAATGCTCGAAAAGAAAATGTCTTTGAGCGCACAATTAAAAGCTCTAAATTCTATCGGAATCAAAATTGCGTATAAGACGTATAAAAGTTTTTTGGATATGCTTCTTATACTGCACCCATTTGTCAAGACCAATTTTTTATTTTATTACTTCCTTCTTTTAATTCTTTTTTATTATCATTTTAATTATTAATTATTATTTATTTTTATTAGTATAATTTAAAGGGGGTACCCCCTTTAAAAAATTTTATGCCGCTTTTTCAAAATATTCACTATAAAATTTTAGCGGCGGTTTATATCCCAAAGATGAATGAAGCCTGTGATTGTTGTATTGATGCATGAAAGCGTCAATACCGTCATGCGCTTCTTTTATCGTTAAATATCCCGAAGGATAGATATTATCGTATTTTATAGTTTTCCAAAATCTTTCGATAAATATATTATCTAACGCTCTGCCTTTAGAATCCATTGAAATAGATATCTTATGATTTACTAAAATATTAATGAAGTTTTGAGCCGTATATTGCGAACCCTGGTCTGAATTAAATATTTCAGGATTTCCGTATTTATGTATAGCATCATTTAATACATTAATAGTAAGTCTTTCGTCCATAATAGGAGATAGTCTCCACGACAGAATACTTCTTGTATAAAGGTCAATTATAGCGCATAGATAAACAAAGCCGTGATTTAATCGTATATACGTTATATCGGACGCCCATACCTGATTGGGTTTAGTTACTTTAAGTCCTTTCAGGAGATACGGATACTTTTCATGAGTTGCGTCAGGCATTGAAGTGTTTTTCTTTTTTACCGGATACAGCGCTTTAATGCCCAGTATTTTCATATAACTTAATATTTGCTTAGGATTAGTGTCTTTGCCTTCCTGAATTAAAGTATGATACATGCGGCGGTATCCGTAATACGGAAATTCCGTATATATTTCATCTAACCTGTTTAATATAATTTGATCTAATAATTTTTCAGCATGTTCGTAATAGATTGTAGTTCTATTTAATTTTAACAGCTGGCACTGCCTTGTAATAGACAACGGGAGCTCAGGTTCTACAAGGCTTAATTTGTCAATCAAGCCCAAGCTCCCTACTTTTTTTTGCAGCCAGTCTCGTTCCATTACAGTTCTGCCTAAAGTTTTTTCTAAGTTTTCTATTTTTTCTTCTTTTTCTTTTAGTTCGTCTTTGTATTTCTTAGAAGATACTGAGTCTTCGTAAATAGCGGAAGCATTCTCAAAGAATTGCTTCCTCCATACCTGAACGCTTTTAGGCAGTATTTTATATTGAATGGCTATTTCATTAGTCGTCTTGCCTGATTCTAATAGTTCTAAGACAACTTTAGCCTTAAAATCAGGAGAAAACTTTCTGTGGTTTGTGCTCATTATAACGCTCCTATGTTTAATTATAATTATTATTTTAATTATATTTAAATTTATTATTTTAAATTTGCTAATTTTTTAATCTTTTTATTATTTTTCTTATTAGCTGATAGTAATAAATTTTAACAGATTTTTATAATTATTGTAATTGCGGAAGTTCAATTTTAAAAAAGCTGTCTTAATTTATAGGTTCATTATATCTTAAGGAATCTAAGCCCACCCCCGAAGCTAAAAAAGGCGTTAAAGAACCGGCCTCAATTGAAATTGAAAATCAGCGGAGCTCAAATATAACTATCGTCTTAAACGACAAAGGCGACGTAAAGACTTACGCCGTCAAAGATGCTGTTAAAAAAATGGGTTTTGCCTGGGATAAGGACCGCAAAGGCTGGAAAAAAGAGATAAGTCAGGAAGAACTGGAAAAGGTTAAGGAACTCAAAGTAGGGTATGATATAATATAAGATTATGGAAAAAGAAAATATAAAATATATTACCGGATTCGGCGCTTTAAATATTACCGGCGCAGACTGGCATATTTTAGGTAATATTAGAACTGGTAATTGGCCGATAAGCGGCATTGATTATGCTGACACCACAGAACTATTCGGTAATGCCGGATTAGTTTCTTCCGGCGGTTTTTCTAAATACACAGGTGATATTAAGTGCGCGTCTCCCGCAAGAGCTATAGCCGACATGGTATATCATAACATATTTGTTCTTAAACGTTATCCAGACCATGTTATTTTTAATGATTATTTATTGGAAGACGAAGACGTTGTAGAATTTATGAAATATTTTAAGATAATGCTCGAACAAGCTCAAAATAAAGAAAATGATATGCTCTTAAGGTGGAAAAATGAATTTGTTAAATGATAAAGAAATAATCCATTATAACTTAATGGACGCTATAACTAAAAAAATATATCAGAATAATCTTCCGCTTACTCTTAAAGGCGGTACTGCTTTATTATTCGGATATAAACTCGACAGGATGTCGTTGGATCTCGATTTTGACGCAAATAAGCATATAAACCTTGAGTCAGTTATTAAAGAATCTTTTTTATCATTTTACGGAAGTAATAAACTTATTTTAAGCAATATTAATTTAAGAAAAGATACCGATGATGTTAAAAGATATATGATAGATTATAAAAATTCATATAACAACGAAATTTTTAAACTCAAAATAGAAATGTCTTTTAGAAGAAAATTCGATAACGACGAGACAAATATAATAAATAGCAAAAGAATTTTTAAGCTACCATTTTTATTTGATTTTAAAAAAGCGGCTTTTGAAAATAGAACAGCTTCGAGAGATTTACACGATATTATTTTTATTGGCAATAAGTATGCCGCTATCCTTAATCAGGCGCAAATTGATTTTATTAAAAATATGTATAAAAACATTAACAATATAATAGACAGATATTCTGAAGCATATAAAGAAGATACAATCTTAAAAGACAGATTTGAGGAAGATATTATAATGCTTGAGCAGATTGCTACAAATAAATTTAATAGAAAGGAAAAAGGATTACCAAATCAAGAATCTCAGTCTCCTAAGCCCGACGACTTCTCTAATGATTTTCAAAATAGAATAAATAAAGGCAAAGGCTGGGATAGGTAAGGTATAAAATTATGGAAACTTTAAAAAGCACGTCTATTTGCATTAAAAAAATACTTGAAACTTCGCAGGAAGAGTTTTATAAAAAAAACGGGCTTGATTTAAACGCCGCTAAATACTATAGCAAAGAATATAATGCATTTACTTGCATAAGAAACTTCCTTGACGATTTTTATCACTATAAAGATAATAGACAGTCTATAATTAACGAAGAACCGAATCCAACAGGAAATAATCATTTCGACGCATTTTTAGCCGCTCTCTGCGAATATTTAGCTTATCACTATAATCTTAAGCTTCCGGACTGGGCTTTAATGCAAAACCGGTTTTTAAAAAAATGGTGGTTCCCTAATAATTATAATTTTATGATTCCTACATGCTTAATGCAGTCTCCGGCTTCTTTTAAGCGCAGAGGTATTTTTATAGACGATTCTTTTTTTCAGAGGGTATAATGACTAAGGAAACGATAATTAAAGCTTTTAAAAGACTGTCAGATTTATTAGCTAAACAAGAAAAGCAAGCGGAAATCTATATTGTAGGCGGCGCAGCGATGATATTAGCATATAACGCAAGAACTACTACGAAGGATATAGACGCTATCTTTACGAATAAAGATATTATCTATAAAATTTCAAAGCAGGTTGCGGATGAAATGGGACTTGAAGAATACTGGATTAACGATGCGGCTAAAAGTTTTATACCTGCAAAAAAAGATGATAATTCTATCCCGATAATCGATGAAAAAAATTTAAAGGTTATGGCAGCGTCGGAAGAATATATGCTTGCAATGAAACTACTTGCTTCAAGAATGGAAGATAAGCCCGATATCGAATTCTTATTAAATAAACTCAATATCAAGTCTGCCGAAGACGCTCTTTATGTCGTTAGAGATTTATATCCGGATAAATTAATTCAACCCAAAACACAATATGTATTGGAAGAAATATTCTCACAAAAAGTAGAAAAAAATATCTCACAGCCCGACGCCTTTTCCAAGGATCTCCAAAACAGAATAAGTAAAGGCAAAGGCTGGGACAGGTAGTCGGCCTTTAAGCTTTTGGTTCTTCCCTTTTCCAATATAATAAAAAAGCCCGCACAAGCGGGCTTTTCTGGTCTTTGGTCTTTAGCTTTTGGATTTAATTCCCTGTCGTAAATCTCCAAATGTAATTCTTTTTAAGGTGCTGCTTTAAATTTCCCATAATTCCGGTAGTGAGCTCCGCCGTGTATTCGGTATTCGGCCTAAGAGGAACGAGCGGCGTAAAGGTTGCAATATAGTTGGTTAAGGAATTCGGATTGTAATAAACTTTACCCGGCACTTTACGGCCGTCCGGACCGATTAATAAAAACGTGCTGCGGTTAAAAGATAAAGAATTAAGCGCTTCGTTAAAAGAAGCTTTCACAACGACGTTTGTGGGAACGTTCACGGCGCCGTTTGCGGGACTTACTAAACTGATTTTAACGGGATAAAAAACGCCGGCGGGGATAATTCCAAGAACTCTGTCCGGAGCGCAGCCGGACATTGCCGGCATAGCAACAAGGATTAAAGCGAATAAAAGCAGTAAATAGATTTTCTTTTTTTTTCATAATGACCTCCTGGGTTAATTTAAAATAATTTTAACATAATTTAAAATTATTTTCTCCACTCGCCAATCCCGTCCCACTCAATAGTCAAATAATCGCTTATAACATTACGCCTAAAATAATCATCAGTCGAATTTACTATGCTATAAAATACATTTTGCATAGTTTTTAAATCGTTAGGCTGTATCTGCCGTGCAAATTGCCTTATTACTTCATATGCAATATTTACATCAGGATACTTCTTTTCCCATTCGCTGAAAAAAGGAGGTCTATCACCGCTAAGTTCTGCTTGTCTTACTGCCTCCCTATATCCAGTTTCAATTTCAACAAAAAAATCAATTGCTTCGTCTAACTTTTTTCTCGTTACTACACCACCACTATAAATAAACATAATAAGTGCCTCCTTTCTTAAATTTATAAATTATTGATTAAATCCCTTTTAATTTTCTCTCAACAATATGTTTCTCCGGTTCTTCAGGTTCTTGTTTCTCTGTATTCGCCGATTTTATTTCTTCGACTTTATCTGCGACTTCAGTATTATCAAGTATTTTTTGACTTTCATTATTTTTGTTCTCTGATTTTGGTATAACAAGCCTGTTAGAACTAATTAAGCCTTCATTAATTTTGTTATATGTTTGGTGAATAATATAAATATGCATAAAATAAGGTATATTAACCAATTTAACAATTGCTTCTAAATCAGGCCAATTCAAGATTTGAGACGGCAAAAATAACTTTTTTTCGACCACTTGGGTTGATTTTGAATGTGTATATTTTTCATCTGTCACAGAATCACTTGCGCTTGTACGTTCTACCTCTTGCGATCCAATTTGTCTGCTAACATATTCAGCCTCATCATTATTATTGACTCTTAAATATATCGCGCTATTACAACTATTCATCATATTCATAGTTAAATCATGCCCATACACAAATTCAGTTTTAGCTTTATCTTGAATTCCAACAATAACAGAAGCGTTTTTCGAGCGCCCCTTATCAAGCAAATCCATTATACCAGGTGTTTTATCAAAATTCGAAAGTTCGTCGAATAAAAACAAAGTCGGCGTATTCTCACCGTCTGGAGCAGATAGGAATTTCTTAATTAACAGCTCCATAAAAATTTTCATTATAGGTTTAACGAATATCTCTGAATTTTTATCTAAATTGAAAAATATCCTAGTTTTTCTTTTCTTTAAAAAATCCTTCGTTATATTAAAAGTTTTCATTCCTTCTTTGTCAGGCTTCGAGGGCATAATAGTAAAAGCTTTTAAATAGCGTGAGATTTCGGTCATCATCGACTTCACTTCGTCCGACTGCAGCGGAGTTATAGCCATAATGCACTGTTTTTCTACTTCAGGATCAGACTTGAATAGCTTTAATAAATCTTCAGGCGTTTTACTTGCAAGCCTGATCAAGTTTTCATTAGTACCTAAATTTTTCATTTTTAGATACATAATCATTGCTTCAAGAATATGCCTCGCATTTGTTATAAAAAAACCGTTCGGGTTACTCGTATCTGATTCCGGAATGAGTACTTCGGCAAGCGTTGCGGCGTCCGCTTTATTTTCAATTTCGTCTAATATATTCCATGCGGGACATCTGTCGTCCGCTGGATTAAAAATTATATCGTATTTAGGATTATAAAAGACCGGTACGAAGTCTTTTTTGCTGTCATAGATAATAGCGTTGTAATCCAATCTATTGTAACTATCGAAAAGTATTTTTGAAATAATCTGCGTCTTACCTGAACCAGTAGCTCCTAACACAAGAATATTTCTATAAATAATTTTCATAGTCAGCGGCACATCTCCAATAGTACAAAACACATCGTTATAATCAACCGTTTTTTTGTACTTTTTAACACTCTCCATGGTAGAGCCTCGTATGATTTTTTCGTTTTTATTTTCATTAACCGGATCGCCGGAACTGTTCTTTAGAACTAAATAAACAGCAGGTATTAGCAATAAATCGACAAGCAGAGAATATAACAACGGGGTTTTAAAATTTAAATCTTTTAACACTAATCCCCAATTGATTTCTTTTAAAGGATAATGTTCTTTAACTAATGTTTTTAGAACCGTATAGATTTTATAATTAACTTTATACAGCATAAAAAAATAAAAGATAAACTGCACGAATAAAATACCTTCTATTACCCATTTCAATACAGATTTAGTCTGCTGTATTTTTATCCTGATGTCCTGAAACTTCATCTTTTTTCTCCGTATTAACGTTATATTGATACTTATTTGCCACGCTAAGAAGTTCGTTTTTAAATTGCTCATAATTTTCAAATCTGTTATCGAAAAACCGCCGCGTAATTTTTCCGAAATCGCTATTTAAATCTTCTTTTAGAATTTTGTTTTCCAATGCTTTAAAATGTTTAATTTTTTCGCGGATAACTTTTAAATCTTTACTTTCTTTCATAGTTTTTCCTCCTTAAATTCTTTAAATTTTTGATATTGTTCTTTTAATTTTTCTACTTCCGTTGTAATAATTTTTTTATTATTTTCTTCCAAAATAATATCTGCAGAATATGCACCCCAGAGCGCCATATTGAAAACAAAATCAGTCTTTATATGTAATTTTTGAATTTCGATTTGCTGTTTATTTATTGCAGAAGTTAAGTTGTTAATCGTATCTGAAAAATCTTTTATAATTTGCAAATCGTTCTTATAATATTCCCGTTCTTCTGTGTAATATTTTTTTAAAGCATCATTTACTATTTTCGATTTATTCTCCATTCCTATCTTACGAATAAATCTTTCATCAATATAAACATGACAATCTTTTTTTGACATTTTTCGATCTCCTTTTTTAGTGCTTTTTTATGCTCCCACTATGGCGCAATTTTATGTAATTTTCACTCCATACAACAAATTCAATTATCATATAGCGTTGACGATATAACATTCCATAACCCGCCATAAAAAAACCGCCTAAAACCTGCGTTTCCAGCTTGCCTGGTGCGCAGGTGTACCAGTATAGTTGCCTTTTATAATAATGTGCGAAGCACTCCTTATTAGCTTTGCTTTTTTTAATAAAGTGCGAAGCACTCCGTAATAAAAAATGTTTATAAATTTTATATATAATATTAACAAAAATGTATCATAAACTAATTTAATATAATACGAAGCCACCATAATAAAGTTTTTGTTTTTAAAATTAATGTGCGAAGCACTCATTAATAAAAAGTTTTTTTCTGTTTTCAATTAAATTGTTTTTTACCATATTTGCCTTTGTTTTTTCTAATTAAAATTTGCAAAGCAACATTATATTTGTTTTCGGGAAATTTTTTTGCTTTCCGCCGGTTTTTCCCTTGAAAAAGTTTTTTCCTTTTTCTCAGTTTTCGGCTTTTGAAATTCTTTTCTTAAATTCTCCCTTTCGAATGTTTCTTTAAGCTCTTTTATAGACGGAATAGATGTATCTATTTTTTTCATTTGATTCAAGATATTTTCGACGATTGAATAATTTTTATAGTTTCTATTTTCGAATGTTATACTATCAACTTGTCTATCATCTTTTAACGCGGTCTTAAATAATAATGTTTTATCCATAGTGAAGATTTCTATATTTTGTTTCGCCCGCGAAACGTTTACATAAAATTCGTTTTTAGTCGTTCTGTCGGAATATATATAAACCTTTTCGGCCGTCTGTCCCTGCGACTTATAACTCGTGATTGCATAGCCGTGAGTGAAATAATTATAATCTTTCGTTTCAAAATTAACAGTCTTACCTTTCCCGATATCGACTTCGATTTTATAATTATCGTTTCCTAAACTTTCGATATTTTTAATCAAGCCGCTAAGACCGTTTTGCACCCCGTATTCTTTTTTATCTAATCCATTATTTACAACTTCTATATGGTAATCGTTTTTCAGAAAAATAATTTTATCCCCTTTTGAAAATTTCCTTTCGGCTTCGATATAAACTTGATTGGCTTTTAATTTATTTCCGGACATTAAAATCTCTTGTCCGGAAAACTTATCCACGGCAATTACTGATTTATTTTCGAAATCGACGTTTTTGATTTCATAAGTATGTTTACCTCTAAGAACTATATCCCCCTTTTCATAATTCCAAAAATTTTTCTTATCTTCATCCCCTATATTTTTCCCTTCCCTGATTTTCATTTGAAAATCTTCTTTAGCTATCGCGCCGGCATTTTTTAATTTTTCCCTGGTAATCTTATTGAGCTCATATCTGTCTTTATTCTGCGACGAGAGAATAAAATTTTCCAAATTACCTTCTTTAACGAAAGCGTCGGTTATGCTTTCGTATAGAACCTCTTTGTTTTCAAATACGTGAATCATATTTTTTTCGTCAAGCATTTTCATTCCGTCTTTTATTTTCCCTTTAGCGATAGTTTTAACAGCTTCTTTTAAAAAAAGGTCGGTCTGCCTTATCGACTCGTGCATTTCGACGAACGTTACGTTTTTAGATTTTTGCAATCTTTCAAACATACCGCCTGCCTGAATTGAAGCTAACTGTTTTATATCGCCGATTAAAATAACCCTGGCGTTTTCTTTTTCCGCCAGTTCTATTACTTCCTTAATTTTCAAAGTCGCATTCATAGACGATTCATCGACTATATATATTTTTTTACCGTTAGCGTCTGTAAACTCTTTAATATTTTTTCCTTGCAAAATATGACTATCAATCGTTTTTGAATCTATCATACTTTGCTCTACAATCTCTTTGACGGCCTTACCTGTCGTCGATAAACCTGCCAACTGCACCCCCCTTTCTTTCGTTATTTCATGAAAGGCTTTCAAAAGCGTAGTTTTTCCGGTTCCTGCGTCTCCTTGTATCACTGTAACTCCGTTTTTTGTAGTTAATAGAGCTTCAAGTACTTTTTTCTGGTCTGCGGTCAAAGCAAAATCTTTACCTTTTTCTTTTTTGAATATTTCCGCCGCTTTCTTTTCCCATTCTCCTATTTCAGTTTTAGCCGAATTTTTTTCGACTATGCCGTCGTATTTTTCAAAAGTATTTTTAGAGAAAGACTGAATTTTTATTTCAGCCATTCTTATTTCTTTTGTAGTTAAAAAAAAACCGTCTGGATCTAATTTAACAAGTTCGCGGCGCTTAAACATTTCTTTAATTTTTAAATTTATATCTTCCTCGTTAAATTTCAAATCGTTATAAATCAGATGCTTCATCGCTGTAACTCTCAAATCCAGATCCGACATTTGCGCTCTATTTTCCGTCAATTTCGCCGTAGCTGATTTTAAAGCGGCGTCAATGTCGTCCGCACCGGCCAGCTTAACGCTTTTTATAACCGGCACGACATCTTTCTGCGGACTTTCTGCCTCCCATTTAGTTCTTAAATCGCTAAGAGGTACGCTTGAATCTTTTCTTTTTCTAGTTTCTAATGCTATTCTCGCTTTCACTTCCGCCTCGTTGCCGTCGGCAACGTCTTTAATTTTATCGAATTCATTTTTGATTTGCTCCGAACGTTTTGAAAACGTTTCTAGAGTCTTTTGTTCGACCCCTTCAACTTCAAAAAAGAAATTCTTATAATCAGTGACCTTAACTGAAATATCGTTCTGCCTTAATTGATTAATTTCAAGCGCCCTATAATACTCGCCAAGCCTTTTTTTATTATCAAGAATATTCCTGCCCCTAGTTTGCGGAATAGAGCGCCCTACTTCAAGCGCATATTCCTGTCCTCTTACGTATAACCTTTTTGGAACTATAAAATGAGAATGTATATCAGGGTCTTTTTCTCTTGTATCGTGGTGCAGAAACGCCGCATATTCCATTTTTCCGGGATACACTGGGTCATAAACTTTTTTACCGCCTTCTCTGTGCGACAAGCGAGTATATGCAAGATTTTCTTCGACGTATCGCATAGCTCCGCATGCGGCGTTTTCGTGAATCTCTATCATTTTTTTTCGCAGTTGTTCGTCTTTTGTAAGTTCAATCATAACCGAAACAGATTTGGGAGCTGTAAAAGTCATATCGATAGAATCCTTTCCGTTCAAAAATTCCCTGAACGTCCTTCCGGATTTAAGCGATACATGCTTTTCGCCGGTTAGTGATGTCTTAGAAGGTTCTAATATCTGCTCTCCTACAAATTTGTTTGCAAGACCGCCGTAGAACGTTTCAGAGTTTTGGTTCGAGTAGTATTCTTCTAATTCAAACTGTTCTTTTTCTTTTTGAAAATAATCTTCGGCAATTTTTGGAGTTAACTTTTCATCAATACCGCCTAAAGTCAGCATTCTTTCTCCTATTATTTCCTAAGGCTTTTAATTTAAATTAAATTTCTTTTTAAGTCCGTGCATTATATCGATTAGCGTTTTTGTCTCAGCTTGTATCGTGATTTCATCTTTGCCGAAACCGTTTGTCTGGAATGAAATCTTTACGGATAAAACATTATCGAACTTTTTTACTAACTCGATTATTTCAAGACTGTCTTCTTTGGTTTCGTTAAACTCTAATTTTTGCCCTATTTCTTGGTCTTCGGTCTTCGGGGTTTGACCGTAGAAGTCGTCTACAAGAGCTTTTGTAGTTTCCCCGGGTATCAGGTTTCTTATCTGCTCGTATTCGGGAGTTCTCTGATTTTGTTTTTCGGTCAAGTCTTGAATAGCTTTCTTCTGGTTTTCTTTTTTCTCGCGGGCGATTTTTAAAGCATCGCCTTTAGATATTTTTTTATCTTTTATCTGCTTTTTAACTCCTTCATCAAGATTTTTAGCAAGTTGCAAATCCTGTTGAACACTTCTCTCTGATAAACCGGTTTTTTTGGCCGTGTTGGATACAAAATTTCCGTCATTTTTTTCACCATTCAAATCAGCGTCATTACTGCCTTTGTCCGAAAACGAAACAGTTTCGTTTTCGGTGGAGCGAAATTGTTTTAAATTCTTTTTAACCTTCTCGGATTTAGCAAAATCTGGATGTAATTTCTCATAGATTTCTTGTCGCCTTTTAAGCATTTCAGCCCTGTCAAGATAATGAAGTTCAGCTCTTACGAGATTTTCGTCTATTTCTGCAAGTTCAGAATGGATATTGTCCATATTCACTATAACAGCTTGAATTCTGTTATATCCAAGACGTTTATATGCCGTCAATCTATGCAGGCCGGCTACTAAAACATAGCCCTCATCGGTCTTATTTACCGAAATAGGATTTAAAAGTCCTATTTCTTTAACGCTTTCCATAATTTCACTTACTTTTTCATTGTCTGCCTGTCTTTTTCTGTCTTTTATGACTATCTCGTTAATATTAAGTTCAACGCCATTGAATTTAATTTCATTAGCGACGCCCTGCTCATTTAATTCCCTAGCTAGCGTCTCCATATCCTTGCCGAGTATATCTGATACTGTTTGACCGGATGGTCTCTTTAATTCCATATTTCCTCCTTAAATTTTTTATATTTAATTATTTCAATATTTCATCAACTATAAATTCTATTTCAGCTTGTGCATGGCTATCGTCCGTATCAAAAACCGTTTCGCCTAAGAGCGACGACCTTGGATAGCTCTGCCTAAACAAAACATCGTGAACTGAATTTTTTTTGTTTATTTCTATTTTAAGAAGAGCTTCTTTAATTTCGCTTCCTATCAATGCATTTCTGATAATTTTGTTGTGAACGAAAATTATGCTGAAATCTTTTGAAATCATATTTATAGTATCTATTAAACTTGATAAACCCCAAATGTCGAAGGCGGAGCTAGCTACAGGTACTACAAGATAATTTGCAAGCTTGATACTTGTTATAAAAAATTGGCTCATTGCTGGCGGATTATCTATCACGACATAATTGTAATCGTTTTTTTTTATTGAAGATTCAAGCAGTTTAGGATTATCTATTGGTATAACATCAAATGATTTATCTTGTTTTATACAACTCCAATCATACGCAGTACGTTGCGGATCTGCGTCGTAAAGAACTGTTTTATTATTACAACCCATAGATAAATATTTTGCGATATTAATCGCTAATGTGGTCTTGCCGACGCCGCCTTTTGAATTTTGAACTGAAATAATCTTCATCATTATTTATGCCTCCAATTTAATGAGTTAATTTAAGAAATTCTTGCACCGCTTTATCGACGCTGTCATATATCTGACTTACAGGAGACGTGCGGAATTTTACCGTATATAAATTAAACTCCCCGACGCTCACAGGAAATATCGCGTAATTTCCGCGTTCACAAATTCCGTTTAATTCAAGTTGCATTATTACTTGTTCTTTTTCCCCGACTTCATAATTAAATTTTCTTTTAGCGTATCCGCCGTTCATTACACAGTTCATAATAATTTACCTCCTATTTCTCTTTTGAATTTTCTAAAAAATAAGTTAAAGGTTGAGACATACCATATCTTGTCTTACCGTATATCGCCTTATGATTTGCCGTATTCTCGCCTACACAACTTTTAATAAAGCAATGTTTAACAAGCTCATTTATACGATTTGACGACTTAAAAAGCTTTTTGTATTCCTGATAATCTCCGTGCATATCTAAAACATATTTTTCGTTTCTGAGTGTCAATTTTATTTCTGGATTAACATTTTCCATTAGTACATTTTTTACGTGCTCTTTATTTATTTTTTCAAGACTGCTGGCATTACATTCTATTTGTGATAGCTTATTATTATCTATTTCTTCAATATTAATTTTATAGCGTTTTCCTCCAGCGTTAAATTCTTTGCCGTTATAAGCCTTTACAAAAAGATTGCCTATCTCTTTTTGCTCTAATATCACACCGCGACCTTTCTTATCAACTTTAGTTTTTGCAAGACATAATTCCTCGTTAAAAACCGTTATTACTAAATCGATATTATCTAATTTCATCCTTAAACCCTCCTTAAATTTATCAATCTTATCAATATATATTTCTCTTGATTTTTTATTCGTTTTAAATTGAGAATCCCCTTATAAACAATCTTAGATTAAATTTCTACATCAAAAAAATCTTCAATATCTATTTCGTTTGCCACCATTTCTAACCGCAATTTAAAATATTTACATAATTCCTTGAAATCTTCTTCTGTAAATTCAAGTTCGTTCACTACGCATTGTTCTTTTATTAAAGTTTTAAATTCCTCATTGGTTTCGACATCTACTATGTCTGAAATTCCCTGCATTTTTAAATCCTCCTTATTGTTATTAATTTCACTTAAATCCCAAATCAATTCACTATCTGCTTTTTTGACCGTATATTTCTCAAATTCTTCGGCAAACTCTTTATTTTTCATATCAGTATCTATAACATCCATTATTATCGTAAATAAAACATCTGAATAATTTATCTCTCTTATTTCCTTATTTTTTATTATTTTAAATTCTACATAATCGTTTATTAAATGATATTGTTTAGGCGTTAATCCTTTTATTTTTATAGTTCTTGGCGATGCCTGTAATGACACAACTACGGTATTTGATTTTTCTTTTTCGTTCATATTGTTTTCTCCTTTTTTTTTATAATCTTTTCTGCAAGTTGCGAGTTTAAGATTAAATTCCGTACAATTATAACCACCTTCATATCTATCGCTATTTGTTCCCTTACATGAATCTAATTCGTAATTTTCACATAATACGCATTCTTTAATTAATTCTCTTGCAAATCTTTCTATACTCTTTTTCTTTTTAGCCATAAATCCTCCTTTACAAAATCCATCTAACTTTCTCCTTTTTATAAACTTCTTGACTGCCTCTTTCTCTTTTTTCTCTCGACCACTCTCTCGGCTTTACTATTCCGTCTTTTTGAGCTCCTACCGCCCTTAAAGAAGCGGCGCTTTCTTCTTTTAAGGTATAAGTAAGAACCTTTCTATAGCCCATAATCTGAGCGATTTTTTTCACTCTCGAATAAAGCATAGAATTTGCGTTCCTCGTCCCGTCAGTGCAGACCCTTAAAACTTCTAAAGTTAATCCGTCGTCAAGCATACGTGCGACGGGACGGCCGCAAATAGCCACGCCTATCAGTTTTTCGCCGTCGAACAGACCTATCGAAAATTTATGACCGGCGACGGGCTTGTTGTGGCGGTGATTTGCCAAAACAAATGAGTTTGCTAATTTTAAACTTATCGGTTGAAAGTTATAGTATTTTTTCATAAATCGCTCTTAAAGCTTTTATAAAATTATTTTCTTTTTCTTTAAGCATATCTGGATTTTCGACATCTGTGAACAACTCTTGGTTTTTAAAGCTAATATCGTATTTTTTAAGAATGTCGTCTATGCTATTCTTA
This sequence comes from Candidatus Acididesulfobacter guangdongensis, assembly GCA_004195045.1. Lineage (NCBI taxonomy): Bacteria > Candidatus Acidulodesulfobacteriota > Candidatus Acidulidesulfobacterales > Candidatus Acidulidesulfobacteraceae > Candidatus Acidulidesulfobacter > Candidatus Acidulidesulfobacter guangdongensis. Next base: position 462,599 of record SGBC01000002.1, read on the forward strand.
AATTCATTTTCAGTTATAGTGACATGCTCATAAGTCGAACCGTGATCATTTATGCGATAAACACCATTATTAAAAGATATATCAAAATCTATAATATAGTCGCCTTTATCAATAATAACTTTCTTTATATATCCATCTTTTGTTGCAATATAATCTTGTGAAGTTTCATCATCTTTTTCTAAATTTGCAATAGGTCTTATTATTACCGCTATAATAATAGACGCTACAAATACTATTAAAACCAATGCGATAATATATGGATTATGTGATAAATGAGTTGGAAAAGAATTAAACATTTTTGTTTTCCTCTTTATTCTTAATTTCTTCATCGAGTTTCTTTAACCTTAAGATTTCTTTTTCCGTATCGTTTTTAACTTTTTTTCTGATTAAAAGTTCTTCATTAATCTTATCTCTGTGATCCCAAATGAATGCCCTTATATATAATTCTTTATATGTTGATATACTATCTGATATTTCATAATAAGGAGTTCTTGTAAAAAATGTATTAAAACGTTTAATTAAAATTCTTTGTCTAGTTTTTCCAAAAGCAAAAAACCATCCATTATGAAGCGTTGGATATTCAAAATAATTTTTATATCCTTTTAAAAACAAATTTACGTCCTCGTATGTTTGAATAGATTCTATTTTTTGCACTTCTTTTACGCCGAAAATATTTTTAATTTTATTAATTAAATACATTTTTAACCTTTTATATTTTTTAAAAATTTTCTTTTATTTTTATTTTTTATGTTTTCTTCTTCTATTATCTGCAGCCATACGATATCCGATCTTAATAGTTCTTCACATTCTTTGTCGTCTTCTTTAAAAGGTTTGCTTTTAGAAACTTCAATTATTGAATATGACCTAATATCGCCATACTGAACTAAAACTTCCAAGTTTTCGTCAAATTCGTTCAATTTTTCTTTCAACTCTTTTGTCGTCATAATAACCTCCTAATCTATTAAAAATTATTTTCTTAATAACCGCCTTACATATCTTTTTAACCACTCCCGGCACGACTGCGTTGCCGAACTGCTTATAAGCCTGTGTGTCCGAAACTACGATTTTAAAATCGTCCGAAAATCCCTTGACCTTCTCCCCTTCCTAAACTCAGGGGATTCTTGATTTTTATTTAAGAGGAACATATCAATTCAAACCTCTTCTCTAAGATTAACTTAATAGCATATTTACTCAGCTTTTTCGGTATTAGTCTTCCGAAATTATCCAAGTTATGCAATCTTTCTCTCAAAACATTTGAAAGAAATCTATTTTTTAACATCTTTGATGAATGCAAGTCGGCATTCTCTTTATGCCCGCAGTGTTTACATTCAAAAACTTCTTGAGTCTGCCTGTTGACTTTATCGATACTTCCGCAATCGCAGGTAATACTTGAATATTGAGACGGCGTAATATGAACTTTAATACCTCTTTTTTCCGCCTGACGTTTCAATATATTCTTAACGTCGCTTAGACGTAACAGCTTTAAGAGACGGCCATATTTCACATTAAATTCTTCGTTTATGACGCCTAACTTGTCTCTAAATAGCAAGTCTTCAACGACTAAATCGGTAATATTATTTTCTTCGCAATAGTTAAGGATATTATGGATTTCTAATCCGATATACCATTGCAATTTACGGTAGAGTTTTTGCAATTTTCTAAGTTGCTTATCATTTAAGTTCTGCGCACCGATTTTATCTAATATCAATAATTCGTTAGCAATCCCTTTGACTAAGTCTCTGTCGTAGTCAAAATATGCGCCGTCCGATAATATCGCAAAGTTGTGTTTAACGTTTATGTCTAATCCTTCGGCTTTGCTGAAAGGCTTGAATACCGGCTCCGGTTCTTCTATCGTAGCGGATATATTAATCTTATTCTGTTTAAGAGAAAGGTTTAAAACAAATTCTTTTCCTATCCAGTCCTTGATTTTATGGTATTTATTATTGATTTGAACCGGCAGTCTTAAATATTTCTTGCCTTTCATTTTAAAGTTAAACCAATATTTATATAGTTTATTGGTATCATCTATAAAAATATGAGCTACATTAATATTGGGTTTATTGCTTAACATTACCGACGAATATTCCGGTATTTCTATCAATTTAACTTTAGATAAAATATTGCTTTGAATTTGCTTTGATAAATTAAGAATCCTGTCGAAATAAGGCTTAGTTTTAAAGTATTCAAAAACCGACAAGACGTCTTGATTAAGTATTTGTAATTCTAACGGCTTATTGAAATCCAAATACGCCAGATATTTTATTAATCCCGTAAGTTTAGTTGATTTAAACTTTATTTCAAATTCTTTGGTCTCGCCTTTCTTATAAAACTTAGTATTTACTTTATATTTAACGATTATCATCTTGCTTTGTATTCTAATACGTCTGTTTTGTGTTATTTTCTTTAAAGTTGTTAAATATTTATCGATAAGCATCTGCATTTCTCTTTGAATATTCCAAGACGATATATAGCCGTCTTTGACTATCTTGTAATCCGATTTAAGTTTATTAATGCCGTCTGTATTCAAAAGTAATGCCTTATTATTAAAAATATGCAAGGATAGTGTATTCTTAATGGCTGCTATTTGCTTAAGAATGCTTTTTACATCCTCAAACTTAGATTTATTCAAATATTTTGACGTCGTTCTCTGCGCTTTAATCATTTTTATTTATTAATATTTTTAAATTAAAAATTTATTGCCTTATATCTTAAGCCCTAAAGGACGGAGTTTTACGGCAACTGATGATAATTTTAAAATCCTGAAATTATTGAATTTCTAATATCTAACAAAATTTTATTTAAATCGGCATTATAAAATCCCGACGTCGAACCTGCGTTAATTTCTATTATTTTCGGTAAATTATATATGCCGTCAATTCCGTCAACTATATCTACCGTATATATCATATCCGGCTGCCATTCCGTGTTGGCTACTTTTTCGGCTAATTCTATTATCTTTTTAGACGGCTCAGATAACGCTATATTTTTTTTCCACGAATACGGCGAATATCCTGCAATTTTTCTATCGACTATCCATAGTCTCCATTCTATATCAGGCATCCGATAAGCCTTATTAATCATACACATCGTTTCAGGCGCGTTTATAAGATAAAAAGATATATCAGGATGCGATAATATATCGTCTATCGTGTTTGCGACAAAACCGGTAAATAATTTACTTCCGCTATCCGGTTTTATAAAAATAGGAAACCTGTCTGGACAGAGACGAATTACTAAACTTAACGGCAAGAAATAACAATCGCTATTAACGACGCTAAGCTCCCGCAAATAAGAAATCCAAGTTGAAACATTATAATTTTGGTTATCATAGCAAATACGGATTCCCGCACCTTTTTTTATTAACATATTAGCGTCCTGAATAGTAGTAACAGCAAATGACGGCTTATTTTTATTAAAAGTATTAGGCAAAGGTGTAAACGACATTCCGCCCTTTATCGTTTGAATTTCATCGCTCATATCCGATAAAATTTTAACCGTCTCGTTAAGTCTATTTTTAAAAATAGCTTTATGTATTCGCCAGAACATTTCGCACGTCCATATTTTATTTTTTTAATTTATCTTTTTTTAATTATAAAATCACGGCCTTGCCGTCCCAAACCTTATTATTTCTGTTGAGAAATAAGTCCGCCAGCATCGGAGCTGTATTTTCACATTCTTTGACATATAAAGGCTTTTTAATCATTCTACAAGATTCTTTACCTATATATATAAGTCCAAATTCTTCAGGTATTTCGTCCGGCAGTATTAATCCTTCAGGACACGCATAAAATTTAAAGTTTCCAAATGGATGATTATGCTGTTTTTTACCGTCTTTTAGAAAATCTTGCCTTGAAACTTTACATTCGATATTTATATCGTTTTTCATTCCCGTGCCGAGAACATCGGGATATTCTCTTGATATGTTGTATCCATGCGGTTCCTTTAGGATTACCTTGCATCTATATAGAGAAATTGATTCGTGTTGTTTTTGAAGCCATTTTGCTACTTTATCTATACATTCGCTATGCGACATTTCTATTTTTTTAACCTTTTTCGGCTTTGGCAAAATAAGCGGGCATCTTTTAAGCTCATATAATTGATGATAAGCCGTATGTGTGCCTTCTGACGTTTGATATTCTTTTACCGCTATTTTACAGCATCCGTATTTAAACAATTCTGAATATTCGTCTGGCGTATTTGTTATGAAATTTTTAATTAAATTAGAGCATTCCTTGCATTTCCATTTTGCTATTTTTTTATTATCTACTCTGTTTATTGCATAGTTTCTTTTTAAGATTTCTATATTGTTCATAATAAATTTATCTCCGTTAAAGCTTTTACAAAGTCTTCTTTTTTGCTTTCAAGCTCGTCTTTTGTCGCATATACAAATATTTCGCCGTTTTCAAAGCTTAATCCGTATTTTTTAAGAATTGTAGCTATTTCCTTAGTAGGCTCTTTTAAGTCTGGGTTAATATCAAAGAGAGTATTATTATCATCAGATATTAAATACGCATCGTCTATAATTTCTGTATCTCTGTCATCTCCCATTAAAAAAGCCTTTTCTAAAAAAGTTACATAAAAACTAATCTCATCATTATGTTTATTTAATAATTCGCTAACAACAATCTTCTTGTTTATAAAAATATCGTCATAAGTGTCTCTAAATATTGAATCTTCGCAAGAATAAACTTCGCCGTCTCCGCCGATAATAATCCAATCGCCTACACTAACTGTTGCTTCGCCTTTAAGATTACTAATCAAAACAGTTTTTTTGTCTTCATTAATTTGCACATAATTCCAAATTCTTATTTCGTCTTCTGTTAGTTGATTAAAAGCATTTCTTAAATATTCAATATCACCATTCCATTGTATTGCTTTAACTATAAGTGGTTTTTTACGATATTTTAAAAACATTTAACCTCCATTTTTTATATAATGCGCATAGTGAACTTATTCTTCTGTCCACAATGGATTTTTTAATTTAAAAACACCTCGTTCAATAAGTTTGTCCGCCTCATTATTTTTTACAACCTCTATAGATTCACTTACGACATCATCAATCGTTATCGGTATTAAACCCGATGAATTTAAAAAGGGAGTCGGATCTATCAAAGGGTCGTTAAGAGCATAAGACGACTTAAAAAAATCAAGCGGAACAATGTCTGTATCCTGAGCAAAGAAATATAAGTCTTTTCTTTGCTTACCGTCCGGCTTAGATTTATCGATTAATGTGAATTTATAAATTTTACCTTTATGAATATCGAATTTTGGCTGCATATTTTACGCCTCCGTAAAAAGCGAAAGGTTTTGCCCTTGCTCGCTTAAATCGTAATTAGCCCAGACTGTTTCCGTCCGCGCCGGACAATTATCTTTATTTCTGTATCTCAAGCTATTAGCAAAACAATTAAAATCCTGCCTGTAAAAGCCTGAAAGCCTGTCATTATAAATATCGTTGTCATATCCGCTCAAAAGCCACTTACCTTTGATATTCGAAAGAATATCTATAAGGTCGTTATGGTCTTTATCGGTCATCTCGAACATATATCCGCCTGATTTGCGTGAACTTGCTACGTAGGGCGGGTCAAGATAGAAAAACGTATCAGTCCTGTCCCAGTTTGCGATTAGTTTTCTAAAATCCAAGTTGTCGATATAAACTTCAGAAAACCTTTTATGTATCAGGCTTAATTTATCTATGCTTTTAATTCTTTTCGGCATATTAGCTTCAACAGAAAATTTCCAGCCGGTATATTTGCAAGTAGAATGTCGCGTCGATTTAATCAAATAATAAAATCTTACGGCTCTTTCTGCTTTATCAATTTTATCTGTCTGTATATCGCGGTATTCGTAATAGCATTCGCGTGAATACGGCAATAAGCTTATTTTTTCCTGAAATTTCTTAAAAAGTTTTCTGTCCGCTATAACCTTAAAAAAGTTATAGAGTTCGCCGTCAATATCGTTATAGACTTCTACTTTAGACGGGCTTTTATTTATTAATATAGTTCCTGACCCGCCGAAGACTTCGACATAGGTTTTATGGCTTGGAAATAACGGTATAAGGTTGTCTATCATAAAATATTTTCCGCCGAAGTAGCCAAATGGGGTTAGTTTTTGAGCTTTCATAATTTATTTAAATCTCCGTCATCGTAATAACTTATAATATCGGTATATAAATCTAAAAATATTGTTTCTGACTTTTTAGGATTCCACGGCTCTATTTTTTCAGGATAAGGTTTTACGGTTTTAATTATTGTCCATTCATCAGGTTCGCCTATAAGTAAATCTCTCTTCTCGGTTGCTAAAAGCCGTAAATCCGCTTCTTTAACCGAATCTGGTAATTTGTCCGGCAAGCCGAACTTTTCGGTTATAACCTTATATACTTTATATTCTAATTTGCGATACTGAGGCAACAATGTTTTTAACGGTTTTGATATATCAGTGAGATAAGATTCCGTGGCATCATGCAAAAGAGCCGCAAGACTATCTTCGTCAGGTACGTTATTTACCGCTAATACGCTATGTTGCGCTACTGAATAAAACTCTTTAGTATGTCCTGTATATCGACAAATATTAGACAAAGCGTGCGCTATGTCTTCGATACAGACAGAATCGGCATCAGGATTAAGAAAATCAAATTTCTTGCCGGTATAAGTTTGTATCCACGGTAAAACGGTTTGATTTGCCATTTTAATACCCCTAATTTTATTTATAAATTTTCCCTGTTTTTATATAATCTATTTTTTCATACGGATATATTTCTTTTAATCCCCACCATTTTTTATAACTTGGAAGGGAACATATTTCGTTAACCATAACATCGTGAGTATCTGAAAATGGTTCGGAGCCTGATTCAAACCATTTTTTAGCGCTTTCTGTTTTTGCACTGTCTATAAGCCAAATTTTATATGCCTTAGTCCTTTGATATATTAGCGTTCTGATTTTATGATTAAGATATATGTATATTTTCATTATTTTCTATGTAAAGTTATTATTGCAAAATTAAATAAAGAACTATAAAAGATTAATCTTATTTTTTTACTGCCATAAATGGCAATACATCTATTTTTAATGCTTATACGTTCCAAATGCTTAACCAAAGCAGGATTAATTTTATTATTTTTTAATTCAACAGTTATATGAACAATACCGTTGCGGTCGCTATATTCATAAATATGATTTTCAAGTTCTGCTGTTAGCAGATTATATTTTTTACAAAACATTTTCGCTCCTATTTCAGCCATTTACCTTATATAAACCTTATACTCAGCAAAAACATCTCCGTCTATACCGGAATACGCTTTACCGTATTCCTTTTTTTCTTTAATGGGTTTATTTTTACAGACGATAAAATACATACCGTCGAATTTTTTTTGATAAATTCCATCAACTTTATATCTTAAGCCGTTTTTAATTATGCTTTTAGTTTTGTATTCCCTAAATGCGAAAAAATATTCATTTCTGTTGTATTTTTTCCTAAACCAACTTATTATTTCTTCAATATTAGCCATTTTGTTCCTCCTTATTTGACTACTGATATTGCGCTTCTTCTGTCTATCCCTTTAATTTCTATTACTTCTGTCATAGCTATAATTCTCGAAGCGATTTTATCGTTTAAGTTTTTTCTTATTTCATCAAGTGAATAATTAGACGTAATAACCGTCTGCTTATCTTCTTCGTATCTCGAATTTATTATTACGTATAAAGTCTGTATTACCCAATCGGTTGTTTTTTCCGTTCCGAGATCGTCCAATATCAAAATTTCAGGCTTCATGTATTTCTTAATTAAATCCATTTCCTCTACGGTTTCGCTTTTAAAAGCTCCGCGAATATTTAAAAGCATTACGGGAACGGATACGAACAGTCCGATATTATCTTGAAGCCTATATCTCCCGTCATATTCGCAAAGAGGTTCGGAATTTAATATAACGTTTTTCAAAAAGCTGACAGCTAAATCAGTTTTTCCGGTTCCTACCGGACCGTGAAAATAATATCCGGATTTAAGATTTAATCTCGCAGTGCTCTTGGGCGATAAAAACCTTTTAGGCACTCCTATTTTCGAAAGAACCGACTGGATATTTTTTTCCAACATAGACTTAAAACGTTCTAATTTTACGTCATCCGATTCCGCTTCAGGTTCATCTTTAACCATAAATTTTAAATCATTAATAATTTCTTTAATAGCCTGTTCCATAACTAATCTCCAGTTACCCATATTTCGCCGGTAACATTATCGATATGGGTAGTTTTAATGTTTTTGTATTTAGAATCGTCATCTTCAGTTTTAGTTTTAACTTTATTTTTTGAGTTAAGGTAAATTTCAAATTTCTTAGGCCTAAATAGAGTTTCTGGATTAAGAAATTGGTTCATTTTGTCGTCGTTTAACCATTCGAGCGTTTTTTTATCTATAACGCTTTTAAGCTCTTCTACCGTAAAACCGTCTTTAAGCCTTTGCGATATGTTTTTAGTGTTATTTTTATTTTTAATGCTGAATTTTTTATTTGTTTTAAGATTTAAATAATCAAGAACTTCTAAAGCGTCTTTTGAAATAGGGTATTCCCCCCTTTGGGGGGAATGGGGGGTATTATTTTTTTCTTTTTCTTTATATATTTCTTTTTCTTTATCTATATCTTTATCTATATCTTTATCTATATCTTTATCTATAATTACATTTTCATTACACTTCATTACATCAACATTACATTGTAAGGTTTGTTTTTCAGATGCAATTAGTAATTCCTTTCTCTTTCTATCCCTGTAAGCCCTTACCCATTTTGCGCTTTCAGACTCAGAGCCTATTAAAGAAAGCATATCCGGAAGTAAATATTCATTTTCGTTCTCTGTTTGTTCGATAAGCTTGTTAGCTTTCATAAATTCGAGAGTTACCGTAACATTGTCAACATCTTCGTCTAAAATTAAAGCTAATTCTTCGGCGAGGGTTTTTTCGATATTTTGGAAGACAATATAGCCGTTAGTTTTTACAGAAAGCAATAATATTTTTTGGTAAATTATCGTGTATGTGTCGCCGCCAGCTATCTTGCGTAGCTTTTTTATGTAAGGTTGCGAAAAAAAATCTTCTTTTAATTTTAACCAGTAATTGCGTTTTTCCATCTCTACCTTCCTCCGTTCTTAGCTTTCTGGATCAATTCCGAAAGCGATTTTACCTTATTTTCTTCAATATATTTATCTAGTTCCGAAACTTTAAATAATATTTTTCCTTCCAACTTATAGAAAGGGAGTTTACTATTTTTAGCTAATTTTCTTAGGTTCCTATCGGATATACGCAGATATTCGGCCGCTTCGTTTAATGTTAGCCATTTTTTGTTTATATTAGCGGAAATTTTTGATAAGACAGTTTCTAAGACAGTTTCAAGGTCGATTTGGGAAATCAGGACGGCTCTTAATGGTTCGTCCTGTGAAGGTTTATTTTGTATTAAATCTTTTAATTGTGTTTCCATTAGTTTATTTTTTTTTAAAAATTAGATACTTAATAGCTTAATTATAAAAATACAACTAATATGTTCTATTGTCAAGAAAAAAATTACTATTTTTTTAATGTAGTATTTTTATAAATTTGTACTTGTAATGTTGAAGAGGAACTCTTAAGGGTTTATTGCGTTATTCTTAAAACGGGCCAAGCGCAAGCTATTTTTTAGCAGACAATTAATAAAAATTATATATATATATGTTTTGCAATGGCATATAAAAAGCCTATAGTTAGTTGGTATTCCCCATATTAATATTGAACTTTTTGAAAAATAGTTGTATAAAATAAATATAAATATTATAAAATTTAATGATATAATAAAAAAATTATATGTTTCATAATTATAATTTGAATAAACTAGGAGGAAGTATGAAGAAATTATTGTTATTTGGACTATTGTTGATTCCGATTATAAGTGCTACCGGTTGTTCTATGATGTCTTCGTTTTCCGAAGATCAGCATTTAAACAGTCAGGAAGTAACAAATTATGAATTCAATATTAAGCAAGCTGAAAAGGAATATAAAATATGCAGTTCTAATCCTACTTATTATAAGAAACATCAAACAAGATGCAACTCGGCAAAATTGGCTTTAAAAGATACTGGCAATTCATAAATAAAATTGAGGTAATAAAATATATATGTTTGGATTACTGTTGTTACCATTACCATTAATTATAGTAATTCTAATGATTTTAGGGGTTATTTTTATAATTAAAAAGAACCGGTTTAGCGCAACTTCTCAACAAGTTGAATTAAATAACGAAATCATTGATAATGGAAATGGGGTAATTTCCAAATCAATCTCTCTACCTCACAGTCATTTTGGAGATAAATTTATTTTTTTAGCATATAAAGCTGAAGTCGTGAGCGAGCCGCAGATTTGGACAGAAACACATATAAGTTCCAGCGGTGGCGGCGGTTATGTTCATCCGGAACATGGCGGCCATGTTTCAGCTCCTACCATCAGCAGCAATATTATCGAAAGACAGCGTTATTTTGTTAAATATAGCAATGGAAATGAATTAGAGTTAAGAGATGTTATATCTGCTAGAAAAGGGCATAATATATGGGTTATCTTTGGAGGGTTTCCTGAACAAGACAAATATTTAATAGCTACATATAATCCAGCTATTCGTGAATATCTGTTAGAAAATTTAAGATATAAAAAATATTTATACTGGACATATTTGCAACCGTGGTGGCTTAAACCGTTTTTGCTTATTTTATCCACTATTTATGTCATTCCAGCTATTTTTTTATTTAAAAAAATCAAATGGGAAAATACTGTTAAAGATAATTTAGATTATGCCGTAGATAATTTTATAAAAATTCTTCAAGATAGGAACTAATTATATACAATAAATATGGATATTATAAAACTCGAAACCGTTCAGGACAAAATAATCGACATCAGAAGAGAAAAAGTTATCCTTGATAGCGAAAGGGCCGCGCTATGCGGAGTTAAGACAAGAGATATCAATAAAGCGGTCAAAAACAATTCAGATAAATTCCCGTGGTTATATATTTGAATTAACCGAGGAAGAAAAAACGAGGTTGTGGAAAATTTCCACCACCTTGAAAAAGTTAAGTTTTCGCCGCACCTTCCGAACAGAAAAATATCTTAGAAAAGGCGGTCGAGGTTATAGGCGATATGGTATTTTGTTAACGACGACGGCATGGATGTAACCGGCGTTGAAACCAAAAGGATAAATGAGGCGGTTAAAAATAATCCAAATAAATTTCCAAAAGATTATATCATCGAACTTAAAAACGAGGAGTGGAAAGCTCTAAGGTCGAAAATTTCGACTTTAATAAAAGGCGGTAAAGTAAAATTGATAAGTTGATTAAAGAATTGTTATTTATTTTACGATATTTTATATGATATAATAAATAAAAACAATTAAAATGGTTTCATTATGATTATTAGCACAACAATTACTCAATCTTTATTTTATATTCTTAAAAATACTGGAACATGCGATAAGTTAAAACTTATCAAATTATTATATCTCGCCGATAAGTATCATCTAATCCGTTACGGCAGAACAATTTTAAACGATGATTATTATGCTATGGAATATGGTCCCGTAGGCACGACGGTAAAAGATATATTAAGTTTCGACTATCCTACTAATATTTCAAAGAACGAGTTTGAATATCTTAATAAATTAATAGAAAAGACCGGAACCTATGACTATAGAGCTAAAAACGTTGATATTTCTTTAGATATGCTTTCTGAAACCGATATTGAGGCTCTGGATTTCATTATTAAAACTTTTGGAGATAAAGAATCATTCGAGTTAAGCGAATATACGCATAAATATCCGGAATGGGCTCAATATGAGGATTTACTTAAAAACGGCGTTACAAAAAGAATACATTTAAGAACCGAGGAATTTTTATCAGTACTAGGGGATGACGATCCCATAAAAATGCCAGACGAGCATATAGACGAATCAAGGAAGATACTTAAATCCAATACATCTTATGCTTGAAAATGAAATTTCCGCCAAGTATTATAATTACATCACTTTCTGGATTTTGCGTTTGTCATTTTAAAGATGCCGCACACGACCTGAGTGCCCCATTGCACTATCATATATCGATTCCGCTAAAAGAAGACGATTACCTTTTATTTGTTTTGGTAACATCTCAGTTAAACAATAAAATAGATTATTACAGCAGAACGAATAAAAAAGCCCTTAATTCTATTATTTCGATAGAGCCTAAAGATTTCTCATTTATATATAAAAATGATACCATAATAGATTGTAACCAGCCCATTTTTAATCGAAAACAAGAGTTTTTTGAAAATAATAAAATTATTAATTGGGAAAATGACTTTGAAATAAAATTAAGAGATATTCCCACAGATTTAAAAAAAAGAATTGTATCCGCATTAAAAAATAGCCCAATAGTAAAACCTTATATTAAAAATTTAATATCAGACATATGACCCCAGCCAACTACACCGTGAGAACTAAATCAAAAAAACTCTTGCAATTAATGCAGTATTATATTTTAATATTGCTCTAAAGATATCCAGTATAAATACGATTAATTCTATATGAAAACAAAAGATGTTGATATAAGAAATTTTTTAAACTCCATAATTCTTAGAGAATATCTAAACGATTCCGATACTAAAATAATAAACGAATTTAATGTATGCCGCGGAAATGTCAGAATCGATGTAGCTGTAATTAATGGAAGCATTATGGGCTATGAAATAAAGAGCGATAGCGACACCCTGCGCCGTTTGCCGAACCAAATAGAACTATACTGCAAAGTGTTTGATAGAATTACGATTATTTGCGGGAAAATACATACAAATAAAATATTAAATCTTGTTCCTGAATGGTGGGGCGTTCTCGAGGTAACCGGCGATAAATATGGAATGAAAAAATCTATTATTCGCAATCCAAAAAGAAATAAATCAATTAATGCTTATTCAGTTTCCCAATTATTATGGAAAAGCGAAGCATTAGAATTACTATCCTTATATGAATTATCCAAAGGGCTATCCAATAAAACCATAGACATTATATGGGAAAAAATAGCCGATAATATTCCTTTAGAAAAAATTCAAGAATTCGTAAGATTTAAACTTAAAAATAGGTCGAATTGGCGAGCTGATAAACCACAAACTCGATGTGCTGGTTTATCCCAATCTGTGCCCAGGTCGCTTGATTTCCGGCTGAAGAATTTAAATCGCTTGCTTTCTCAAATATCATGCGATCGCCAGCGCTAAAATCTTTACCCCTGAAAAACGATTCTTGACAAAGTATCGCGCAAGCGTCGTTAAATTGATGCATTCCCCTTTCGTGGTTTATCGATGAAAAACCCCTCCATATATAGTAATGGTCAGCTTTTGTATAGCGAAGTATCGGCACTATATGCTTAGAGAATCCATTATACGGCAAATCAACATCCCTAATGGTATAATCGCCATAAGCCAAGTTTTTAAAAAACGGCTTATTTTTTAAAAAATTCCATATTGTATAATCAAATCTTTCAACTTCCACGGAGTCTCCTCTTAAATTTTTTAACTTTTCCGAAGATGGAAAAGCTCCGGCTAGTACGCCAATAGTTTTGTACCGAAAGTCAGCTATCTGGGATAAAACATTTTCGGCAGCATAAAAATATACATTATTATCGATATCTTCCATATCTAAAAACAAACGCAACTTATCCGTGCTTAATTCCATATTTGCTATCATTATATTAAGAACATCCGAAATATTAATATCTGGAGTAATTAAAGCTAACGGAATTCGGATTGCAAGGTCGTCGATATTCAAACTCTTCATAATTGAGTTTATAGCATTTGCGTATTCTTCTGAACGTCCAATGCCTGTCATAGGAATAGCATTAATATTTTCTTCCACGCAATAGTTCATGGTTTCAGAAATTATATCTCCAATATTGTTATACTCATTATCTAAATACATAAAATCAAGCATTATCTTCATTTTTTCCGGTAAATATAATTTTAAATTAGAAACTATTTTTTTCGGATTAATTTCTTCTTCAGGAATAATTTCGAAAATTGGTAATATTTTTGTTTTAGTATCCTCTTTTAAATCTCTGAGTGCAATAAAAGAAGTTCTTTTGTTTTTAAGAACAGGATAGTACAATTTATTCATAGTTTTCTCCAATAATAAATTTTAAAATTGATAGTTTTTATTTTTACTTTGTTATATAATAACCTCTAAGCCATCTTCTTTTTAAGATTTCCTGCATTTTTTTTAATTCTCCTCTCTTTTTTTAACAGACCGTAAGCCAACTCGATATTGGTTTTAGCTATATATATAAGATTCTCGTCGTTATAATTATATATATCCTTTAACATCGTAATTTCTTTCTCAAGTTCGGGATGTAAAGGGTAATTAACTGCATTGTGTTGTTCTTCTTCTAAATCTTTGTAAAAATACTCTAATTGCGTATTTAAACATTTTGAAATTTCTATTAATTTATCTAATGGGATTTTATTAATGCCTTTTTCATATCTTTGTATTAAATGATAATCTATCCCTATCATTTCGCCCAATTTTTCCTGGGAAATTTTTAATTCTTTTCGTTTCTGTTTGATTTTTGAACCTATAAATTTATATAGATCCATTCTATCTTTGTCTTTCATACGCCATTTATTGATAATTTATTGAAATAATTATGTTAATTTATGTTAATAAATTAAAAATAAAAATATCACATAAAAAAAATAGTAATTTTTTTCTTGACAATAGAACATATTAGTTGTATTTATATAAATAGGCAGCAAATAAATCAACTAAAAATTTAATTTAAAGGAGTCGCAATGGGCTTTAATAATCATATAATCAGAACCTACTGTTATTCTATTAACATACCAATTAAAAGTTTCGCAAAGCAAATAGGAATTTCCGGCACGCACTTATTTAATTATATCGACGGCAAAAATAATATCTCACAAGCGGTCGCAGAAAAAATAGAAAAAATAACGAACGGCAAACTTAAAGCAGATAAACTCCTCGCACTTAATAAAAAAAAGAGGAATTGATAATGAAAGCGTGGGAGCATAGATTAACATCAGTTTCTATATATTCGGCGGTATTTAGCTTTGCTGCTCAATATGATAAGGTTACCACACTTGAATATTTTAGTGTTGGATTTTTTTCAACATTAATAGGCGCTCATTTTCCGGATTACGATATTTTAATATTCGGACCAGGTTCGTCGCCGGAAGGTTTTATAAATATTAAAGGGCACAGGGGTATCATGCATTATTATAAATTTTATATAGCGATATTTATCCCGCTCGCTATTTTATTATTTGTAAGTAGGTTATATCTTAACTACTTAGGTTTTTTCCCATTACTGATTTTTTCAGTATCCTGTTTTTTGTTTGGCGTATTTATGCATATTCTTGAAGACGCGCCAACTTCTGCAGGAATACCTGTAAAGAAATTTGATAATAAGTTGTATAAATCTTATAGCTATAAGGTAGGCAAGTTTGACAGTTTTAGCGTTATGTTTTTGGCTCTTTCAATAACGGCAGTTTCTATTTTATGCGTTGTATATAATATTTTGACTAAATTTCTATAATTATGAATAAACTTTGCAGATTTAAAGTATATTTAATCGCAATATTCGCAGGATTTATAATAGCCTGCGGCGTTCTTGCGATTGATTATTATGAATTCTTAAATCAGCCTGTAGCTATTATAAATTATGAATATCAAATCAGCTTAATTATGCATAAAAAAGACTTAAAAAATAAAGTTATAAAGTATAGATTAAACTTAACTAAATTTTATCTTAAACATAAAAAAAACTGGTTAAATGTTTCAAAAGAAATGCTTTTGTTGTGTCCGATAGATAAGAGTTTAGTGCTATCAAAAAAAGTAGGCGTTATGGCATATAAAATGGTCAAATACGATAAAAAAATAATTAACGTACTTAAAACAATTTATGGGAGGTAGAAAATGCCTAAAAAAATTTACCAATGTTCTGAATGTAAAAATTATTTCAAAGAGGACGAAATCTTAGAACTATTCCAAACCGACGAGACATCGAAAAAACCTAAAAAGATTTTCGTCTGCAAGTCTTGTTACGATAGAAAAATTAACCTAAAGCATTAGGAGGCGTTATGAACAGACTAATTTTATTTTATTTAAACCACGATAAGTTATTTTCGATTTTATCGCTTCTAATTGTCGGTATAAGTTCTTATTTTGCTTTTACCGCAACAGCCCACGCTTACATTCAGCCGATTAATCCAAGTACAAATGTTGGAAGCATTAATACTGGCGCTACAGGCATATTAAACACTGCAATTACTTGGGTCTGCTACAGATTAGCACCGGCAACGACTGTATTAGGTATTGTAAAGGGTTTATATGATATTAAATTTCATAGGCCTGAAGCTGCAAGGAAAGCTTTTATAACGGGCGTTGCAGGCGCAGGCATAATGATAGCTCCGACAATAGTAAATGCAATAATCGGAATTGTAAATGGTAATGGTGTTTAAAAATGTTAAACGAGTATCCTGTTTACGATATCTCAAATAAAGTCTTAAAGTTCGGCCTTTCGCTTTATGAGTGGCTTTTAGTTTTAGGCGTAGCAATTGTAGAGTTCGAGCTTTTTCACGCCGGTTTTCAAATGATTTACGATTTGCTTTCTTTAGCTTTGCTTGTGGTCGGTTTAAAGGTTTATAAAATCGGAAAACCTGACCAATACATAAAAAGTTTAATACTTTATTACTGGCGCAGCAAAATATATTACGTGCCTTATAAATTCGAGAAAAAAAATGATAACATCGGCTTTAAATTATAACTTTAAAGATAAGACGGAAGCTGCTTATAACCTTTTGAATTTACTGAATATCGAAAAAGATTCAGTAATTTCGATAGATGGCTCTCATTCTGCTATTTATAGGATTACGGGCTTTGATTATTATTTAAAGACCGATAATGCGCTTAACAGGGTAGCCGATATTTGCGATTTATTTTTATCTCTTCTGCCGGAGGATTTTATTTTAACTTTTATCTATAAAATAAAGGATACCGATCCGGATTTTATTGAAAATTATCGCAGTTCATCTAAGCCTCCGCATGATTTTAAATTTATAAAAGATAAAAAAATCGAAGATTTAAAATCTCGCATAATAAGAAAGGTAGATATTTATTTATACGCTACGGTAAAATCTTTTGATTTAGATGTAGCGTTGCAAACAAGCTGGTTTGCAAAAGCTGGAAGTCTTTTTAAAAACCGCCCTAACGCAATAATAAACCATGACAAATCTATTGAAAAATTAACTAATTTCTCAAGAAATCTATCGTTTTTATCGTCGAGTTTCGGAATAAAAATTGCAAGGCTTAAAGATAAAGAGATTTTTGATTATCTTTTTAAAGAATTAAATCCTGGTCGTAATATAGACCCGCCGTCTTATGACGAGGAAGATAAAAATTATACGCTGCGGTCTCTTTTATCATATTCACCTGTTTATGTTTCTAAGAACTCACTAAGCGTAGGGCAGAAGAATTATAAATTGATAAATATGCATAAGGCTCCGAAAGGTATTAATACGTTTGGAATAACGCAGCTTTTAAATTTTGCCGCTAAATATTATTTTTTTAATTATACCGTTGCCGTAAGTTTTTTTATTCCAGAGCAGGAACGTAAATATAAAGATATAAGAACCGATGCAAACGTAAAAAGAAGCATGTCTGAAGCTACCATAGGCGATTATGACGATTATAAAGGTTTAACGGAAACAGAAGTTATCGAAAATTTATTAAAATCGGTTGCTAAAAGCAGTAAAAAATTTGTGGATGTTTCACTTTCCTTTAGAGTCGAAGACGATATAAAAAAAGATGCCGAAACCATCATACAGGGATGTAAATAT
Source organism: Candidatus Acididesulfobacter guangdongensis (assembly GCA_004195045.1). Lineage (NCBI taxonomy): Bacteria > Candidatus Acidulodesulfobacteriota > Candidatus Acidulidesulfobacterales > Candidatus Acidulidesulfobacteraceae > Candidatus Acidulidesulfobacter > Candidatus Acidulidesulfobacter guangdongensis. The sequence goes on from SGBC01000002.1 coordinate 480,468, forward strand.
TTTTCTAATATGGAAGTTATAGACGACCAATTAGAATACTTGAATATATTTTTATCATATTTACCAGGGACGCAGCATTTAAATTTTAGAAAAAAGACGGTTTCGTCTAAAGAAGCCGGTTGTTTTTTTCCGCTACATCAGGGCTTTACAGGAACTTCTAATGCGCCTATAGCGCTGTTGAATAGCAGGCTTGAGCCGGTTTCTTTAGACCTTTTTAATAATTTGCTGCCGGCAAAACATGCTAATATTTTCGGCAAAACGAGGTCTGGTAAAGGTTTTATGATGAACGGTTTTTTGACGCATTGTTTGTTGTCTTCGGATGATATTGATATCGTAGGAGTCGATATCGGGGGCACATACGAGAAATTTACGAGATTATTTAACGGAAATTATATAGATATAGAACTTGAAGGAGAGTACAATCTAAACCCTTTTCCATTTAAAAAAGATATTGTGCTTCCCTCAGGCGATTATAACCCTGAAATTTTAAATTTCTTATCGCATATTGTAGCTATGATGGTTCTGCCTAACGGAGTGCCGGAGCCTAACGACTATACTATAATTTTAAGGTCAATATCTTCGGCATACGACGCTATGACTTTAGACGAGAATCCTACATTTTCAGACGTAAACAACGTGCTTTTTAATTACAAAGAAGGAAGAGACGTTACGGATAAACAAAGAGCCCTTCTGTTCGGCAAGAATATGTTTAGGTGGACTGACATTACGAGCCCTTATCTCAATCTTATAAACAGAAAAGGGACTATTGATTTATCTAACCGTATAAATGTTTTCGATTTGCAAAAAATTAAAGACTATCCGGAATTATCTAAACTTATCTTTGCGATAATAAAAAATTTAACTTTTAAAAAAATGTATGACAGAAGCCGAAAAGTAATAATGTTTTACGACGAATGCCATCAATTCTTGGATGATCCGGAAATAGGCAAACTTATTTCTTTTTTATATAAAACATCTGCAAAATGGGATGTTGCGATGTATTCTATTTCGCAGCAGCCGAGCGATCTCTTAAAAACGCAGGTAGGCAGGGATATTATTGCGAATTCAGGTATTAAAATTTTTCTACATCTCGATATCGACAATGTCACAATTGACGATTTAGCGGCTTGCGGTCTTAACGATAAAGAAATAGCTACCGTCAATAATTTACAGACCGAAAAAGGTTATTTCTCCGAATATTTTATAAAATTCGGAGAAAACTCTACTGTAATAAGAAACGAACCATCTTCTTTTGAATATTGGCTTTATTGCAAATCAAACGAAGATTGGCTTGTAGAAAATAAAATTAATCAAGAATACCCCGAAAAGTCTTTAAAAGAACGTTTAGAAATACTAGCTGAACGTTATCCGCACGGACCTTACGGGGTATAAGGAGGGTGAAAATATGAAAAAATTATTATTGTTAGGATTATTATTAATTCCGATTTTAGGGTTTACGGGATGCATGGCATTACAAAAACCTATGGATAATATGATGGGGGTAAATCCAAAAACAGGTTGTGCCTACGGAGCAAATTGTAGTCAGGTACCTAATTCCAACATTTCACAACAAAATCAAATCAATAAAACTTTAGCAAATAAGTGAGGCTAATTATTATGCTAAAAAAATTTAAAAAAATTTCAGTTTTTATAGTAATAATGACTCTTTCTATGTATTTATCTCTATCGCTTGCAAACACTAGAAGAGCTTATGCATTAGCAGTACCCTCAATTTCAGGAGTTGTAAATGCTGCCAGTTCTTTGGCAGATGCAGGGAACGCTTTGGTACAAGCAGGAAACACGATAGGAATGGTACTGCCGCCTGTAGGTCCGTTCGGCCTAGCCACAAGTGTAAACCAGTTTTTATCTGGAAAATTTAAATCGTTAATGAATATGGGAAAAGCAATGCAGTCTTTAGCTAAACTTCAAGTTGCTTTGTCTAAGGTTCAGTCGTCTATTAACGCCGCTACTAACGCCGTAACTGACGTTTATAACGCAGAAGGCGATATAACTAACGCAAAAGATTCTTTATTATCGCAGGGAATAACGCTTAATAACTGCAGCGGAGGACAGGGCGTTATGGGGTCCGTTGCGGCGGAACAATGCACGGACGATTCGATTAATAATAATATTGCGGAACTCCAGGGTACATATTCGGATTTAGGCGGTCAGGCTGGAATTTCTGGAAACGGTATTTCCTCGGCTTTAGCTGGCAGTTCTTTAAATCAATCAGCGTTACTTTCGGGCGCGAGTAATTTTCAATATATAAGCGAAAACGGTCTTGCCGGTTCAGTTGCTATATCTCCTGCAAGCAATTTATGTCAGGACGAAATAGCGGCAGGCATAGTATCTAACTCGTCTCAATGTACTGAAAGTTATAAAAGAGCAATGAATTCTCAACTTAACGATAATTTGTTTGTTGACAGCACAAAAGGTATAGCGGCAGGCAACTCAATGATTGCAACGGGGTCAGGTTTTTCTAAAAACGTTTCAAACATCAGCGGCTCTTATGATTTACAGCAGGTAGAACTTTTAAAAATGCTAGCGGAAGAAAATGCTCAGCAGATTAAAGCAACAGGAGAACTAACAAAACAAATAGCTGTTGCTAATCAGACTAAAGCAGCTAAAAAAATAAATAATTCAACTGTTCCTGGTGTTTCAAAGTTACCGGAACCGCCCAGCACTTTCATATATTAGAAAAAGATATGAAAAAACTTATTTTATTTTTATTATTGTTTGTATCTTTAGTTTTGATTTTTGCGGGTAAAGCCTACGCAGGAGTGTGTCCAGCCGGTCAGGTTGATACTAGTTATGGCGGGTGTGTTCCGGCGACAACGGCAAAGGCAGTGCCGGATGCAAATGGCTCTGTCGGTTCATTTTCTTCATGGTTAAAAAAAACTGTCAAAAATCCTAACGGTATTTCAACCGTTCCTGCAGACATATGGGGAACTACGGGATTAGCAGGAACTGCTGAACTAGCGCCGTTTATGGAAAAACTGGGCTACGCAATATTAATATTCAGTTTTATTTACAATTTATATATGAATCTTTATAGATATTCAGTTGGTTTAGAGAGCCAGGCAAAACCTTACTTTCATTTATTTTTTTCTTTTATTCTCTCTGCATCGTTTATTTATGCCTGGAGTTATAATTCAGGAGGTTCTGGAAATATATTTTATGAATATTTGTCAGTGGTTAATAATGTGTACAATTCCATCGTAAATGGGATAATGGGGGCGTCCGTTATAGTCGGCTTATTGCATAATATTCATCATACGACGACGGTTATTACAAATGAGGTACATAATACTAAAACAGGCGGTTGGAGTTGGAATCCTTTGTCGTGGGCATCTGCTGCAGTGGGTGCGGTCGTAGGTTATCTTATTAAATCGATTGGGGAATTAATAATAACTATAGCTTTGAGTTTATTATATTTTTTATATTTAATCATAATCTATCTCGTTTATTTAGTACAGTTATTTTTCTTAGGCACTTTGTATGCAGTTTTTCCTATAATTTTAGGAGTGAATTTAGGAGACTACGCCAGCAATATGAAAGTACTTCAAAACTGGACGAAATGGTTCGTAGAAGTATCATTTTGGGGAATATTTATATCGCTTGAATTTACTATATTTGCTTATATAGTCGGCAATCATTTTGCCGATTCAAATTCAATAATATCGCCGTTAACAGCTGTTCTTCTGCTTATAATAATGACTTTTTTACCGCTTGCCGGACCGATATTAATACATAAAATTTTTGGACTACATGCGGCCAGCAGTCATGCTAATTTACAAAACCATATCAAAGGCCTTACCGGTCGTAACAATAGCAGTGATAGTAATAGCGGTAAAAGCCAAGAAAAAGCTAAAATGGCCGCTAAAGCTATGGCCACAGGAGGGGCTTCCGTTCCTGCAGATATGACTAAAGAAGGTTTAAAAAAAGGAGTGCAGGAAGCAAGTAATACAATAAAAGAACAGGGCGGTACGTCCGGCGGAGGAATAGCGCCTGGAGCTCCTACTAAAAGAAACGCACAAGCATAGAGGATAAATATGGACAACAAAAGACTTTTTAATGAAATATGGGGTTCTTTGAAATTAGAAAATCTAGGTTATAAGATTTTAGCGGGAGCGATGTTTTTAGTAGCATTATCGGCGCTGGCTTTATCATATTACGCTTACTCTATAAACCGAGTGCCTCTGGTGATAAGGGTTAATGAAGCCGGTAAAGCACAAGTGCTTAAAATGACCGCTTTTAAACATCCGGCAGGGAAAGGCGAAATATATTACTTTGCAAAATCATTCTTGAGAGAAATGGTAGGATTTAACAGTTTCACCGTTAGAACGCAGATCGCTAGGGCGTTAAACAAAATGAGCCCTTCTTACGCAAAATATATAAATTTAACTATAAAAAGGACTAAATACATTAAAAATGCCGTCGCAGCTGACGTGCAGTTTCAATTAACAATTAAAAAACTTGAGATTAGAAACCAGACTAAACATCATATTGTGTTAAGGGCTATATTGACAGTTAATATCATTGCAAATCAAACTAGCAAAATCGAGCAAACTGAAAATTATATGGACAGAATTATTCTGAAAAGAATAAAAAGGTCTGTGAATTTTCCGTTTGGGCTTGAAGTAGTCAATTTTACGGAAACTAAACTATGATATTTAAAGACAAAAAAATTAAAGAATTAGAAAAACAGCTCGAAAATCCTAATCTCACGGATGAAGACAGGACTGCATTAGAAAAACAGCTTGCAACTCTTCAGTCGGAAAAATCTTCGCATTGGGGTTGGATTATAGTAATTGTAGCAATATTTTTGATTTTTATTTTTTCAAAGTTTATAGGTTTTTTTGTGAACAGTAAAAAAATTACAGTTAAAAAAAATAATAAAAAAATAGAAAAACCTGTCCGTTATAACGCAAAAGATTTTATTACTGCTCCGACTAAAAAGAAACATCGTAAAGCCGCTTATTCAAACTTAGCAGGCGAGATAAATGTTTTAAAAAACAAATTGAAAAACCAAAGGGTTACGCGCTTTAATCCTTCAAATGCTGCAGGTGCGGTCAGCAGCGCAGCCGGTTCTCATTCTATTTCGGTATTTGTAAACCCGAAATATTTACAAAAAATTAAAGTTTCGGAAGGATATAAAAGCCCAGTTCAATTAGCAAATGCCGCATTAAAATATCCAGGAGCAAACGGCGTATATAATCCTTACGCAAAAACCGCTAACGGCGCAAGAACAAATATTTTAGTTCCTGAAGGCACGGTAGTTTCGGCATATACGAAATATAAACTCTACTCTTACAATACGAGCGTGCCGGTTATAGCGGTAGTTTCGGCTCCTTACAGTTTTAAAGGCAAGGTCGTCATACCGGCAGGATATGAATTTATGGGGTCGGTTGCAGGCCATACAAAATCAAGATTAGATATAAAGTTTACGCAGATAATAAATCCTACAAACGGGGAATCTTTAAGCGTAAATGCTGTTGCCGTTATGGAAAACGGTTCGGCCGGAATTACCGGTAATGCCCATTACCACGTAATTAAAAACGTTCTTGCGGGTATAGGTTCCGGAATTTTAGGCGCTGCAGCTATGTTTGCCGGAGGCGGTTCGGCAGTTAATTCGACCGGCGCTTATACTTATCAAGATACTTTACGTCAGAACGTAGCCCAAAACGAAATATCTTATGCTCAGAACAGTCTCAACAACGCTCAGCAGAGTGCAAACCAGGTAGTCATTACTTTACCGGCCAAGACGCCTATAAAAATAATGTTTTTAAAACCGCTTACGGGGAAATAATAATGAGTTTAGAAAAAATCAATAAAATCAAAAAAGAACTGGACGATTTCTACGTCCAGCGCACCGAAACGATAAATATGATTTTATTAGCTATTTATTCAAGGAAAAATGCTTTTTTGATAGGCGAGCCAGGGCTTGCAAAAACCGATATTTTAAAAGCGTTTTCGGAATCGGTCGAAGGCTTTAAGTTTTTTGAATATCAAATGAGTTTTTCGACAGAGTTGAAGGATTTACTTTCTATGAATGTTCAGGGAGGCATAGGCATAGACAACTGCCACATAGCCTTAATAGACGAGTTTTTTAAGGGAAACCCGTCTGTGTTAAACAGTCTTCTTGCGATTTTAAACGAAAAAATAATATATGTACCTGAAAAAAAAGTTATACCGATATTAACAGTTTTCGCGACGTCTAACGAAAAACCGGACGCAACTGAGGGAACATCTATGCTGGCGCTTTACGACAGGTTCTTATTAAGGCAGGAAGTTATGCCTTTAAGAGATGAATCCGACTTTAAGAAACTTATGCGCATAAATAAACCCTTTGCTCCGTCTCCGGAAGCAATTTTAACTTTAGATGAACTTGAAAAAGATTATGAAGATATTCAAAAAGTTAGTATACCGGATGAAATAATTGATATTCTTTTTTCAATTAAAAAGGAAATACTTGTAAGGCAGGTTCACGTGAGCGACAGAAGGTTTAGAGATTTAGTAGCTATACTTAAAGTTTCCGCTTTTTTCAGGGGAGACAACGAGGTTAAAAAAGAAGATATTTATAACGTTAAATCAAGTCTATGGACTTACAGTTCTGATATAAAAACCGTCGACGTGGTTGTCAATAAAATATTACAAGCGATTTAAAAAACAATAGAGGGAGCGATTATGTTTAAAAAAATTGCATTTATGATTATATTAGCGATATCATTTTGGACGGCAAATGCCTTCTCGATGGGATATTCTAATTTAAATCACTACAGTTATTACAGCCGTAAGAAGGTTCATAAGCTGACTATTAACAAGAACGTAGTTTATAAGCTTAATGTCGCTTACGGTTACGTTTCAGTCGTAACATTGCCGGTGATACCTTTATTCGTTACTATCGGCAATCCTTCTGACTTTCAATATAAGGTCTTGGGTCCGCAGATTTTCGTCCAAGCTCAGGCTTATAACAAAAAAGTTTCAACCAATATGGAAGTTTCAACCAAATACGGATTGATTAACATCGAAATTAAAATTACATCTAAAAAAGATATTGTCTTTAATTTAGACTTGGCTAAACCAGGAAATGGTATATTTTACAAGAATTATTTAGAGCATAAACTTAATATTTTAAAGACAAAGCTTCAAAAAAAGTATTCGGCAAAATATCAAGGCCTTGTTGCAATGAAAAACAAATTGGCAAAGAATAAAGCCTATGTCGAGAAATTAATATTATCGATAAATAAAAAGACTATCAACGCTTCGGCGAATAAAAATAATGTATCTTTCACCATTATTTATAAATCTAAAATAGGCAACAAATATTACATTAAATATATGGTTTCGAACAGCACTAACAATTATATCGTAGTTCATGATTTATATCTTTACGATGCAAATTCGTCATGGTACGGTTCTTCATCTAAAAAAGAGGTAAGAATATTAAATCCGGTTTCAAATTTAAAACTAATGCCGCGCGAAGTCTATAAGGGATATATCGTTTACGATAATAAAAATGCGAATGATGTTTCTGCACATCTATATTTAAAAGGAAAATTAATCATTATTAGAGTACAAATATGAAAACTAAAAAAAATATCATAATATCGCTGTTGTCTTTAATATTTTTGGTTTCTGCACTATCAGGCTGCGGGTATAATTCTTATTATGCAACTGGAGCGGCAGGGACTGGTTTAAGTTTAAATCAGGCATTAAGATTAAACAGGATTATGTTTAATTATTTAGATATTCCTGCTTTAAAATATTCTATTTTAACCCATCCTGCCAAACAGGAGATGGCTGATAAAAATTATTATCAGCCATCTCCTGTTATCAAACATTTAAGTGCAAATAAAGTCAAAAAAATGCGCGAAAACAAAGAGCAAAGAAACGGAGATAAGCAGAGCGGTGCTTATAAGATTAAAACAATCGGCAGTAAATTATTTATTCAAATATTTAGAAAAGGAACGTTTAATATCGATAAGTTGTTCAATATTAAAAAAATTACCATAAATGTTGAAAAAATAAAATTCGACAAAGGTTATGAAGTTGTAACGCTCTTATTAAAAAATAACAAAGGAGAAGAAACGATAAGCGAAAATTTTAAATATTCTAACGCAGGAAAGGTATTTAAAATTAAAAAGTATGAAGTTATCGAAAATTTAACGGTTGCGCAAAAATATAAGAGGGGCATGACTTTATGGCTAAAATTCTCATAACGCTTATTATAAGCATATCGGTTTTAACTATAAAAACCGCCGCTTACGGCTATTCTCACAACAGAATAATAAATGCCGTTGTAGAGTCTTCAAGGGAATTTAATATCCCGACAGGCCTCATCTTGTCCGTTATGCGAGAAGAAAGCGATTTTAATATTAACGCCGTTAGTCCTAAAGGTGCAGTAGGTTTAATGCAGCTTATGCCTTCAACTGCTGAAAGTATAGGCGTAAATCCTTACGATCCTGTTCAAAACGTGATAGGAGGCGTATATTATTTGAGATATTGCTTAAATTTAAAAGGCGGAAACGTCGCGCTTGCCCTTGCTTGTTATAACGCCGGACCAAACGGCGGCGTACCGAGTTCTACTTTTCAATATATCAAAAACATAGCTACGTTTTATAGGGAGATATCAAGATGACTAAAAAGAAGAAAAAAAAGAAACTGGAACCTGTTTCTCCGGCTTTAAATTTTGTCAAATTACTATTTTCTTTTATAGGCTGGCTTTTAATATTTGCGGCCGCAGGCGGATTATTATTTTTAGCGGTAAAACACGCTTTCGCCGCATCTTATAAAAACGGAGTCTGCACATTCAGTCGCCCGCTCGGCTATCGTTATTATAACAGGAGAACAGGACAGGGTTACGATCCTTATTATAGCGCTTTTGTTAATAAGAATATTTTCAATGAATATTTTAGCGGCAACGCTTCTAATATGAATTTGGATAATGTAAATGTCATTAGCAATAACGGCATATTTGTTTACAAAAATACTATGACGGCCGGTGGATATTCCGCTGTTTACGATTACGTATGGGAAAATAATTCCTGGGAATATACGGAGGATTTAGATATAGCCCAGGCTTCTTCATTGAACATTCAATACATGATTCCGGATGAGTTGGGGTTTGGACCGATAATTCCAATATGGAATAATAAAGATTATTACGAGTGGTGGATTAATAACGCATTAAATTACTATCAGACACAGCAACCAGCATGGTTTAGTTATAACAGTCAAATTGCGGAAGGTTTTGACGCGTGGGAATGCGAAAGGGCTTTTAGGGGTTATCCTATAACTCAAATAACATATACGAATAGAGAAGGCAGGGTTTACACAAGGAGCTTATTAACAGATAAATTTCCTAAAATTCAACCGTCTTCTGCCGGTTCCTGTCCTCCTCTGCCTATTTCTGAATTGTTCGGTTTTGCATGGTGCGTTAAGCATGGATTATAAGGAGTTTAAAATGCTTAGAATATTAACTATAGCGATTATGATTTTAAGTTTAATTTTAACGGCTGCAAACGCTTCGGCGTTTAAATTGCCGAAACTTAAAATTATTTACATCAAACCACAGTCTTATTCTGCTCGCATAGTCGGCAAGACTAACGGTCTGCCGGTTTTAACGGTGGACTTCGAGGGTAGGCCTTTGTGGAAAGTCCTGCAGGACGTCTCGAACGATACCGGTTATGTTTTTACGACTAAAGGCGTAAACTTGGCAAAAAAAGTAAATTTAAAGGGCAGGTATAATTTTGCGGTCCTGCTCTCCAAATTGTTTAGCGGGAGAGGGGAAAATACAACGGTAAATTTAAAAACTAAGAGGGTGAGCGTATGGCGCTAATTTATATAGAACAGTCCGGAATTAAATTTGAACTTAAAAACGGCGAGAGAACCGTATCCGCTCAAGGAGTAGAGGGACTATCCGGACTAGTTTACGTAACCGGAAGCGAAATTAAAAGATACCCGAAGAATGCCGAAAAAATAGCAAGAAGGGTAAAGAATAAGTCTTATATAATAGACAACGAGTTTGTTTATTATTATAAAGGCGAAGATATCGACAATTTTAAAGACTGCCTGCTTTCGCCATATCAGATTCTCGTCAATAAATTTTTAGAACAAAAAAATATATCTGGGAATATATTGTTTATTGACGGCGATAAAGACGTGGTAATTGTTTCTCTAATTAAAGACGGTGAATTCAAGGAGCTTTTAATAAGCAATGCGTCTTTATTTAATGAGACGTTATCTTCTATCAATAAGAAGTATCTTCAAAAAGATTTGAAGCTTGATATCGTCGTTATAAACGATGAGTTTTATAAAACCGCTTTTAAAAATACTCCCGTTACAGTTTTAAGTCCTACGGAAATACTCGAATATGCTCAAGATTTTCAAGCGCCGGTATTTAGAAGAATTGAAGATATTAAAAAGAAAATTCAGAAAGAAAAAGATAAAAAACTTAATATGATTTTGGTTTTTGCGGTTATTATCTTTATTTTAAATTTAGTGGTTTATTTTGCTATTAAAAATGCTGTAAATTCTGTTTCTGTTATGAATAATAGTCTGGTTGTAAAAAATGGAGTTTTAAAACAGAGGCTTAATTTTGAAATAGAAAAAAAGTTTTTATCGTTTACGAGAAAAAATATGCCTATAAGTTTAAAAAAGACATTATTGAAGATAGTCAACGTTAAAAATATAAAAATAAATTCTATTAATGCGACTAATTCTAATTTTAACATAAAGGGAGAATTTCTTGGCGGCTATAGAAATTTCGTAAAAGGCTATAACAAACTAAAAAGAATAATGGATAGCGATGCGGTAAATTACGTCGTGTCCGCCGGCGGAAAGGCTTCTTTTGTAATTAAAGGAGAAATTAGATGATTAAAATAATAATCTCTGCGCTTTTAATAGTTTTAAGCGTTTTTATATATGCAAAGTTTTCAAAGCCTTTAATGAGCGTATATCATTTAACTAAGTCCGAAAATACTGCTTTAGCGGGAAAGACCTTAAATTATGAAAGGCAAATTTCTATATTAAAAAATATCAAGAAAGTAAAAATTATTTTACGAAAGCAAAAGACTTCTACATATATGTTTACGCTTTTGTCGTTCGTAAATTATTTAAAAAGTAAAGGCTTTTCGGTAAAGCTTAAACTTAATAAATTAATGCAGACTAAACCTGTAATACATACTATCCCTAATCCTCAAGTCATAAATAAGCGCGTACAAGTTAAACCGGTTAGTTTGGGAGGATTTAGCCCTTATGAAACTCGGACTAAGTTTGCGGGGGTTAAAAAGATAAATATCGTATTAAGTTTTAAAGGTTATTACGGGCTTGTCCCGATGCTTACCGTAATGGAAAAATTGTATGTTTTGTTTCCTATAAAATTCGTTAATTTTACAATGAGTAAAAAAAGTACCGTAATTAATTTTAATCTATATAGTTTTAAGGGGGTTTGAAATGGATATAAACGATATAATCGAAGAAGGTCAGGAAGAACGCGGGCAAAGAGAACCGGAAGGGATTAAACCTAAGAGAAAAAATAAAATTAAGTTCAATAAGAAATTATTATTGATCGTTTCCGTTATTGTATTGATAGGAGGCGCGGCTGCATATTTTTTATTATTTAAGAGCAGTCGTCCTATTATACCTGTAACGGGCAGAATAGTAACTCCTCCAGTAAATCAGAGTTTTTTGTTTAATAAAACTTTAAATAATAAAATACAGAATAAAATATCTAATCCTTCTTTAAAAAGTACGGTAGAGAGTAATGCTTCAGTAACAGATTTACCTATAAAAAATAAAACCGCACAACCTGTTAAAGGTAAGGCTGCCTCCAAAGTTAAAAAAGCCAATAATACGTTAAACGACCTTTTTACCGTTAAATATAAACATAAGGCGAAAAAAACTAATATGCAGGGAGTACCGAATATGCCTCCTAACGCAAATGTTCCTAATGTTCCGGCTATACCTTTTAATCAGAATTTGCCTAATTTCAATTTAAAGGGCATGGCTTCAAAAATTAAGAATATGCAAGGTTTATCAAGCGGAAGCAGTTTTAACGTAAGCGGATATTCAGGCGGTTACGTGATAGCAGAGTGCGGTAAAAGCACTAAATATTTAAAAGCCGGTCAGAGCGCCTGCGGCTATACCTTGTTAAAGGCAAACTCGAACGATGCTACTTTTTCGCATAACGGCAAGTTTAAAAAGATTTCTTATTAAGGGGGTTTTATGAAAAAAATATTAATTACTTTATTATTAATTTTATTTAGCGTTTCTCCTGCTTTTGCCGGGACGGTTACGATAATAAATCCGGTTTTACATATTATTAAAAAACCAGTTCCTGAAGCTTTAAGGCAAAAAACTTCTTTAGAAGGAAATTTAACTATTAATGAAGCTTTGTCTTTACTTACAAGGGCAACGGGAATACCGATTATTATAATTCATTCAAGTTTTATAAATAATAACAAAAACAGTTATTACTACATCCACAAACCTCTTTATATGATATTAAATGCCGTCATTAAAGATAACGGTTATGTTTATAAATATAAGAACGGTCAGATTAAGGTTTACGGCGAAATAGCCGAGACCTTTAATTTGCCGGTTTTTAATATAGATAACGCTTTTCAGGCTACGACAGGAGTCAGCAATAATAATAATTTAACGAACGGACAAAACGGGGTTAACGGTACCGCAAATACGGCGACTACACAGGCTGCTTCCGCTTCTCCCGTTTCCAGTCAGCAGACTCTCCAGACCGGCACGGCTAATAATCCCGGCGGGCAGATTACGAGTTCGATGTCTCTTACAAAAACTGCCGTTCATTATATAACGCAGATGTTAAAACCGTTGGTGTCCAAAAAAGGCGTATTCGGCGTAAATGCCATGCAGGGAATAGTTTACGTTAAAGATAAACCGTCAAACGTTTTTGCAGTGGCTAAATGGGTTAAAAAGATAAGGAAAAATCTTGCGGAAGCCGTTTGGCTTAAGGTGCAGATTTTAGACGTTACTTTAAATAATTCTACGCAAGTAGGCATTAATTGGAACGCCGTTTTTAGCAACGCTTTTAAATCTAATCCGGCGGGACTATCCGCCGTTACGATAGGCGCTAATCTTGCTTCTGGGGCGGGTATCGCTTCGGGAGCTCCTTCTATCGAGTTTGCTAATAGCGCCGGAACTAATTCGGCAATACTAGAGGCATTAAAAACGCAGGGGACGGTAGATATATTGTCCGAACCCACTTTGATAGTTCCTAACGGTGAGACGGGAGTAATTAACAGCAGTTCGATATCTAATTATATTCAGACGGTAGAAAACATTTCTACAGGTCTTACGTCGTCTCAGACTTATCCGGTAATAGCGCAGGTATCCGCAGGGTTATCGACCGCTTTTACGCCGCATATAAATAAGAAAAAAGGCATGATAACCGTCGTTATAAATTTTTTAGATAACAATATTACGGGATATAACGATTTTACCGTATCCGGTACTAATTTCGACGAGCCGATAATTCAGTCGAAAACGTTGTCCGACATTATAAGAGTTCGTAATAATCATACAGTTATTATGGGCGGGATTATTACGACTAATAAAAATAAACAGAATTACGGAGTTCCGCTCTTAAGCGATATTCCGGTATTAGGACTTTTATTCGACGGAGTAAATAATACTTATGAAAAAGACGACCTTATCATGATGATAACGCCGAAAATAATTAAATATTAGGAGGAATTATGGAAAGAAAAATTAATAATCAAGATGGTTTTACATTAATAGAGATTCTAATTGCCCTTGTCCTTATCGGAGTTATGGCAGCGATCGGAGTTAGCGTATATACGCATGTTAATTCTACCGCCGCTACCGGCGGTATAGTCAGCAACATTCAGAAATTTGAAAGTGTTGCCGATCAGTATGCATCTATGAACTCAGGTACTTATACCGGCATGGATGCTCAGGCTTTGCAGAGCGATGCGTTATTACCTAACGGTTGGACTGTAGAAGGTGGCGGTGTTGAAGCCGTTCCTCCGAATACGTCTACCGTTGCAGGATATTTTATAACGACAGGGGCTTTAGGAACAGGAAATTCTGCTTATGATATCGGTTTTTCCGGTACGGGTAATGGAGTAACCGATATCATGGTTCATTCAATATGCCTTGATTTTGAGAATAAGATTGATGCATTTGAATATAACGGAGGTGTTACCACGGTTACTACGGGAGGAACTAATTGTAACGTCATACCTACAGATAATAAAGCTATAACTGGCGCATTTTGGCTGGGGTTCGAATAATGGAGAAATTAGGCGAGATTTTAGTAAAAAAGGGGCTTATTACGGAAGACGTCGTTAAAGACGTCTTGACGGAGCAGGAGCTTTCTTTAAAAAAGTTCGGCGAGATTTTAATAGAAAAATCCCTTATTGAAGAGACTGTTCTTATTAAAATTATAGCCGAGCAGTCCGGTTATGGTTTTATAGATGATTTTACGGGAGCGGAGCTTATTAAAGAAAAGCCGGATGAATTTTATTGGAAGAATTGCTGCGCTTTAATTAAGACCGCTTCCGGTACTAAATTCGTATTTAATACTAATAACCATGAAATCAATTCTTATATAACGATTTTGGCTTTAAAGAATATCGAGATAGTTTTAAGTCCAAAAGAACGCATTTATTCGTTTCTATCAGAAAAGACGGAACTTAAGACTATCATAGAAGAAGAAAATGCGGGTAAAGAAATCGACAATGCTTTAGAGATAGCTATTCTTAAGAAGTCGTCTAATATCAGGATTAAAAAGAGCCTTAATTCTTATTTAATTTTAGTAGATACCGACCTTGGAGTCGAAATAATTAAAGCTTTTCCCGTTAGTATTGGAGAAAGGCTCATTAATATAATAGCGGAAAGGTGCAAGGCTCATTTAAAACCCCGCAGGTCTATGGATGCAAAATTCAGCTATGAGTCTGTTTTTAGTAAGAAAAAAATAGATATAAGGGTAGAGTTTTTACCGGTAGCGTCTCAAACGGACGAAAAAGACTATTTCGAAGCCGTTATGAGGCTTCACGGGCTTAATTCGATACTTAGCTTAGAAGCTTTAGGTTTCGATGAAGAAGAAAGGTTGGTTTTAAGCGAAATTTTAACTTACGGTTCCGGTTTGGTTTTATCCGCCGGACCTACGGGGGCGGGTAAATCTACTACTTTTTATGCGATATTAAAGGAACTCGCCAAAAAGAGACTCCCTATCTTGACTATCGAAGACCCTGTAGAAATTAAACTAAACGAAATAAATATAACGCAAATGTCCGTCAATGACGAATTCCGTTACAATAACGCTTTGGTCGCAATGTTAAGGTGCGAACCTAAGATAATTTTAGTCGGCGAAATCAGGGACGAAGAAACGGCAAGAGCGGTCATAAAAGCGGCGCAGACAGGACATTTGGTATTATCTACCATCCACACGCAGAGCGCCATTAATATAGTATCCAGATTAAAAGGCATGGGCATACCTCAAGACGAGTTTTTAGAAGTAATAAAATTTGCGACTAGCCAAAGACTTTATCTTCCGCTATGTCCTAAGTGCAGAGAAAAAAAAGAGATAAGTTCGTTTACTAATAAAACTTGGCTAAAGTCCCTAAAAAGGCTCGGCATTTATGAAGTTGTAAATAAAGAAGACGATACCCTGCCTGCATACGCTTACGTTCCGGTAAGAGGACAAAAATGCGACGTTTGTTTTGGAAACGGCTATTTATCTAAGAAGGCTATCATAGAAATATTGCCGTTTAGAGAAGATACGATAGCAGCTATTCAGGCCGGCGAAAAAGTTAAATATAGGACTTTAAAGGATAAAGCCTTAAAACTTTTTAAAGAAGGAAAAATAGATGCGGGGCAGCTTTTTAATATTGCGGGGTAAATATGGAATATTTGGTATTATCTGGATTTAAACTAGTAAAAGAAACCGGAGAGACGAAAGCCGAAGTCGAAAATAAATTATTGGATCAAGGTATAGTTCCGTCTTTAATTATTAGGAATTTTTTTAAAAGGGAAAGAATTTTATCTAATAAAGAAGCTGCAAATTTCTTTGAATCCCTGACTTTTTTATTTAGGTCGACGGGTTCGATGACAAAATCTTTAAAGTTTTTAGAAGATAGATATGATAAGACGAAAGTAAAATTTCATTATAATAATAAACTAAAAGATTTTATCAGTACCGAATTCAGGAAATATTTAACCGAAAAGTATAAAAAAAGATTAGAACTTGCGAGAAATTTACGTAAGAAATTGGAATCAGGATTTGCGTTATCTGATGTATTAAAAGAGTATAAGTTCGACGAGATAGTCGTAGGGCTTGCCAATTCGGCAGAGACGGAGACGGGCGATTGGGTTACCGTCTTTAAGAAGATAGCCGATTATTATACGACTAAAGATAAAAATTCTAAAAGCTTAATAAAGGAATTAGCTTATCCTATGGTTTTACTTCTTGCGGCTTTTAGCGGATTTCTAGTGTTCATATTTTATATAATTCCGGCTTTCGATAAGTTTTTTAAAAGTTTCCCGAATGTGCCGGCGGCAACGAAAGCTACTCTCGGTTTTTTTATGAACATAAATCATTATTTTGCTGTATATGGTTTGACTATTTTAATGATAGTCGGGATTTTAGCTTATATCTGGATTTCTAATTATAAAGACGTCCGGGGTAAATTTTATAAAAGGCTTGCAGCGACTCCCGGCATTGGACATTTTTTTAGATTTTCTTATTTAAAGTGGTATTTGTATGAATATAGTGTTTTATTATCCGCCGGAAAAACGCATGCCTCTATAGTTAAATATTTATTAGATAATGCGAAGAATGATTTTTTTAAAGATAAATTTACCGTCATTTATTCTTACCTGCTTAACGGTTCTACTTTAACGGAAGGCCTCAATTCCTCGGATTTATTAAGACCTGAAGATTTGGATAGGATTTCGTCAGCTGAAGTCGGCGGACGTATCGACGAGACGATGTTGTTAATTTCAGAAGAATATGAAGAAGTAGTAAATTTACAGATGAAACTTATCGGTAAGATTGCTAATTATGTAATGCTCGTCGTGATAGCCGGATTTATCGTATTTATGTTTGCCGGAATTTATGCGCCCATGATGCAGGGTTTAATGGGCATGGCGGGGGGTTAATGTTATCATTTATAATTAATAATCAACTGTATTTTATAATAGCAATAATTTTATTGTTTATTTTCTTTGCTATTAAAGTTTATCGTTATGAAACGGAAGAAGAAAATACCGGTAACGAAGTAAATATTTTAGGTTTCGGTAAAGCGGAAGGGCTTTATTTGGTTAAAGTGGGTAAATATTATCTTGTGGCGGGAATGAAAATTAAAAGTAAGCACAAGGCTATAAAAAAGTTTATAGCGTTAGTCGAAAAAAACGGCTTCGTGCCGCCTAAGTCGTATTTTAAAATGGTAAAGGTTAAGAATTTATGATTTTAATAATTAATTTAATTATAGCAGGATATTTTTTGTATTTGAGCATTTATGCGGGTACTATAATAATTTATATTTTTCTTTTTTTAAGTTTAGTTAATATAGTTTACGCGTATAACGTACTTTCCGAAAACAAAAGATTAAAAAAAGAAAAAGATAGTCAATTTTTAAAAGTTACGGATTTAACGCAGGACAATTTTAACGACCCTCTTACGGGGCTATATAATAGGCGTTATTTTGATTTGGTTCTTTCTAAATTTATTAAGAAAGCGGCAAAATACAATATTAAATTTTCGGTTCTTATGCTCGATATCGACCATTTTAAGAAATTTAACGATACTTACGGCCACGACGTCGGGGATAAGGTTTTAAAGATTGTTTCTTCTACCGTTAAAGAACATATTAGAGGCAATCAGGATATTTTATTCCGTTACGGCGGGGAAGAATTTGTAATTATTTCAATGGACGATTTAACTGGCGCTATTACTTTGGCTAAAAAAATAAATTCATTGGAATTTAAAGGTTCACCCGAAAAAATTACGGTTTCTATCGGTATAAGTTCATATAAACAAGGCGAAGACGTCGTTAAATTAGCTGATGACAATTTATATAAAGCAAAAGAAGCCGGAAGGAACTGCTTTAAATATTAATAAGAAGGGGCTTACATGATAAAAGATGTTTTAGATATAAGCTTAGACATTAAAGCGGATGAGTTCGTTAAATTCTATTTAAAGCTCGTGAATCGTAATTTAAATCACTTAGGGACGCATTCGGAAAATACGGCTTCGGTTTCCTTATCTTTAGCCAAAAGCATGGGATATAAAGCGGCAGATATTAAGCTCCTAAAATACGGAGCGCTTCTCCACGATATTGGGAAGCTTTTTACTCCGGCTGAGATTTTAAATTCTTCGAGAGCTTTGACCGGTATAGAGTTTGAAATTATAAAAACGCATACGCTTTTCGGATATGAAGTTTTAGATAGCTTTAAATCTTTTCCGGAAGAGATAAAATATTTTGCGGTTAAGCACCATTATCGGCATGGTTTCGGTTATCCTAAACCTTTAATATACGATAACGGCGTGGATCAGACTTTGATAGATATTCTAACCGTAGCGGACTCCTTTTCGGCCATTATGGAGCCGAGAGTCTATAAGAATAATGTAACCCCTGAAGGAACTTTTGAAATAATGAGCGATGAAACGAACGAGAAAAATAAAGGATTAAATAAGGACGTTATGGCTCATTTAAAGGGTTTAATATGCACTGGTAAAATAAATTTAAAGGGTTTTTTCTAATGGCAAACGTTATTTTATTTTTACTTTTAATCTCCGGAGTGGTTTTAATTTTATACGGTCTGCGCGAATATATAGACGCCGGAAATATCTATAATACTTTTGCCGTAAAAAATAATATCATAGGCTACGGCAAAGCTGAAGGTCTTTATTTAATCGCAACGGAAAATTATTACCTCGTCGCCGGCCGTAAAGTCAGAAGCAAGAAAAAAGCCATTAAGGAGTTCTTCGAACTTATTAATAAAAATGAGCTTCTGCCTCCGGATATGTATTTTAAAGTTATCAGGGCAAAAGGCACGACTTTAAATAAAGAAATAGAACAGGAAGGAAGGGATTTTGCGGAAAGTCTAATTAAGCGTGCGCAAAAAGAACGGGAAAAGGAATTGGAAAAAGAGTTGGAGATTAAAAACAATGAAAATATTATAAATAATCAGAAATTTATCCAAACAGAACAAAAAACGGTAAAGGTTAAAAGAAGATGAAACAGGGCGGGTTTACTTTAATAGAACTTATAATAGCTATTGTAATAAGCGGTATTTTAACCGCTATAAGTATTCCTATTGCTTATAATTATATTCAGTCTCAAAAAGCTATTAAAACCGTTAAAGAAATGAAATCTATAGCTCAGGCGGAAAATTTATATTATCAGAGTAATACCGTTCCCATGACTTGTTCGGTAACGGTAAGCGGAACGAATTATAATGAAACCGAAAATTATCATATATATACGTCATCTTTCAGTAATTTAACAAATATGGGAATGCTCGGCGTTTTATCCAGTGGTGTTAATCCTTTCGGCCAAGATTATTATTTAGAACCGGTTTATTCTAATATATCGGTTAATTCTAATAATTACTGCGTCCGGGAATCAGGAATTTTAGTTTACACGTATATTCCCATTCAATATAAAGGGGCAGTCGGCTTAATAGCCGGCGCATTTGATATGGGGGCTAATGGTAATATGGAAGAAGTTGGTTATTATCTAACGCCTAATGAAAATAATTCGGAACAAGATTTTGTTTTAAAATATAATTGGTAGGAGGATATATGTTTAAGGTACTTAAAAATAACGACGGTTTTTCAGGGCTAATCGGAATATTGATAGCGATAGTTATTATCGGCATAATGTCGGCGATGATGCTTCCGACGTTTACCGCAAGAATGGATTATAAGCAGGCGCAATACGTCGCCGGCGTAACCAAGACTATCGAGAACGCCGAGAACGCGTATATGGCGAAAAACGGCTCGTTTGCGAATTTAGTGACGCTGTCGCAAAACGGTTATCTTTCTCCTCAGTTTTTACAGTCATTACAACCGGCGAACAACCCCGGCGGCCCGTATCCGCAACCGAACTGGATTACTCTTGAGCTGGCGAAACAGACGGTAAATTTGTGTATAGATAACAATAGCGTATGCCCCGATGAACCGTCTGGAAATAATTATTTTATCGGCTTATATTCCGTTCCAGGTAATTATGCAAATTATATCGAGCATGAACTTCCAGGCTCAGGCATAGGAAGCCAGGGCGGGGGGCTTGAGTATGTGGCTTATGCGGCGCCGGTACCGAGCGCCCCGCCGATGAATACATCTGCAACCATAATTTGGAGAGTACCGGGGTATTATACTTGGACTGTTCCTTCTAATATTACAACATTACTAGTTAGCCTCGCTGGCGGCGGCGGCGGAGGAGGAGGAGGAGGATATGGTATTAATTGTTCTGGGGCAGGTGGCAGTGGCGGTGGCGGCGGTGCTTCCGCCATTCTTATAAACAATAATTTAGTGGCAATTGCTGGTGGCGGCAATAGTGGTAATGGAGGCGATAGTTATGTTGGTGGTAGTGGGTATTTTGGTTATCCCGGTAATAATTATTATACATCTCTCTCTGTTTCGACTGGCGATAAATTATCACTGTATGTAGCATCTGGAGGCGAAGGCGGCGGCGGTTGGGGCAACATTGTAGGCCTCGGAGAGGGTGGATGGGGGTATATCCCAGGCAATAGTGGTAATGGTGGCAATAGTTGTGCTGGTGGATCAAGTAGTAGTGGCGGAAATAATGGTACTCCTTACGAAGGTGGGAATGGTGGATATGGATATGTCGGCGGCGGAGGATATGGCGGTAATCCTGGTACTTATGGTTCCGGTGGCACTTCTGCTGGTAATGGCGGTAACGGCGGTAATGGTTATATTATTATAAGTTACAATTAAAT
>SGBC01000003.1:300000-500352 GCA_004195045.1 Candidatus Acididesulfobacter guangdongensis
AAATATTTGAAACTAAATAAAATTTATATAATCGGTGTTTCAAAATGTTTCAGCGCAAATATTTCGCTGGAACAGTCTATATTAAAAATTTCTCATATCGATTCTATCTTTGCAAGAAAGGAAGATGAATATATTTTAAAAAAAATTAAACATGAACATAATATAATAAAAAGTTCTCAAATCTTTTACGGAAGCAAAATACAGTTTATATTAGATTATATAACGGAAAATATAACTAAAAAAAATATATTGGTTTTAGCCGACGGGGACCCTAATTTCTTCGGAATTGCCGGAACTATATTTAATAATACCGATGAAAAGTTCAGAAGATATATAGAAATTTTTCCGGCGGCAAGCTATATGCAAAAAGGTTTTGCATCTATTGGAATATCAATGTCGGATTCTGAAATAATAAGCCTTCACGGAAGAAATGTCTCAAACCTTTTTAAGGCTCTTTATACATCTAAAAATATCGGTATATATACGGATAAAATTAATAATCCGTTTCAAATTTATAAAATTTTAATGGAAAAAGGTTTTAGCGGCTATTATAAATTTCATGTTTTAAGCGAATTGTGCTCTAAGAATGAAAAAACATTATCCTTAAATATTAAAACAGAACAAAATTCAAATAAAATAAATATCCAAAAAGCGCTGGAAGAATTTGAAGATACGAAAAACATTGTAATTTTGGAACACGTTATTAATAAAAAAAACAATGTCGGCGAAAATTGCAATAACGGCGGAGCCGATAGCTGCGGTAATTGTAATAATAAAAGCCGCACGGCAAACAATAATACAGGAAATAACATTATACATACCGGTTTTCATACTGATGCCGATATCAGTACAGACGCTAATGATAGTATTAATGGCGGTGCAGCTGCGGTTGCCGATGCCGGTGTCAAAATAATTGCAGATGCGGATGTAAATGCTAACGCTAATGTTAATGCTAATGTTAATGTTAATGTTAGTGTCAATATATTAGGAATAAACGATGATGATTTTATTCACGGCAAAGGAGAGCCGACAAAAAAAGAAATACGCGCGGCTGCCTTAAGTATGCTTGAACTTAAAAGGAACAGCGTCGTGCTTGATGCCGGATGCGGAAGCGGAAGCGTAAGTATTGAAGCCGCCGCAGTAGCCTCTGAGGGAATGATTTATTCAATAGACAAAAATAAGATAAAAATAAATAATTTATTAAAAAATATTAAAAAATTTAAAAGACCCAATATAGAAGCTATGCTTGGTGATATGCCTGCAATTTTCAATTACTTAAAAGATAAATTTGCAGCTGAACATATTCAGCCGGATTCTATTTTTGTCGGCGGAGGAGGCATATCTATAGACGATATTATACAAACTTCCTTTGAAATGCTCAAATCAGGCGGAATAATTGTTGTAAATTGCGTTATGATTGATACGCTTAATAAAGTGATGTCATATATAGAAAATAATAAATCAAAAATAAGATATGAGATAATTTCTTTAAATATTTCACGTTTAGAATCAATATCTTACAGTTCATATTTTAAAGCGTTAAATCAGGTATATCTTATAAAAATAATCAGAACAAAATAATAAAAACAATTTATTTATTACAATTCAGAACAAAATAATAAAAACAATTTATTTATTACAATTCAGAACAAAATAATAAAAACAATTTATTTATTACAATAATGAATAATTATTTGCTTAATATCGTGGGAGTTGGTCCAGGAGACCCTGATTTAATTACGCTGAAAGCGGTTAAAATTTTGAAAGAGAGCGATTTTATTTTTTATCCGAGAGTTTTATATTCAAATAATAATTTTGCTTTGGATATTTTAAAAGGCAATCTGATTGATATTCATGATTCTAAACTTATACCTTTGGATATAGAAATGAAAAAAAATTTTAATCTTAATAAAACGCTTTATGATGAAAATGCATTAAAAATTATTCAAAAATTAAAAGCAAATTATCTATGTTCCTATATAACGATAGGGGACCCCGCTTTCTACAGCACTTATGCGGAACTGTACAAATCGCTGAAACAACTGGCGGATAGTCATAATATAGCTTTAAATGTAAACATAATTTCCGGAATTTCATCTTTTAATTATTTGCTCGGCTTAATAAAGGAACCGTATGCGGTAAAAAAAAGTTCGGTTTTAATTAGCGTACCTATAGGCAAAACCGATTCGGAACTTGAATCGGAAATCAATTTTATTATGTCTTCAAAAGAAAAACCGTCTATGATAATTTATATGAAAGCCGGAAATAATATATATGATATACTGCATATCTATAGAAGAATGCTTTACAATGATTTTAAGAACGGTAAACTTAAATTTTATATATTGGAAAAATCTGTGCTGAAAGATGGCATCGATTTGGACTGTACTGAGCCCGTCAATAGCGGCGGCTATGATTATTTTTCTATTCTTGCGGCAATTTTTATATAGATTTTATAATAGCGGATATAGCGAAAAAAGTATAAACTGAGACTAAACTGAGACTAAATTAATAATAAATTAAGAATAAATTAAATAAAAACAGAGTCTAAACTTATTATAACTTATAACTAAAAAAACAAAATCTAAACTATATAAATTATGGATATGCAATATATTGAAAAATATAAAATTTATTTTATCGGAGCCGGTCCGGGAGACCCTGAATTATTGACCGTTAAAGCCTATAAAATATTATTGGCGTCCGGCTGTGTTTTTTATGCAGGTTCTTTGATAAATAAAGAGTTATTAAAAATACCTGGTTCAGACTGCATACTTTACGATATGAGCGGCATGTGCTTTGAAGAAATTGCAGAAAAAATAGCGATGATGTATGACGCCGGTACTATAACATCTGTTCTTCATGCAGGGGATTCGTCGCTTTATTCTTCAATCAGCGAACAGGCGGCGCTGCTTGAAATAAAACAGGCAAATTATGAAATTATTCCGGGCGTCACAGCCGCTTTTGCAGCCTGCGCTTCCAATAAATCAACGCTCACATTGCCTGATGTTTCCCAGACTGTGATATTTTGCAGGGCTGCAGGCAGAACCGGAAAATTGCCTGACGGACAGGATATAAAAAGCCTTGCATCGCATAAAGCGACCATGGCGATATATTTAAGCTTTGGACTGATAGATTCCGTTGTATCGGATCTTTTAGAAAGTTATGACGAAAACACATATTGTTTAATAGCAAAAGACGTGTCTTTAAAATCGGAAATACTTATAGAATGTAAATTAAAAGATGTTTTAAGCATTGCAAAAGCCAGATCTATCAAAAATATGGCGGTGCTGCTTGTAGGAAATGCGCTTGCTGGCAAATATTCAATTGACCATAAATCTAAATTATATGACGAGAATTTTTTTCACACATTCAGGAAAGCAAAGGAAAGCCGATAAAGCCGGTAATTATTTAAACAAGGCGGCTATATTCGCTTTTACCGAAAACGGTAAAAAACTTGCATCAAAACTTTCAGACGGATTGCATAATTATTATAAACACGGCGGCAGTCATCAGCTAAAGTACCGGCAGCGCCAGCCGCAAAGATTGCATAATTCTTATACATATGGCGGCAGCGGTAATTGCGGAAACTGCAGCGGCAGCGATTACGATAGTAATTATGAAAAACGCTATAATAACAGCGGCAATAAAGTTTTTCATAACTGCAATGTTTATAATATCGGTATCGGCACTTTTGAATTTTTTAATTACGATAATGATAATTATCGTGAAAATATAGAATTCGCTTTTAACGAATATGATTTTTTAATTTTTTTTCTTTCGCTTGGCGCAGTCATAAGGCTTATATCTCCGTTTATAAAAAGCAAACTGTCCGACCCGGGAGTAATAATTATTGATGAAAAAGGCAATTACGCAATAAGCGCGCTTTCGGGGCATATCGGAAGAGCCAATGAATTGTGCGTTTCAATAGCTGAAATTATAGGCGCAGCTCCGGTAATAACGACTGCTACCGATATCTCAGAAAAGTTTTCTTTAGATATGTTCGCAAAAAAATTTAATTTGAACATTGAAAATAAAAATTGTATAAAATTTATTAATAAATCATCCTTAAGCGCTCAAAAAATAATAATTTTTATCCCTGAGTCAGACCTTATTCTGAGCAGCAATGAATGTTTTAGAAATGAAATTAAAGACTATTTTACAGACTTTACTCAGCCTGTACAATTTATCTATAAAAAAAACGATATAGAAGAAATATTGAAAGAGCATTATAATAAGTTAAATTACAAACGTGATAACCGGTCGGAAGAAATATTAAAAGAGCGTTGCAATGAGTCAAATTATAATAAGTCAAGCAATAACAAATCATATGATAATGGAACGGGTAATAACAAATCATATGATAATAAGTCAAATAATGACAAATCATATGCTAATGAACCTGTAAGACCTGCAAGTCTAAATATTATAGTCATTTCTTATAAAACAGATGTGCTAATAAATTTGAAAACGCCGAATTTTACGTTTGATGAATTATCATGTGCGGAATTACATTACAATATAAATATTTGCAGATTGTTTCCGAGAAATCTGTCGATAGGAATAGGATGTAATAAAAATACCGCTTTTGAAGAAATTGAAAATTTTATTCAAGAGATATTTAATCAAAATAGTCTTTCTATGCTCAGTATCAGAAACGTCGCTACAATAGATATTAAATCGGAAGAGAAAGGGATTTTAAAATTTGCCGAAAAATACGCTCAATATATTGATTTCTTTTCCAAAGACGAAATTAATAATTTTTTATATGAATATAAAAGAGATTTAAGAACTGACAATTATTGTAATAATGTGAAGCCGGACGGGACTGCCGATACGTCGTCAGCCTGTTTCCGCTACACTGGCGCATATTCCGTTTGCGAACCGTGCGCACTTTTGTCATCCGATATAAATAAGGAGTTATTAATATGCAAAAAAAAGAAAATGAATACGACAATAGCTGTTGCGATATAACATCTGATTTGAACTGCGGCAGTATGGCGTACGGAAAAATTACTTTGGTAGGAACGGGACCCGGTGATATTAAGCATTTAACGAAAGCAGCCGTTGAAGCGATAGAAGAATGCGGCGTCATAATAGGATATTCGACCTACCTGAAGCAAATTAGTGCAATGCTGCGCGAAGAGCAGGAAAAACTGCATTTTAATATGAAAGATGAAATTACGAGATGCGAAGCAGCTATAAATAAATCTATGGAAGGTGAAAGAGTCGTCGTAGTTTCGGGAGGCGATGCAGGTATTTACGGTATGAGCGGGCTTCTATTGGAACTATTGGAAAAAAAATCGCTTATAGGTAAAATTCCTTTGGATTTCATACCGGGCGTTCCGGCTTTTTGCAGCGCCGCATGCTCTGTCGGCGCTCCTATTATGAATGATTTTTGCGTTATTTCGCTGTCTAATCTTTTGACTCCTTGGGAAGAAATTGAAAAACGACTGGATTTTGCTTCAAAAGCAGATTTTGTCATCATTATTTATAATCCTAAAAGCGCTAAAAGAAAAGATGAATTAACTGCGGCAAAGGAAATTTTATTAAAGAATATTAATAAAACCAGACCTGCCGCAATTGTTAAGGCGGCATCAAGACCGGACGAAGAAATTGTAATAACGACACTTGAACATATAGATGAATTTTCTTTAGTCAGTATGAATACGACTATCATCATCGGCAACAGCACCACATTTGTAAAAGATTTTTATATGATAACAAGAAGGGGATACGGAAACAAGTATCGATTATAAAATAATTTGATAAATTGCGAAGCAGCGCAAAAAAGTATAAATATAAAAATAAAATAAAATAAAAAATTATAAAGCAAATGCTTATAAAAAAAGCGGAGGATTAATTGCTATGAAAGTTTTAATTACGGGCGGAGCTGGTTTTATCGGTTCTAATTTATGCGAAAGGTTGTTAAATGAAGGCAACGAAGTGTTATGTATGGATAATTTTTTTACCGGTTCAAAAGAAAACATAAAAGAATTTAAAGATAATTATAATTTTGAATTAATAAGACACGATATATCCGAACCTTTTAATATTGAAGCCGATTTTATTATTAATCTGGCATGTCCGGCTTCTGTTCCGTTCTACCAGAAAAATCCTCTTAAGACAATGAAAGATAATGTTTTTGGAATATTTAACGTCATGGAAAACGCAAGAAGATTAAATATTCCGGTGCTGCATACTTCCACATCCGAAGTTTACGGTTCTCCTTCTGTTCATCCTCAACCCGAGACTTACAGCGGCAATGTTAATCCGACATCTATAAGGTCTTGCTATGATGAAGGGAAGAGAGCGGCGGAAACTATTATGTTTGATTATCACAGAACTTACGGCACAGATATTAAAATAGTGCGCGTGTTTAATACATACGGTCCAAAAATGCTTGAAGACGACGGAAGAGTGGTTTCCAATTTTATAGTTCAGGCGTTAAAAGGGATAGATTTGACGGTTTACGGAGACGGAAAACAAAATCGTTCATTCTGTTATATTTCTGATTTACTAGACGGAATTATGCTTTTAAAAAATTCAAAAAATTTTACTGGTCCTGTTAATCTCGGCAATACTTACGAGTTTACAATAATAGATTTCGCAAAATTGGTTTTGTCTCTGACCGGTTCTAAATCAAAAATAGTATTTAAAGATCTGCCTAAAGACGACCCGATTCAGAGACGACCTGATTTATCGCTTGCAAAAGAAAAATTGGGATACAATCCCAAAGTTAATATCGAAGCAGGCTTAAAATTAACTATTGAATATTTTAAGAAAAGAATGGGATTGTAAATTTTTAATCCAACGGCAGCTGAGAGAATTTTTAAGACAAATGTTATTTTTTAGTAAAATTAATGACGTCTATAATCGGAAGATAAATAGCGAGCGCTAAAAATAAAACCATTCCGAATATAATGCTCAGCAGAATAGGTTCTATTGATGCCTGCAATATGTTAAGCTGATGGTCTAAATCTTCGTCGAAATAATCGGCTACCTTGTTAAGCATCTCGTCTATATGACCCGTTTCTTCGCCGACGCTTACCATTTGAATTATTATTGGAGAAAAAATTTTTGAATCTATAAAACTTTGTGTGATGGATTTGCCTTTTGTGATTTCTTCCTGCAATTCATCTATTTTTCTTGTAAAATATTTGTTGTCTACAGAATTCCTTATAAGTTCAAAAGCACGGTTAACCGGTATTCCGCTTTGAAATAAAAGACCGAATATTCTTGTAAATTGACCCATCATAGATTTATAAAAAATACTTCCGAATATGGGGATTTTTAATTTGTATTCATCCCACCATAGCCTGCCGCTAACCGAATTCAAATAAAGTTTGACGGAAATAATGAGCGCTGCAAAAATTGCCAGCATAATATACCAGAAATTAACAAAGAAATCGGAAATAGCGACTAAGATTCTGGTTTCAAGAGGAAGAGGCACATTAAAACTGCTGTAGAGCATAGCAAATTTTGGAATAACAAATCCTATTAAAACGGCAGTTGCAATAATTATAGCAGTAATAACTAATTTTGGATAAAATGTCGCGCTTTTAACTTTTGCTTTAATAGCCATTTCTTTTTCCATAAGCAAGGCAATTCTGACTAAGACGTCATATAAAAGACCAGTCGATTCGCCTACCTCAACCATGTTAACGTATATTTCGGAAAATATTTTTGGATGATTGCTCAAGCTTTTTGCAAGTGTCTGACCGCTTTCAAGGTCATCTTTGACTTCCTGAAGAACAATTTTAAATTTCTTATTTCTTGTAAACTCAATCAGAGAAGTTAAACTTTTGCTGATAGGAACGCCTGACTGATATAAAGTGGCAAGTTGACGTGAAAAAATAATTATATCTTTTTTTGATATAGATTGAAAAGAAGGAATAAGTTCGTTCATAGAAATACTTGATTTTTCAACAACCGATAACGGAATCAACTGAAGATTTTCAACGTTCTTTTCCGCTGCAAGCAGGGAAGCCGCTTCAATTTGACCGACAACTAACTTACCGTTTCTGCTTCTTGCCCTATAAATATAAATTGACATTTGTTATTATTTATTATGTTATTTTATTATGTTATTTTTTACAAATTATAATTATTATACTAATATATCAATTAATAAACATTAATAACAATATATAATATTTACAATATATATTATATTATATTATATTCTGCCATAGAAGATTTAAAAAGATTAAAATTCATTAAGGATAAGACTTACTTTATATTATATTTTGTTTAAAATATGACATATTCATTTTCATTACTTTAATTATTTGTTGATTTTTTATCATTTTTGTACGGTCAATTTTATTTAAATATCCTGTGTTGCCTGCAGTACTTCTTCTATAGCAGTAAGCCCTTCCAGCGCTTTTATTATGCCGTATCTTCTCAGCGTAATAAAACCGTTTGTAACAGCCGTATTCCTTATTAGAGAGGCATCGGCTTTTTCTAAAATCAATTTTTGTATATTATTGTCAGGAACCAATAATTCATATATAGGAATTCTTCCTTTAAAACCTGTGCCTCTGCATTCAGGACAGCCTTTTTCTTTATAAAAATAAACTGTTTTATTTTCAGGCAAACCCAATTCTTTTAATAATTCTGCATCGGGCTCGTACGGTTTTTTGCATTTATCGCAAAGTTTTTTTAGCAGTCTTTGACCAATAATGCCTACAATAGCGGATGCTATCAAAAAAGGTTCTATCTGCATATCTATCAGTCTTGATATTGTGCTAGAGGCATCCTGCGTATGAAGGGTTGAAATTACAAAATGACCAGTTAATGAAGCCTGTATCGCTATTTTAGCGGTTTCTATATCCCTTATTTCTCCGACAAGTATAATGTCGGGGTCCTGTCTTAAAACTGACCTTAGAATATCGGCAAAAGACATTCCGCCTTTAAGATTGGCTTCGACCTGATTTATATATTTTATCTTATATTCAACCGGATTTTCAACGGTTACTAAGTTCTTATTTAATTTATTTAATTCTGACAATATTGAATAAGCAGTAGTTGTCTTTCCTGAGCCGGTAGGTCCGGTTATCAGAAATAATCCGTATTTTTTGTTTATAAGTTTTAATATTTTGCCTTTAGTTATATCGTCAATATACGAAGATTCTGATATTTTATTTATCTTGGATGATTTATCTAATATTCGCAGTACAGCTTTTTCTCCGTTTATCGTAGGCAGTATAGAAACCCTTATGTCAAGTTCTTTTCCAGAAAGCGTAATATTAAATCTTGAATCCTGCGCATTTCTTTTTTCGGCGATATCCATATTAGAAATTATCTTAATTCTTGCAATCAAAGGATTTATAAATTGCTTTGGAAGTTTTTTAATTTCAAAAAGTTCCCCGTCTATTCTTTCTCTTATTAAAATTTCATCTTCTAACGGTTCTATATGTATATCTGAAGCTCTGTTCTTCGATGCCGAAACTATTATGTCGTTTACTAATTTAATTATATTTATATCTTCCGATTCTATAATTTCTTTGTTTATAGCATCGCCTGCCGGTGCTGCAAAAACGGAAGAGGTGGCAGAATTGACGCCGGTTGTGCTTTTTTGCGGTCCTTTGTTTAAATTTAAGGCTATATGCTCTGAATTATCGGCTTTTATAATATCTTTGGCGGAATATACAAAATCGATGGCTCTGAGTATCTCGTGTTCTCTTGCGACTGCAATTTCTATATCATAATTAACTGCTTTTTTAAGAGCGTCTCCGGCAAAAACATTTAGAGGGTCAGATATAACTACGGTCAGGATATTGTCCGAAAGATTAATAGCAACCATCTTAAACTGTTTTGAAAGGGCTTCAGGTAAAATTTTACCTATTGCGGGGTCTATGGCGATTTTGGACAGCTCTATTTTCTTAATACTGAGCTGCTGAGATAAAGCGTTAATTATATCGTCTTCCGACAGAATACTAAGAGAGACTAAAGCTGTTCCCAGCCTCATATTTCTTTTTTTTGCTTCATTAAGGGCAGATTCTAATTGCGTAGGATTAAGCATCTTAGAATCGACTAAAATTTCTCCAAGTTTTTTTGATTTTAATAAATTGTTTAAGATTGCCATATGGTTATATTGTTTACAATGTTTATAATTCTATATTACCGTAATATTAACTATTAACGCATCTATTAACTAACGCATCTATTAACTAACGTATAATGAATTACAAAATTACAAAACTATGAAATTACAAAATACTAAAATTGCAAGATTCATAAATTCTATTAAATGTATTGATATCTACCTGACCCGGAGCGGTGGGCAATCCATCGTTTATTGAACAGTATGACAAAAAAGACCCGTAATTCAATGAGAGAATGCGGGTTAATCTTCCTTTATCTCCCATTCCGAAAATTATAAATTCAGGATAATTTCCAATATCCGAATTTCTTAATTCGTTTATTTTATTACAAATAGATAATATATCAAGCACTTCCTGTTTTGACGCAATAAGCGCCGCCATTTTAAAAAAATCTGCTTTCATATAGCTTGCTTCAATATAGAATTGCATTGCTTTTTTTAAATTAATAAAAGAGTTGAAATCGTGCACCGATAAAATAACCTCAGAATTTTTGCTATGCGCAAATTTTATAAATTCGGCAATCAAATAAGGCTCTATTGTATCTTGTTCGATATCAACCGTTTTTATTCCATTGTCTATAAGTTTATTTAAAAAGGATAATTTATTTGCTGCGGCTAATTTGTATTCAGCTGTATTTTTATTTATATTTTCAATATTTGCGGTATAATTTTTGCAGTCGTTTTTTGCTTCTTTATTTATGCTGTTCAAATTATTTTTGTCGTCTTTATTGTAAATGTTTCTTCTAGTTGCTATGACAGGCAAATTAAATTTTTCGCTGCATGAAATTATTTCAGGAAGATATTTGTTGAAAAGTAATTCTTCTTGAAGGTCTATTAAAAGGTCAAATCTTATTTCAACACATGAAAAATTATTGTTTGCAGCATCTTCCATAACAGAAATAACTTTAGATAGTTCTACTTTTCCTATAGATGCGCAAACATGGGGTTTTTTATCGGTTTCTTTTTTAATTTCAGATAAGAGCATATTTTTATTTTTTTATTTTATATTATTTTTTATTTTTTTCTGAAGCAAGGACTCCTCCCATTCCCCATTCATCCTTTGGGAAATCTTCTATCGCAACCCAGACGTGCGATATATCCAAGTCTAATGATTCAGCAACAGATTTAGATACTGATTTGATTAATCTTTCTTTTTGCTCTTTTGTTCTTCCTTCCAGCATTTTAATAGATATAAAAGGCATAATATCCCTCTCTTTTAAAAATTAAATAAAAAAATAAAATTATAAATTATAAATATAAATTTTAAATGTAAATTATAAATCGTCATGCGATTATAAAATATATCAAAAAAAAACATAAAATACAATTTGAATTGCATACACGCAATATAAATAAAAGATTGAGAATATTTATTATTTTTTTAAACAATTTTTTAGATTCAAGGTTAAAAATTTATGAAGAATATTCATAGCTTTATCATATTATAACGATGAATTATAGCGGTGCATTGTTCTTCATAGAATAAAGGAAACGTTATTTTATTTCTACCGCAGCGTACCGCGTACCGTACGAGAACGGTATCAAAATATATTTTGACATTTATATAATCATATATTATAATATAATTAATAAGTGAGATGAGATAAATTAGTTAGATTTAAGACTTGTGCTTAATGTTTTTCATCTTCAAACTCCTTATTTAATGTCCTCCTACCCGCCGAATTATTAAAAATATTTTTTCGGCGGGTTTTTATTTGCTTAATTCAACTTATAATCAAGTTGTATAATTAAATAAAAATTAATTAAAATAAAATTTACATCAACATAAAAAAATATTGACATGATAATTTTTTTTAATTATACTTATCTAATCGCTTAGAAATAAAATAATACTATTCATTCTTTATTCATTCCCCGATAGCTCAGCCGGCAGAGCAAGTGACTGTTAATCACTGGGTCGATGGTTCGAATCCGTCTCGGGGAGCCATTAAAATAAGGCTTTTAAGACTTCGCCGAATTATCATTTTTGTCGATTATGATAAAATTATGATAATTTTTTTTATTATTTTTCGTTTTCTTCCTCTTTTGATAATTAATTTAATTTAATTTAATAATAAAAAGTCATTCTCTTTATCTTAAATTATTCATTTTAATATGTTGTATTATATTTTATTTAATAAATCAAATAATAAAAAAAAATGTTAATAACTATTATAATGTTTATGTATAACTAACTTAAAAATAATTAAAATATTTTTGAAATGTAAGAATATGATGACATTATGCAACAAACAGAAGCTGACTTGCCGGACAAGATTGACTTTTATGAATACAAGTAATAATATATATGTTAGAGAGTAAAAATAAATATAAACAAATTAAATTACAAATTAAACGAGGTTAAATAAGAGGTTAAATAAAATGAAAGCAACATTGCAGGACGATAAAGTGATTTTGGAATTCAATATAGGCAGCTACGATAAAAATACCATAGATTTTTTAACGAATATAGAGTTGTCGCAAAAAAGTAAGGCAACAGAAGAAGGTATAAGTTTTTTGTCCGATGAAATTACAGAAACATGGTGGAAGGCTAACAAAAACAGGTTTATAGATGAAGCCTAAGGTAATAATAGACACAAATATATTATTTTCTGTCCTTTTAAGCAAAGAAAATAGATATAAGTTTATTTTATTTTCTAAACATATAGAGTTTTATACTTGTAATTTTCTTTTTGTAGAAATATTTAAGCATAAAGATAAAATACAAAATATTTCTAATTTAAATGAAGATGAGATTCTATCCCAATTAGAAACTATATTAAGTAAAATTACTTTTATTAAAGAAGAACTTATTCCAAAAGAAATATTCAATAAAGCTTATCTTCTAACAAAAGACATAGATGAAAAAGATACTCCTTTCGTAGCATTGTCTACATTTTTAAACGGTCTGCTTTTAACCGGCGATAAAAAATTAAAAAATCATTTAAAACAAAAGGGTTTTAACAACTTTTACGAATTGGGATAAATTTCAAAAACTATGATAAAATTATGATAAAATTAAAATAAAACAGGATAAAAACAAGATACAATAGATAAAATAAAATAGCCGTTAAAGATAGAAAGCAAGCCTAAATGCCGTTGTTTTATTAAGTTTAATTTTTCTTTTAAAAATATCTGTTAATCACTGGGTCGATGGTTCGAATCCGTCGGGGAGCCATTAAAATAAGGCTTTTATAATTTATCTATTTTCTCTTCATAGTCCACTGCAACGGTTTTGCAACGGTCGTCTAAAATATTTACGGCATCCTCCTTTAAGGGACTTTCCGCCTGTTCGCCGACGGTTTGGGTACCCAAAGCGGATGTTGGGTGTTTAAGCGCATTTATTATAAATAGGGCAGCATTATTGGTTGCCATAATAATTTCCTCTTATATTTGACTATCTTAATTTATTTATTACCGTACAAATCATAACTTGACGGCGGTAATGTTCCGCCGACGACAAACGATTCTGCTCCTGAAGCGCCTGTGTTTGTCCTTGCGCATTAGAAAGACTATTTAAACTTGTGCTTAATTGTGTTTGAATATTGCCGTTTAATCCGGAAGAGCTGTCCAGCGCATTATAGTTTTGCAGCTGTCCTTGAACTTCTCCGGGGTTGCTTGCAAGCATTTGCGCCTGGGCTTTTAGCTGCGCCGCTTCCGCTGCGTATTGCAAGCCCTGCCTGGCATATTGTTCTATCTGCTCGGCAAACGCTTCTGCATGCGATACATCATTATTAGGACTGCCAAGATATACGGCATTGGAATTTCTAATAAATCCGAAACTTACAAAAGCAAAAACAAATAAAATTAAAAATAAGTTTTTCCAACCAGAGCACCGCAGGTTAAATTGCAACGGCGAAGCGTTGCTGACTTGAGCAAAAGATTATTTTTTATTTCGTCTTTTAACCCCACATCGCAAAAATAAGTTTCTCGCTTTGATACATAAGGTCGGATATAGTATAATATAATCATGGAAAACAAAAACTATATAATAAACACGGCAAAATAGATAATATCTTTGTATAATATAACTAAAATTATGAAAAATATGTCGGAAGAAAAGGAAGAAAAAAGAATATATCCCAAAGATTTAGGGTTAGAATCTTTATTTTGGAGTTGTCCAGATATGCCGGCACCAATAGACGCTATAATTGTCGCCGCAATAAAGTCCACCATATTTGAATATATTGTTTTATGCGTAAAAAAATGGGGTTTTAACAGGGTTTTTAAAAATTATAATGAAATAAAGACTTACATCAAGAAAAGCAACATTCCATTTCTTGATTTTCAATTTAATGTTATCAAAGAGGTTTTTGATGAATACAAGCAAGTCTCAAAAAGCAATTAATCTGCTCAATGAAATAAAAGATTATCCGATATTCAAGGATTATACTTTAATAGGCGGAACTGCACTTGCAGTTTATTTAAACCACAGGGAGAGCGAAGATCTCGATTTTATAATACAAAGCGAGAAACTTAATAAAGTAGGCATAAATTTTTTTATAAATTCTTTAGGAAAAAAAAGTTTTAGTATTAAAAAAATTTATGACGAAGCAGGATATATGGATTTTGCCGAAGATGGAGAAAATATAGACGATTACCAACAAATCTATGAAATCAAAGGGGTTAAAATTTCTTTTTTCGTGGTCCCCGACTTAACGGTTAGAAATATTTTAAGCAAAGATATCCCCAATATAATTGCCGGTAATATTAAAGCTGCGCAAATAGACACAATATTTAAATTAAATTGCGATATTATTTCCCAAAGAAACAAATTAAGAGATTATTACGATATATATTATCTGATTAAAAATAAAAAATGTAACTTGAAAGAAACTTACTTGTCTATCATAAAAACAAGCGGAAATTCTTTTGCAAATCATATAATTAAAAATATGTATGATTTAAATGTTTCACCTGCCGATAAAGAAGGACTATTGACGCTTGAGAAGGTTAATATTACCGTAGATGAATTAAGAGATTTTTTCCGAAAAGAAATTAAAAAAATTTA
Organism: Candidatus Acididesulfobacter guangdongensis; assembly: GCA_004195045.1. NCBI lineage: Bacteria > Candidatus Acidulodesulfobacteriota > Candidatus Acidulidesulfobacterales > Candidatus Acidulidesulfobacteraceae > Candidatus Acidulidesulfobacter > Candidatus Acidulidesulfobacter guangdongensis. The sequence goes on from SGBC01000003.1 coordinate 315,120, forward strand.
TAAACAAATGATAAATCCAAAAACAATGGAGAAAGAAGACGCTTTCACCAAAGAATTAAACGACCGGCTTAATAAGGGCAAAGACAATGGCTCGAGCAAGACCTTCTTTTGATATATCATGTTTTAGACGATGAATTAAGACTTATTGATATAGGAATCCATTCCCAGTCGTTCGGATAAATTAATCAACGCACCGAACATCTCTTTTTTTAATGTATAAAAATTGTTAATGGTTTTTACCTGTTCGCTTGTTTCAGAGCCTTTATATTTATAAATTCCGTTTTGCTACTCTATTATTTTGATACCTTTAATTAATCCTAAAAGATTTAGTATCGTGGCGGTTAAGTTTGGTTAAGTTGAATCTTGTGATATACTAATAAAAGTAAAGGTTTCATGTTAATTTTTTTTATATTATCTTGTGATATACTAATAAAATTAGATGTTTTTATGACTTATCATTATTTATCATTGAAATGATAAACTTAATATATAAAATTAGGGAGGTTTGCTAATGGAACACGTCGATTTACTCACTATCGGAGCAGGCGGCGGCGGATATCCCGCAGCATTCAGACTTGCGAGGGCCGGAAAAAAAGCTGTTATGATAGATAGTAAAGGAGTCATGAGCGGTAACTGTTTAGAGCAGGGGTGCGTCCCTTCAAAAACAGTCAGAGAGGCTATAGAGGTGTATAAACTTGCAAAACAGAGGGAATATTTCGGTTTAAAAGGCGATAATATCGGATTTGATTACTCAAAAATTATTGATTTTAAAGATAACGTTCAGAAATTCAGATATGCTCAGCATGCCAAAGAACTTGAAGAAGCGTCTGAAAATTTAAAGCTTATTAAAGGTACCGCTTCTTTTGTTGATAAGCATACCGTAAAAGTTATTACCGAAGATTCTGAAATAATGTATCATGCTGATAATATTATAATTGCGAGCGGGGCGGAGCCTTATATTCTGCCGATAGATGGAGCTGAACACTGTATTACCAGCACCGATTTGTATATTCTGAACACTAAGATTAAAACCCTTCCGAGATCGATAGCAATATTAGGAGCCGGATATATCGGCGTTGAAACCGCAACTTTTTTCGGTGAGCTTGGAGTTGATGTTACAATCATTCAGAGAAGCAAAAGAATACTTACGGCTATGGATGAAAGATTTGCCTTGCTCCTCCAAAATTCATTGGACCCTAAAATTAAGTTAGAATTGGGAACGGAAATTAAAAAAGTAGAAAAAGCCGACGTGAACGGCGGCTATAATTACAATGTTTCATATATGAAAGACGGTATTCTGAAAACAATAAATGCCGATTTAGTTCTTATGGGATACGGAAGAAAACCTGTTATACCTGAAGGAACAGTTAAAATAGGAATTGATTTTGATGCAAGAGGCAGGATAAAAATCAACGGCGCTATTCAGACTAATATTCCGCATATTTACGCATCGGGGGATGTGAACGGTCTTTCAATGCTTTTTCATTCCGCCGAAAGACAGTCGTTAGTCTGCGCCAATAATATTTTCGCCGGCAATACTCCAATAGACTATATGGACTTTAACGCAGTGCCGACTACCGTTTTTACGTTTCCAAAAGCTGCATACGCAGGTATTCTGCCGGCGCAGGCAGAGAAAACCGGTATTGATATTCTAGAATGTTCCTACGACTTTGTTGTGGATGCGAAAGCTCAAATTTATAACGAACTAAACGGGGAAATAAGAGAATTTTTTGACGCAAAAACTTTAAAAATTATCGGTGCATGGGTTATAGGAATAGACGCTGAACTTTTAATAGGCGAATTAGTTACTGCGATACAGAATTCATTAGATGTTCATACAGTAGCGAGTCTTCCAAATCAGCATCCGACAAGCAGCGAAGGCGTTGCTAAAGCAGCAAGAAAACTGCTGTAAGACTTTTATACATTATATGATATTCTACGATGCTAACATTGTATGCAAGTATGTAATTAATAAATATAATGGCAGAGCATACAATTACTATATTATAATATAGTATTATAATGTAGTGTTATAATATGTCTGCCGCACTTTTAATATAATAGATAATTATAATAATAAGTTAATTGATATAAAAAACGGAGGTTTTTCGTATGGAAAAGATTGATATTCTAAAAATTGCTTCTTTAAACGACGCAGAAAGAGAAAGCAGCATGCAGGAACTTTTTAAAACATTGCTTTCAATGTCTGATGCGGAAAAAACAGGCGCATTAAAAGAGCTTATTAAAGAAATGGCTGAAAAAGCGTCTGATACGCAGTATCTAAATCTTTGCAAAACCAATTTAAAACTTGCATCTGGCTTAGACGATGATACCTTGAAATCGTTTTTAAAACTCAGAATAAGCGTTTCTTCATCGCTTCCTAAAGATTTAGCCGAACGTGATATGAAATTCATAAAAGAGGGATTAAGCAAAGTAGATGAAAATACAAGAACTAAAATAAGCAAATTTATGCAGTAATATGCAGCAAAAAAAATCGGATGGCACTAATTTTCCGATAGTAGTAATAATGGAGACTAAATTAATGAATATAAATCTAAAAGGTAAAAGAGCCTTAATTACCGGAGCAAGTTCGGGGCTTGGCGAAATTATAGCTAAAGAATTTGCTGCCGACGGGGCAAAAATAGGTCTTAACTATCATTCGCACCCTGACGCCGCTGAAAAAATCGCTTCAAATATCAGAGAAAAGGGAGCCGAAGTGTTTACGCTGCAATCCGATGTTTCAGACGCAAAATCGGTTGAAGCGATGTTTGAGAAATTTATTAAACAATACGGCGGAATTGACATTCTTGTTAATAATGCGGGAATTGATGGAAACAGAGCTCTTGTTTGGGAGTCTGATATATCGGAATGGGAAAAAGTTGTTAAAATTAATCTTTTCGGTCCTTATTACTGTGCCAGGGAAGCGCTTAAATATATGGTGGTTCAAAAAAGCGGGGTTATTTTAAATATGACGTCAGTTCATGAAAATATTCCATGGAGCGGTTATAGCGGATATGCGGCGGCAAAAGCCGGCTTATCCATGTTGACAAAAACTATTGCACAGGAAGTAGGTTCTTCCGGAATAAGGGTTATGTCTTTAGCGCCAGGAGCTATTAAGACTCCTATTAATCAAAGCGTCTGGGGAAATGCAAATACCCTTGCCGACCTTATTGATAAAATTCCTTACGGCAGACTGGGCGAACGCGAAGAAGTCGCTAAAGCGGCCGCTTTTTTAGTATCTGAAAATGCTTCTTACATCACAGGCAGCACGCTCTTTGTAGACGGCGCTATGATAGACTACGCCAATTTTACCCATGGCGGCTGATTTATTATTTAACGCCGCGTGTTCATATCTGTTTTATTTAAGAGAATACATCTCTTAAATAAATTATGCAAAATATGTAAACAAAATATGTAAGTAAAATATGTCATACCGGCATATAGCACACATACTGCATATATAAATAATATTCAATATAAACAGACAAGAGGGGTTAAAAATGGCGGATACAGTATTTGCTCCCGGGTGGCCCGGGATTCCGGGACGCTGGACAAGCGCGAATAAAAGCGGCATAGGAACGGCTTTAAACGGCAGTCCGGTGTGGTTTACCATCTCTCACGGTATACTAAATGAGGTTTATTCTCCGGTTATAGACCAGGCTGCTATTAGAGATTTAGGTTTTATTGTCACCGCCGACGATGGATTTTTTTCCGAAGAAAAGCGCCATTCGGTTCACACTACAACGTATATTAATTCCGGTGTGCCAGCCTATCATATTGAAAGCCGATGCACAGCAGAACGCTACAGAATAGAAAAGGATATAATAGCCGACCCTGACAGAACGGTAGTTCTTTTAAGAGTAAGATTTATTGCTTTAAAACCTGGGAATTACAGGCTTTATGCTATTGCCGCTTCGCATTTAGATAATCACGGAGCCGGAAATACTGCATGGGTAGATACATATAAAGGAATAACCGGACTTTTTGCTTCGCGCAAGGCTAATGCAATCTGCCTTATGAGCAATACCGGATTTAAAACCTGTTCGGTCGGTTTTGTCGGTGTTTCCGACGGCTGGCAGGATTTAATCAGACACCGCAGTCTAACTTCTTATTACAACAGAGCAGAAAACGGCAATGTTGCCCTTACCGGCGAGATAGATTTAAAAAATCTAAAAGACTGTACTTTTGTTTTAGCGCTTGGATTCAGTCATTATCCGGTAGAAGCAGCGCTTCTGTCAAGAGCGTCCCTCAATGAAGGATTTGATTCTCTGCTTAATTCATACTCCAGACCGTGGCTGCGCTGGCAAGAATCAATTTTGCAAGCAGAAGATCGCAAACTTTTTTCAACAAGCGCTATGGTAATTCGTGTTCATCAGTCAAAAAATATTCCGGGAGCGATTTTAGCCAGTCTTGCAGTTCCGTGGGGTTTTTCTAAAGGAGACGGAGACCTTGGCGGATATCACTTAGTATGGCCGCGGGATATGGTAGAATCAGCAGGCGGTCTTCTTGCGGCTGATATAAAAACAGATGTGCGCGGCTCTCTTGTTTATCTTGAAGCTACTCAGGAATACGACGGGCACTGGCCTCAAAATATGTGGATTGACGGTTTGTCATACTGGGGCGGCGTGCAGATGGACGAAACAGCTTTGCCTATATTGCTTTTTGACCTTGCCAGACGTGAAAATGCTCTTTTAGATAACGACATTAATCGTTTTTGGCCTATGCTCAAAAAAGCGCTCATATATATAGCAAAAAACGGACCGGTTACTCAGCAGGACAGGTGGGAAGAGGACGGCGGATATACGCCTTTTACTATTGCATCGGAAATTGCGGCGCTTATTGCGGGAGCCGAGCTTGCCGAATTGGCTGGAGACGGGCACATTGCACCATATTTACGTGAAACTGCCGACATATGGTACTCCTGTATTGACCGCTGGCTTTATGTTAAAAATACGGAACTTGCAAAAAAAATCGGCGTGGAGGGCTATTACGTCAGAATTACCGCCGCAGATTTTGAAAACGGCGATGAGTATATTCCTATTAAAAATCGTCCGCCGGCTTCAAGCCATATGTCTGCAGATGCAGTAGTGTGCACTGATATTACGGCGTTAGTCCGTTTTGGTTTACGCAAAGCAGACGACCCGCGCATAATTAATACGCTGAAGGTTATAGATTCTTTACTCAAAGTAGAAACCCCCGCAGGTCCGTGCTGGCACCGTTATAATGACGACGGCTACGGCGAACACGCAGACGGCAGTCCTTTTGACGGCACTGGCATAGGACGATTATGGCCGTTACTTACGGGCGAGAGGGCGCACTATAATGTAGCTCTCGGAAATTTTAAAGAAGCCGTAAGACTGCTTGAAACTATGGAGAATCTTGCGAGTGACGGCGGACTGCTGCCTGAACAGGTATGGGACGGTCCTGATATTCCGGAGCGCGGTCTTTTTTTTGGTCATCCGACAGGTTCTGCGATGCCTTTAGTGTGGGCGCATGCGGAATATTTAAAATTAGTCCGTTCTATTACCGAAGAAAGAGTCTTTGATATGCCGCCTCAGACTGCCAACCGTTATTTAAAGAATAATATAAGCTCTAAGTTAATGCAGTGGCGCTTTAACCACAGACTCGGCAATATGCCTTGCGGCAGCACATTACGTATTGAAACGCTGGCTCCGGCGTCAATTTGCTGGAGCAGCGATAACTGGAATAAAATTGAAAATACAGAAACGACAGATTCAGGGCTTGGAATCTATTATGCAGACCTTAATACTGAAGACATAAAAGACGGCGGCACGATAATCTTTACGTTTTTTTGGACAGAAAGTAAAAGATGGGAAGGAAAAAATTTTCACGTGCGCGTCGTATAAATTGGCTAATCTGATCTGTTTCCGTTCCTCATTTATTGCAGTTATTTACAGCAATACTACAGTAATACAGATATACGTTTATATAGCTGCATATTTAATTGATGTCTTTTTCGCCCGATTTCACCACTTTTATTATTCTAAAATTATAGCCAATTAATATTATTATATTTTATTTTTTAGTCCCTATGGACATTTTTATTGCCTCATAAATATAGCAATATCAATGTGTTGCTCATAATTATGGTAAAGTTGGGTTAGTATCTTTATTGAAATATTCTGCAAGCAACTACACAATAAACCTTATTATCGGTTTATCATTCCCATTTAAAATATTTATTGCACTGAAACCTATGTATTACAATAATGTATGATGCAAGATTACAATATAGCCTTAATCTTGCAATAGAAAGTTATCTGCTCGGAAAAGGTGTCAGATTAATTTTTTTGCAAATATTTTCTTTGTTAATTGAACTACTCTATATGCAAAAAAATAAATCCGACACCTTTTCCTTTGACACCTTTTCCTTTTGCGGCGGCATATCATAACTGCGCAATGCATAGTATAATTTGCAAAACTTTAATATTGACATATCTTAAAATATAAATTATATTATACATATATTTATATTTATATATATATTGCGTCGTATATTAAATTTTTTTGTCTTATATGCGTGAAATCTGGTATATTATTACAATAGAGCATTACATTAAAATAAATTATATAAAAATTATATAACATTACTGGGGTAAAAACTATGGCAAAACTAAATATTAAAACTTACAAAAGAAGATTTGATTTAAAATTTTTATTTGCCTTCTTCTTGCTTTTGATGCTGCCGGTTATTTTTTCCGGATGCGCCAAAAAACAGATTCATATTAATCAGACTAAACATATATTTAAAGTATCCGCTATAAAGACGGGATATAAAATAATAAGTAAGTATTTAAATTCTCCCGGGAATGTCTATTCTACGAATAGCAGTATAATATCCGCGCATATAATGGGCTATATCGTTTACGACCCGCTTCATTCAGGCGAATTTGTTCGTAAAGGCGAGCTGCTCCTTAAAATCAGCGCTCCTGCGATAGGTTCTAAATATTTTGCTGCAAAGGCTAATTATTTGAACGCGAAAACAACTTTTGAAAGAATGAAAAGACTGTATAAAGAAAATTCCATATCAAAACAATCATTTGACAATGCAAATATGAGCTATAGGATTGCAAAAGCTAATTTGAACGAGGCGTTAAGCTATCTTGACTATAAAAATATTTATTCGCCTCTTACTGGCGAAATTACACAAAAAAATGTTTCTGAAGGAAATCTAGTTTCGCCGGGTCAAATGCTTTTAACTATACAGAATGTAAATTCAATAATATTTAAAACAAATGTTAATGTAAATTATTATAGAACTTTATTAAAAAATACAAATGTTAATTTAAAAATTAATTCTATAGATAAAAAAATAAAAGGCAGAATTATAACGGTGGTAAAATCTGCAAATCCTTATTCTCACACTATATTGGTAAGAATTAAAATATTGAATCCTTCTTCGGAAAATATATTGCCCGGTATGTACGGAGTAGCTTATTTTAAAATCGGACAGACAAAAGCTATGATTGTTCCTGCATCGGCAATATTCAGAAAATTAGGCATATCCGGTGTTTACATTGCGAATAAACAGGGAAAAGTAATGTTCCAGCCTGTAAAAAAAGGTCCTGTTTATAACAATAAATACATAATTATTCTAAACGGTTTGCAGCCCGGGTTAACGGTAATAACCTCAGGAATAAACAAACTAGAAGGCGGCGATTATGTTTTGCCGATATTTCAAAGATAAGACCGTATAATATTTTATTTTAGTTTATTTTATTTTAGTTTATATTATATTATTTTATTTTATTTTATTTTATTTTATTTTCCATTTTTCTTTTTATCTCTTTGCAGGATAGGAATTATAGAAAATAGAGATTAAAAATAATAATAAAGGGATAAAGCGGAGATTAAAACAAAAAAACTGCAAAATTTTTAATATTAACACATTAATAATTATAGCAAGTCGGAGCTTTTTAAATATGGAAAAAAATTTTAGCGCTAAAATAACCGAATATTTTCTAGAAAATAAGATTACGCTTCTGTTGATATTTTTTATCATAGGTTTCGGTGTAATTGCTGTTTTGCTAACCCCAAGGCAGTATAACCCGCAAATAATCGTTCCTGCGGCAAATATTATTGTCAGATTTCCAGGAGCTACTGCAAACGAGGTTCAAAATTTAGTCAGCGATCCGCTTGAAAGGAAGATGTGGCAGATTCCAGGCGTTAAGCATGTTTATTCCATTTCTATGAATTCCGAGTCTATAGTGACGGTTCAGTTTCATGTGAATGCCGACAGAAATCAGAGTTTGGTGGATGTTTACAATAAGGTTTTTTCAAATCTTAATGAAATGCCTAAAGGCGTAATGCGTCCTTTGATTAAACCTATTGATGTAAATCATGTTCCGATACTTGACATAACGCTGTGGAGCAAAAAATTTTCAAACGGTAAATTGACCACAATAGCAGACAGGATTTTAAATAAATTAGACGCTGTTCATGGCACCGGAGTGACATTTTTGAACGGCGCAAGGTACAAACAGCTCAATGTATATCTGAATCCCGTTAAAATGAGCGCATATAATATTTCTCCTCTGACGGTAGCGCAGGAATTGAAAAATACAAATGTTTCGCTGCCTGTCGGGTTTTTACAGAATAACAATAAAAAGGCATTTGTTACCGCGGGCGGTTATTTTCACCATGTCGGTTCCGTCAAAAATTTTATTGTTGCCGTGTTTCATGGACATCCTGTTTATTTAAAAAATATTGCAAAAATTAAATATACATATAAATCCTTACATTTTCTGTCTGAAATCGGTTTTGGGAAAAATTATTCTGAAATAAATCCTCATGATAAAATTGTACATGGACTAAAAGGTTTATATCCGGCAGTAACCATTGCTATTGCTAAAAGACGCGGCAAAAATGCAGTCACCGTGGTAAACAATGTATTGAACGAATTCCATTATATCGCCAAAACCGTTATGCCTGCCGGAGTGCACTATGTTATAACTAGAAATGACGGTAAAAAGGCAAATAATGCCGTTAATAACTTATTGTTTGAACTAATTTTAAGTATTGCTATTGTTATAACGCTGCTTCTTTTGATATTAGGCTGGAGGGAAGCTCTTGTAGTTGCTTTTACAATACCCTTGATGCTTTTTCTGACCCTCGGCATAGCATTTATATTTCATCAGACATTAAATAGAATAACGTTGTTTGCCCTCATACTAGCTTTGGGATTATTGGTTGATAATGCAATAGTCGTTGTCGATAATATTGAAAGGGTCTTTGCGCGGGAAAGAAATATATTGCCTACTTACGTTGTAGATGCGGTCAACGAAATCGGAAATCCTAATTTTTTTGCTACACTTGCCGTAATAGCCTCTTTCATACCTATGCTGTTTGTTACGGGAATGATGGGTCCGTATATGAGACCTATTCCGTTTAACGTCCCTATATCCATGATTGTGTCTTTGTTTATTGCATTATCCATCGTTCCATGGTTTTATCTAAAATTGATGGCGACAAACAGAGGATTTGAACTTCTCAAAAAAAAGGAAAAAAAGGCTGAAAATAAAAAAGGTAAAGGTAATTTATATGCTAAAATTGTTACTCCTTTACTTGTAAGCAAGAAAAAAAGAGTTGTTTTTATGGTAATTATAATCGTTTTGTTTTTTGCATCTATTTCCTTACCTATTGTTAAATTAGTAAAATTTAAAATGCTGCCTGTCGCCAATACTAACACTTTTCTTATAACTATAAATACAAAACAGGGTTCTTCGTTTGAAAAAACTAATTTAGCAACAATGAATGTAATTAATTATTTAAAGAAAATAAAACAGATTAAAAACTATACGGTAGATGTAGGAACGCCTTCGGTCATCAATTTTTCAGGTTTGCTGAGGGGTTCCGATTTCAGAAATGCGAGCTGGTTTTCTGAAATAAGCGTAAATCTTATAAATAAAAATAAACGAAATACGTCTTCGCATCAGCTTGTCTTAAATATTTTGCCGGTAGTGCATAAAATCGGAAAAAAATATGATGCAACAATAAAAGTTTTAGAGAGTCCCCCTGGACCCCCTGTTAAATCTACAATCGTTGCAGAAATTTACGGAAGCAATTATAATGAGCAGGAAAAGCTGTCATCGGCAGTTGAAAAGCAGATGAAACTAACTAAAGGCGTGACGGATGTTAATTCTTCATATAAAAAACCGATAAGAAAAATAGAAGTCATACTAAGACGCAGAAAAGCGGCTTTACTTGGAATAAATACCGAAATGGTTGCAAAGACACTCTATTTATTAAATTATGGTATGCCGGTAGGGACGCTGCATATTAAAAATCATCTGCATCAGGTTAATATTTTATTAAGAATGTCTGCAAATTATAGAAAAAATGTAGGTTCTTTATCAAATATATGGATTTTTTCGCCTGCTGCAAATAAACTGATACCTTTAAATTCAGTTGTCAGGATTAAATACGCATATTTAACAAATATGATTTATCACAGAGATTTAAAACCGGTAGTTTATGTTTACGGCAAAGTTGTCAAAAGAAGCCCTATGTATGCCAATATAAGCTTAATATTGCATTTCCTGAAGCATCCTTTGCCGGCTGGTTATCATATTAGATGGGGCGGAGAATGGCACTTAACCTTAAAAGTTTTTGCTCAGTTAGGCGCTGCTATGCTAATCGCTATCTTACTTATATATGTTCTTTTAGTAGGATATACCGGTTCATTTATGCTGCCTGTAATTTTAATGGGCGCAATTCCTCTGGAAATGATAGGTATAATGCCGGGTTTTGCAATTATAAACGTTTATTTTACTGCAACGTCGATGATAGGCGCAATTGCATTATCAGGAATAGTTATAAGAAATTCTCTTTTGCTGCTGGAATTTATTACTAATAAAAAAAAGGAAGGCTATGATATAATAGACGCTCTAGTGGAAGCCGGCTCTATGAGATTCAGACCGATACTAATTACGGCGCTCGCCGTCATATTCGGTTCGGCAATACTCGTAACCGACCCTGTGTGGAACGGACTGGCATGGTCGCTGATTTTCGGCATGTTTGCATCTACTATACTGACCCTGATAGTTATTCCGGTTATTTACTATATGTTTGAAAAAAAGTCATGGCATAAAGAAGAAACTCATGAAAATTTATAATAAATAATAAAGGAGTAAAATTATGGCGGTTAATTTTGAAATTACTCAAAATAATATTGGCATTATAGATTTAAGTTTTGGAGATAAAAACGAATTATACATACAGGAAATGAACGAAATTATTAAAATAATTACGGAACAAATTTCGGGACAATACAGCATAAGAGCTATATTAATAAAAAGCTCTAATCCGCAATATTTTGCCGTAGGTCCTTCTATTAAAAAAATTAAAGATTTAGACAAAAACGACGCCAGATATTTTACTACTGTTTTAAATAAAATGGTTAATCATATCGAAAATATAGAAGTTCCGGTTATTGCAAAAATTAAAGGAACAGTTTCAGGCATAGGTTTTGACATAACAGCTGCCTGCGATTTTAAATTTGCAACAATTGAATCTACGTTTGCCGATTATTCCGTCAGGTGCGGCATCGTTTCCCCTTCCGCATTAATAAGCAGGCTAATTTTTTTGATTGGCGCTCAAAAGGCAAAAGAAATTGCATTGTCGGGTAAAAGATTTTCTGCCGAAGAAATGCATTCATTCAGTTTTTTAACGAATGTATTAAAAAAAGAAGATATTGATAGTTATGTTGATAATTTTTTAAATGATTTTAACGAATTATCGGCTGAATCATTGAAAATAACTAAAAAATTTTTCAATGAAATGATGCAGAATCAAATAAAGAATTCTCCGTTTCCTATGGTTGACGTATTTTCAGAACTTTTTCATTCTAATAAATTTCTTAAAGCGCATTTAGAATCAATTATTAATCTTAATTTGTAAATTCCGATTTATAAATCTTTTATTTTTTTGACGCATATCATATAATGTATAATATTATATATCTATATGTAGCAAGCGGAAAAACTAATGTTTATCTAATAAATATTAGTTTTTAATATTTATAATTATCTATAATTTTAATACCTATAAAAACAATAAGTTAAATATATTTAAATTTTATTTAAAAATTATTTTTATTTTTTGCTTGACAAACCTGATTGGTATATTCTATATTTAGAATATACGGATATTAAAAATTAAATTTAATAATTACTTAATTTAATAGTTTATTAATTTTTTATTTAATCATAAAATCAGGTTTTAAAAAGTGAATCAAAATTATTGCGATAACGAAAATAATTTAAATAATAAATGTAAAGAATTAGCTAATATATTTAAATTATTATCAAATCCCACAAGACTCGGCATCCTTTGCATAGTTTGCGATGAGGAAGTTAGCGTAAACGACATATCTTCGGTGTTAGGAAAGTCTCAATCCAATATTTCTCAGCATTTATCGGTTTTAAGAAATACAAATATGGTAGATTTTAAGAGGGAAGACAACAAATTGCGGTATTTCCTTAAAAATACCAAAATAAGCCAGCTTATAAAAGATATTAAGGATGTTCAGAAAACCAGCGATTTAAAAGAATTAAAAATATCTCAGTCTGCTTCAAGCAATAGTAGTTATAAAAGTTAAAAATCTTATCGCCGTTTTTTAGTCAGGTCGGTAAGTTTATTTATTTTGTTTTAATAGTTAACAGTCTAACAATTAAATAAGAATTACGAATAAGGAGGATATTCTAAAATGAGTGAAGAAGCAAAAAATCCGATTACGGAGAAGATTGAAAGTACCAAAGGCGGACATTTTTATAAAGAAATCATGAAAGATTTCCGAATTAAAGAATCTCTGCACGGCTGTCTTAATTGCGGTACTTGCGTTGCAAACTGTCCTGCAGCCGCTTTTTATGATTACTCTCCACGCGAAGTATGTCAGATGATGATAGAGGGCGATGAAGAGACTATTGAAGAATACATGAAGAGCAAAATATGGAACTGTGCTCAATGTTTCAGCTGCAAATACAGATGTCCTAAAGAAAATTCGGCAGCCGATATCGTTATGACTATGAGAGAAATTGCAGTAAGGGAAGGATTAGCTGCAGAAGCTCTTGCCGGGTACACAAGAATAGCAAAATTAGTTTTAACCCGCGGAAATCAGCTTGCGCCGGATATGTTGTCGCCTGATGCCTTTCCTGATTGGGGTCCAAGGATGATTGAATTATCTTCAAAAAAAATGGAAATGAGAGAAGAACTTTTTAAGGGATTTCCAGGAATGAATGTTGTTGACAGAGCATGGGCAGCTGAAGATTTTACAATTTATGAAATGCAAAGAATTTGGGAAGAAAGCGGCGCATTAGAAAAAGTAGGAACAGTGTTCCCGTTTTTGGTGGACATAGTGCAGGATGATATGGAAGATAAAAAGGAAGAAATGGAAGCCAGAATTGAAGAAAAAAAAGCTAAGTTAGCTGCAGCAGGAAAATAAAATATAACGCTTATTTATTTAATAAATTTTTGTAAGTCATGCTATTATGAAAATTTATACTGGTTTAAAAAAATAAAAATTAGTAATATTTTAGATTTAAGTTTATAGTACAATTTATAGATAATTTAATAGATAATTTAGATATCTTAATAATTAATAACGTTACATTAAAAGAAAGCTATATTAAATTAACAAGGAGGGCATTATCGATGTCTTACGAAATAAACGACGTTAAAACCGCCATTAATCATGGAAAAGGAATGAGTTATCATGTGCATGATATAAGAGCGGAAATGAAAAGGCTGGAAGAAGAAGGAGAAATTAAAATCGGTCATATTATCGGACCGTACAAGGAAGAAGAAGTTATGTACGGAATTAAAAAGAAGATTCCTCTGGATATGCATTATCAGCATAAGAGCTGCGGACAGTGCGCAAACTTGCCGGGCGTTCCAAGATCTAATTTTTACTATAGAGACAAGCTTGGAATTAAATACTATAACGATATGCAGCAAACTTCCTGTACTGCTTGGAATTACCATGCATCCGGTCTTGGAAACTTGGTTCAGCTCGGAGCTGTCGCTGCAAGAAATTGGCACAGAGCTTATGAAGAAGGTTATAACTTTACGATTCATTGCGTTACAAGTTTCGGAAATTATCTTGAAATGAGACATTTACTTGTCGGCAATAAAGAACTGAGAGATGAAGTTAAAAAAATATTGGCAAAGTTAGGCAGAGAATTGGTAATACCGGAAGAAATTGTACATGACAGCGAAATTGCATATGCATTGAGAGATAAGATTTTAGCTAATGCAGATCCTAAGAGACTTGAAGGAATTAAAGGATTAGTTGGAGTTGAACATTACGGATGTCATTTCTTCAAACAGGTTTCAGATGATATAATAGGCGGTAAAAGACCTATCGTTGTCGGCGGTCTTGCATCAACGCTTGGCGTTCAGATGGAAGAATATTCTAAATGGTTTATGTGCTGCGGATTTGGGTTTAGACACATTCTCGTTAACAGAGAATTTACTAGATCGGCTCAAAATATCAAACTAAAAGCTATTAAAGAAGAAGTTAATCCTGATATGATATTAGTTAATTGCACAGGATGCGGAACAACTTTTGATAAAACACAGTGGATTCAGAAGGCTGTCGGAGAGGATTATCATTATCCTGTTATATTTTATTCTCAACTTGCGGCATTGGCGTTAGGAGCTCATCCGTTTAAAGAAGCAGGATTAAATTTCCACGTTACTCCTGTAGAACCGCTTCTTGATAAAATGGGAATTTCATATAATTAATTTAATATTTAATATATGTGATTTGAGGTATAAAATATTTTAAGGTATATTGTATAACTTAACATATTTAAATTATTAACAAATATAAATAAATTAATTTTCTCAAAAATGGCGCGAGCTTTCGATGTAGCAAGTTTAGTTTCGCTACATCGATCGTTGATTATGCCTTATATTTGAATTTCTGACATTAGATATAGGGTAAGTGCCAAAAAACTATTTAAATATATTATTTATTAACAAGGAGGTATTTTAAGGTGAAAACAGTTTTAGTTATCGGCGGAGGAGTTACAGGTCTTAAAGCATCGCATGAATTAGCAGAAATGGGATACAATGTTTCATTGGTTGAAAAACAGGATTATCTCGGCGGACAGGTTGCAAAACACAAGTATTATAAATTAGCGCCGGATATGCGTTTAGTAAGCGAAGTTCTTGACCCTGTTATTAAAAATGTAGAAAGCAATTCCAATATTAAAGTTCATAAACACTCGACAATTACAGCACTATCCGGTAATGCTCCTGAGTTTAAAGTCAAAATCAAAAATTCAAAAGGCGAATCTGAAGAAACTTTTGGCGCCATTGTTGTAGCAACAGGTTTTGAACATTTTGATCCAACTGTTAAGCAGGAATACGGTTATAGCAGATTTAAAGATGTTGTCACAAACGCAGAAGTGGAAGAATTGCTTAATCCAAGTGGACCTACAAAAGGCGAACTTAAAAGACCGTCTGATGGAAAAATTCCAAAAAAAGTCGCAATATTTCAATGTGTCGGTTCAAGAGATAAGCAGGTCGGAAATCCTTATTGCTGCAGAGTAGGCTGCGTTGTTTCGACAAAGCAGGCTATTGAAATTAAAGAAAAATATCCTGATACTGAAGTTTATGTTTATTACATGGATATGAGAATGTTTGGCAGAGGATGGGAAGAATTATACGGAAAAGCTATGGAAGAATATGAAGTTATTTTTACGAGAGGCAGAGGCGCAGAAGTAACACTGAAAAATCAGCAATTATCATTGAGAGCTGAAGAAACTATCATGGACAGACCTATTCAACATTCTGTTGATATGATAATTTTAGCGGCAGGACAAGCGCCTGGCGATGGAACTATCGAAGCAGCTAAAATACTCGGAATTAAACAAAATGAGTATGGTTATTTGGCTCCAAAAGATGATTTTTTAAGTCCTAATGAATCTTCTAAAGCCGGAATATTTATTGCCGGAGCAGATAAAGGTCCGTTGGATGTAGAAAATTGTATAGTTGAAGGAGCTGCTGTAGCTGCAAAAGTTGCTTCATCTTTAAAATAATTTTAGAATAAATTAAAATTCTAACAAAGAAATAATTAAGGAGTTAATTAATATGGCGGAAAATACTGATAAAATGGTTATTGACGGCGTAGAGCTTGTAGGTATTTGGAAAGAATTTATGCCGTCAAGAATTTTATATGAAGATGTTACTACAGAATTTCTTGACGAAGTTAAAAAATTGCCAGGAGGCGCAACGATCGCAAAATGCTATCAATGCGGAACATGTACAGGCGGTTGTACATTGCCTGAGTTTGTTGATAAATTCAACCCGCGCGGTTTTATAAATCTTGTCAGAAGAGGACATTATGACATTTTAGTATCTGATTATAAGGATTTAGTATGGAAATGCGTTTCCTGCAACAGATGCACTCATAGATGTCCAAAAGGTGTTAATACTCAGGAAGTTGTGAGAGCTATCGCAAAATTCCTTGAAGATAAAAAGGTCTTTGGTAAATTAACAAATGACGAAGCATTTGACGAAATATTTATGGACGAAGTCATCAGTGACGGAAGAATAGATGAAGTCAAAATAGTAAAAGACTTCTATTCTAAAACAGGAAGACTCAAAGATATGATGAGCGGAGACCAATTATCCTTAGGCTTTAAAATGTTTACAAGCGGGAGAATTAAACTATTTGGAGGCAAAATTAAAGATTGGAAAAAAGTCTCCCAGAGGTTAAAGGAGGAATTACAATGAAATTAGGTTATTTTCCAGGCTGTTCATTAAAGGGAATGGCAAGAGCATATGATGAATCTACAAAAATAGTTGCCGAAGGTTTTGGCATTGAATTAATGGAAATAGATGATTTTAACTGCTGCGGCGCATTAGAAGCCAAAGGTTCTAATGAAAAACTTTCATATATGCTTCCGGCTAGAGTTATGGATTCTGCTAAAGGCAGATTTCATGTAGATGCTGTGGTTACGCCATGCAATGGTTGCTATCACAGTTTGCTGAGAACTAACGCCGCTATGAATGAAAATGCAAATGCCAAAAGCGATGTTATAAGTTTTTTAAAAGATGTCGGATACGGTTCTTATGAAGGTGATATAGACGTTAGACATTTTCTTGAATTATTTTATAATGAAGTAGGACCTGAAAAAGTAAAAAATGCGGTAAAAAAATCTCTAAAAGGTTTGAAAGTTGCTTCTTATTACGGCTGCTTATATGAAAGACCTAAAACTATTACTAAAACCGGCTATAAAAGCAATAGAGACGATTCCGAAAATCCGTACTTTCAGGATGAGCTTTTAGCTGCTACCGGAGCCGAGATTGTAAAATTCGATGCTGCTGCTTCATGCTGCGGAGGCGCTCATGCTCTTCAGGATGAATCGTTGTCGGCAACGTTATCGGCTACTATCTTATCAGCAGCCAAAAAAGCTGGAGCCGATATTTTAGCTCTTCCTTGTCCGCTATGCGGCGCTGCATTAGATATAAAACAGCCCGAAATAGTTAAAGTTCACGGAAATGACGCAAAAATTCCGGTTGTTTATTTTACTCAATTGATAGGTCTTTCTATGGGAAAATCTGCTAAAGATTTAAAATTGACAGATCCTATTTCTAATCCGATGGATGTGTTAAAATCTAAAGGATTGGTTTAAGTTTTATCTTGTAAGCACATAAGATAATTAGCCGTAATTTAGATTGTCTTATATAATTTTATGCCTATCTTTTAATTAGTAGTTTAATGATTATTAATTAAATTTTAGGCATTTTTTTTAAATTAATATAAATATGCTTAACCGAGCAAAGAAATGCATATATATTTTCTATTGCAAGATTAAGGTAACATAAACTATTGTCAAGCAGATAAAAATGTAGTATTATAAATTTTGATAAATTTTATTAACAATTACAAAATTTAACAAAAAAATTATTTTAAGGAGAAAAGAATCTTATGGCTAAAATGAATGGATGCGATATTCCAGAGGAACTTTATTACAATATCGAAAAGCATGTTTGGGGTAAAATTGAATCTGACGGAACCATTTTAATGGGTATGACAAGCGTTGCAGCAAGTCTTGCCGGAAAACTATTGTACATTACTCCAAAAAAAGTAGGACAAAAAGTTGCTCAGTTGAAATCTGTCGCTACCGTTGAAAGCGGAAAATATGTCGGTCCCGTTCCTGCACCTTTCGGCGGCGAGATTATTGCAATTAATGAAGAACTGAAAGCGGACGTTTCACCTATCAACAGTGATCCATACGGTAAAGGCTGGGTTTGTAAAATTAAACCCGCTGATATAGAAGCAGATAAAAAAAATTTATTGACAGGAAAAGAGGCCGTAGAAGCTTATAAGAAAAAAATAGAAGCCGACGGAATTAAATGCGAATAATTAAAAACATTAAATAAACCTCTAATTTAAATTATTTTTTTTAAATTATATAGTTTCTATTATATGCGTCTGTAAATTAGCTGCAAAAATATGTATAATTCTATAAATTTCTTATATATCGGCTGAATAAATTATTAAAAGAAAATTTATATTATTCATTATATATGTGTGCTGTTTATATATAACATTTATATATAACATTTATAGACGCGTTATTTTAAATTAAGACGGGAGGATATTTTCAATGGCTATTTTAAATGAATGTAATATCCCTGAAGACCTCTATTATGATATAGAAAATCAGGTTTGGGGAAAAAAAAATGACGACGGAACATTTACTTTCGGTATGACTGATCCGGCTCAATCGCTTGCCGGAAAAATATTATATGCCGACGTTAAACCTGTCGGAAAAATTATAAAAAAAGGGAAAAGTGCTGCAACTATCGAAAGCGGAAAATACGTCGGTCCGTTTCCTATGCCTTTTTCAGGAGAAATAGTCGCTGTTAACGCTGAATTAGAAAGCGACTCCCACATTATTAATTTAGATCCGTACGGAAAAGGCTGGTTAGTTAAATTAAAGCCGCTGCCTGAAGCCGCATCAGATATAAATTTATTGCCAACCGGTGAAGCAGCAGTGAATGCTTATAGAAAAAAATTAGAAGATGAAGAAATAATTTGTAAAAAAAGATAATAAAAAAAAAGAGATAATAATTATGAGCTACTATGAATTTGATAAACAAATAAGTTCTAAATATATTAATGGTTTTAATATCAGAAAAAATAATTTTAATAATGTAATTCATTTTTATGCTCCGAGCATAAAAGCTTATGAAACTGAAGATTTTAAAAATGAAAAATCTGATTCGTTTCCTCCCTTGTCGATAACAGGCAGTTCATGTTCATTAAAATGCGACCACTGCAATGCAGAAATATTAAAATCTATGGATTCTGTAATTACCACGGATGACTTATATCACAGAGCGGCTCAAATATCCAAATCAAAAGGTAAAGGTTTCTTGCTTAGCGGAGGTTCAAACTCTAAGGGCATAGTCGAAATTTTACCTTATATAAATACTATTAAAAAAATTAAGACTGATTTTAAGCTAAAAGTTATAGTTCATTGCGGTATTATTACCGAAGAAATAGCCGACGGTCTGCTTGATGCCGGCGTTGACTCCGCTATGCTTGATATAATTGGTGATGAAGACACCATTCGTACCGTTTATCACTTAAAAGCTTCGGTAGAAGATTATGACAATTCTTTAAAATACTTATCTGAAAGAAACATTCCATGTTCGCCTCATGTTGTTATAGGTTTGAAACATGGCGAAATTGCAGGTGAATTTAACGCAATAGATGTTATATCGAAACACAGTATATCTTCTTTAGTTCTTGTTGGGTTTATGCCTATGGGTAACACGAAGATGGAAAATACAGTTCCTCCTGAGCCTGAAGAAATAGGCGATGTTTTTATATATGCCAGAGAAAAATTTGCCCATACTCCTGTTTTGCTTGGCTGCGAAAGACCATACGGGATGAATAAATTTAAAATAGAGGAACTTGCTGTTAAAGCGGGACTAAACGGAATCGCATATCCTTCGGAAGGCGTTATACCTTTCAGTAAAGAACTTGAGCTAAAACCATTATATTCCGATGTCTGCTGTTCCTTAATTTTTGCAGAAGAAGCGCTATCAACTATCAATATAGGCGGTTAAATTAATATTAAATAATAAATAATAAAATGTTTAGAGTTATAGATACAGGGATTAAAGATTTTTCTTATAACATTGCTATGGACAAAGCAATGCTTGATTTAAGAAAAGACAATATAATTCCTGATACTTTGCGCTTTTTAACATTTAAACCTTGCACGCTTGCAGGGTTTCATCAGTCTGTATTCAATGAAATAAGAATAGATTATTGTAATGATAAAAACATTGATATAGGCCGCCGCATCACCGGCGGCGGCGCAATATATTTTGATGAAGCGCAATTGGGTTGGGAGTTAGTTTTTTCCTCAAAAACTCTTAAAGCTGCAAATTTTCAAAACTTAACTGAAAATATATGCAATGCATTTGTATCAGGCATTAATAAATTGGGTATTAATGCAAAATTTAGACCTAGAAACGATATTGAAGTAGATGGTAAAAAGATATCGGGTACAGGCGGAACATACGATTCGTCTATATTTTTTTTTCAAGGCACTTTGCTTTTGGATTTTAATCCTGAAAATATGGTAAAATCATTAAAAATTCCTGTAGAAAAATTAATATCAAAAAATTTTGATTCCATATCCGCAAGGGTCACATCTTTAAAAAACGTACTTGGATATATTCCAGATATAGAAATTGTAAAGTCTGTGATTATAGAAGGATTTTCAGAATATTTTAATATCCAGTTTACTTATGGAACACTGAGCGCGGAAGAAAATAATTATATTACTGAAAATCAAGAATATTATAAATCGGATGAATGGGTATATTCATCCGATAACGAACTGTTAGAAACTAAAACTATCAAAGATACATACAGATGCAGCGGGGGAATATTTAAAACTTTTGCCAAAGTTGATTATAAAAGAAAACTGCTAAAATATATTTATTTTACCGGAGATTATTTTGTTATACCTGAAAGAGCTATCGCTGATTTAGAAAGTTTTTTAAAAGATTGCGATATTAACGAATTAATTTTTAAAATAGATGAATTTTTTGAAAAATATACACCCGAATTTCAGAATGTTTCGAAAGTTGATTTTTTTAATATAATAAATAATATAATAGATAAAATAGCTTTTCTTAATGATTTTGGCATTAATGAAGACGAACTTTCACGTTTTATGCTGGTAAACGGAATGCAGCTATGCGATATAAAATCAGTAAAAGCTATTTTACTGCCTTATTGCGCTAAAAAAAAAGGCTGCGAATTTAGAAATGTCGACTATTGCTCAATATGCGGCGATTGCGAAACCGGTATAGCTTATAAATTTGCGAAAGACTTTAATTTATTGCCTGTTACGATAATTAATTATGAAAACCTTGTCGAAACATTAAATAAATTGAAAAATAATAATATAAATTCATATATCGGCTTTTGCTGCAAAGAATTTTATATTAAACGCAACAAAGCTTTTAAAGATTCGGGAATCAAAGCATTACTTATAGATATATCTTCTCCTTTATGCTATAATTATAAAAAAGAAGAAGACGCATATAAAGGTATCTTTGACGGGGAAACTATGCTCAATGCAAATATATTGCAAGATTTATCCAAGATTATAAGCAAATAAAAAAATTAATTTATAAATAAAAATTAAAGAATAAACAAAATAATAAATATTTATATTTATCTAAGTATTCCTTAATCTTGCAATAGAAAATATTTATGCGTTTCTTTGCTAGGTTATGCAAAATAAATATAATGGAAAGGTGTAAGATTCAAAAATGATGTAGAAAACAATATAGAAAAAATATAATAAATGAAAATGGAGAATGTTTATATGAATTATCAAGAGACAGGGATAGCTATTGCGGATACTGATTTAGAAACGATTCCTTTTGAAGAAAATTTAAATGATCATGCCGCCGAAAATTCGCCGGAATACCTTAAAATAAGCCTTGCTGCTGCGATGACACTTGGAATGGTGCCTGGATTATTTTATAGGAATGCATGTCTTCACTGTGTCAATGTTCTTTTGACTTATGATGATGGCTGCAGAGCAAATTGCGCTTATTGCGGTTTACAAAAATCCAGAGAAGGAAATTACAATGATAAAAGTTTTATAAGGGTTGACTGGCCTTCATTTAAAACCGAGGATATAGTTAAAACAACACTTGCTAAAAAAGATGTTGTCCAAAGAATATGCATCTCAATGATTACTCATGAGAACGCAAAAGAAGATACATTTACGCTGCTGCAGAATTTTACTAAGAACCTTCATTGTCCGACTTCTATACTATTAACCCCTACTATACTTAAACATTCCGACATAGATAAATTTAAAGAATACGGAGCAGATATGGTTACAGTGGCTCTTGATTGTGCAACGCCTGAATTATTTGACGAATATAGAGGCTCAGGTGTTAAAGGACCGCATAGATGGGATAAATATAACGATACATTGGATTATTCCGTTTCTGTTTTCGGAAAAAATAAAGTAGGATGTCATCTCGTGGTAGGACTTGGAGAAACCGAAAAAGAAATGGTTTTCAGGATGCAGGATGTTAGAAATAAAGGTGCTCGTTCCCATTTATTTTCATTTTATCAGGAAAAAGGTTCAAAATTAGACAGTCATCCGCAGTGTCCCGCAGGTCAATTTAGAAGAGTGCAGGTAGCTCGGCATATCATTGATTATGATATGGGTAATGCGGAAGATATGAAATTTGATGCTCAAGGTAAAATAGTGGATTTTGGAATTCCGTTTAAAGATGTCGCTATGATAGTTGAAACAGGAACGGCATTCAGAACTACCGGATGCCCAGGAAAATCGGAAATCTCTGCCTGCAACAGACCTTTTGGCGATTCTTCGCCTAGAAATATAAGGAGTTTCCCTTTTGAGTTAAATGCTTCAGATATTTCAAGAGTCAGAAAAGAACTTTTAGAATATTGTGATTAAATGAAAGGACAACCAGTAGATGTTGTTCTTATGCTTAATTCTGTTAGAAAAGAACTTTTATGATATTAATTAAACGGTATATTAAACAAGATGCCTCAAATTTAATATTCGAATGAATGTGAATAAAATGATAATTTTAAAAAAATAGATCAGTAGGAGAATAATATGGCAGATGGCGATAGAGTAGCGGTAAAAGTGAAACATCTTCATAATCTTCAAAATCAGATAATAACGGAAAAACATACGATAATCACTGATGAACCGAAGGGTTCCGGCGGGGATTGTCTTGCTATCAATCCTGTGGAACTTGCTATGGGAGCGGAAGGGGCATGCACTATTTCGGTTATTATGATGTTTGCAAAAAGAATGAAATATGATTTAAGAAATGTGGAAATAGATGTAGTCCATGAAAGAGTCAGAGTTGAAGAACTTAAAAGCGCAGGAACAAACATCGATGCAGAACGCGGATACGCTCATAAAATTACAAAAAAAATAAAATTTACTGGAAATCTTGACGAAGATCAGATTGACGAGTTGAAGCGTGTTTCTAAAAGATGTCCTGTTCATACAATGATAGAAAACAGGTCTTATTACGATACATCGTTTGAATACGAAGAAACAACATAGGAGAATATTGTAAATGCACAAATTTAATCCCGCCCATCATCAAAGATTAACATCTAAAGACAGATATGAACTGATGCCGCCGCAGATTGCAATTGATGAAATTAAAAAGGTTGTTGAAATTTTAAGTAACAGCGGTCAAAATGAAGTGAAAATTGCGGATATTGGATGCGGAAGCGGTTTTTTTACAATTCCTTTAATAAAAACAATTGCAGATATTGAAAATATTGATGTTAAGGTATATGCCTTAGATATCAGCGAAGAAATGCTTTCCTGCATAAAAGAAAATATTGAAAATGCCAATTTTAGCAAAAATCAAAAAAGCTGCGCAATATTAACAAAGTGCGAAGAGTCAAATATTACGTTGGAAGACGCCTCTATGGATATTATCCTGACATCTAACGTTTTTCATGAGATAGAACATAGATTGGATTATCTTAGCGAGATAAAAAGAGTGTTGAAACCGGGAGGTAATTTATTTCTTATTGACTGGGATAAAGAAGATAAAATATTGAAAATGGGACCGCCCGTTGAAGAAAGGCTTTCTTCGGCAGAATCAGTTGAATTATTAAGCGCCGCCGGATTCACAGATATAACCGAACTTCCTCTTTACAGTTCTTCATTCACTATTAAGAGCAAAAAATAGAAACATTATTCTGAAATATAATGTTATTAGATATGTTAAAGAAATTGCGAATTATATCATAAATGCCGTATTTTAATAAAGGAACTTCATTTTTTTTAAGAAAATTTATTTATACCGTTGAAGAGTTTGAACTTATCGAACGCGGCGATTTAATTCTTGCTGCCGTCAGCGGCGGTGTAGACTCTGTTTCGCTGTTGTATTCTCTTTATTTTTTAAGGCATATATTAGGTATTAAGATAGCATGCGCGGTATTTGACCACGAAATAAGAGAATCGTCATATAAAGAAGTTGAATATTTAAAAGATTTATGCAATATTTTATCCATCCGGTTTTACACAGACAAAGCTAATATCCTTGCAGAATCAAAAATTAATAAAAAAAGTATCGAAGAAACGGCAAGAAATTTCAGATATACATTTCTTTATAAAACTGCAGACAAAATACATGCCGATAAAATAGCGACGGCTCATCATCTTGATGATTTTGCCGAAAATTTTTTGATGAGAGCAATTACAGGCGGCGGGAGCGGTTCTATAGCGGGAATAAAAGTTAAGAACGGCATAATTATTCGTCCCTTTATTAAATTTTCCAAAAATGAAATTATCGATTTTGCCTGTTTAAATTCAATTAAATTTTTTGAAGACTATACTAATTATCAGGAAAATATTTTCAGAAATAATATAAGATTAAATATTATTCCAGAATTTAAAAAAATAAACCCCTCGTTTCTTGGCACGTTATATAGAACTTCTGAAGTTCTTCGAAAAGATGATGAATTTATTGAAAATTATGCAAAAGAAATTTTCAAAAATACTATATTGAATACCGAATATAAAGATTCCGGTATTTTAACTTTTAATATTGTTCATTTGCTAAAACTTCCAGAGGCAGTCTTATATAGGGTATTTAAGATTACTGTAAATGAAATCTTAATCGGAATGGGCAGTATAAACAATAATAGTCGTAATAGTTATGATAATATCGCTAATAACGAGAATTTTATTTCATACGGTAATTTTAAAAATCTTTTAAATATTATAAAAAGCAGTAAACCAAATATATCATTTAATCTTAATAAAAATATAAGAGTAATTAGAAGCTATGAAAAAATAATTTTTGAAAAGATAGAAAATAATAAATATATCAGAAAGATACGTGATATTAATTATTATTTGCCGTTAAATTATAAACATTATGAATATTTAATTAATTATAGCGATATTATTAAAAATAATGCATATAATATAAAGACAATTAATAAATCGGTTATTCATATAAAAGAGATAGATGTTGACTTCACAATAGGAAAATTGAACGGCGTTAACACAAAAATCATTATAAATAAATTAATAAAAAAAGAAATTAAAAAGCATTCAGCTAACGCCATATTATTCGATTTTGATAAACTGTCATTTCCCGTAAAAATTAGAAATTTTATTAATGGTGACAGATTTATTCCTTTGGGAATGGAGCATGAAAAAAAAGTTAAAGATTTTTTTATAGACAAAAAAATACCCGAATTATATAGACAGAACCTGCCGCTTATTCTTTTCGGCGGACAAATCGTATGGATAGGGTTTATTATGATGAGCGATACTATAAAAATATCGGAGTTTACAAAAAACATAGGGTATATTAAATTATTAAATAATAATGAATAAAATAACATATAGTATTTAATTATTAAACAATAATAAATAAATGAAATTGTTATAGTATTAAATTATTAAAAAATAATAAATGAAACAATCATTATACTATTATAGTATTTTTGAAGTATATAAAGCTGGCATATAAAAGCATATAAAATTAGTAAATAAAAAACAGTATATTTATATTGAAAAAAAACTTTAAATATGACATATTTAATATTGAATATATATTGAAAATATTTTTACTTTGTAGGGTGTCGGCATAAAGGGTTTTTAAGTTTGCAATTTAAAACATAAAAAAAATAAAATCAAATAATGCAGAAATATATAATTATAGCAGGCATGTTTTTGTTTACAAGTGAAAATATAAAAAAATAAAATAACTTACACGACATAAGCTGTTAATAAATTACAAACTATTAAGAATTAAGGAGGATATTCTAATTTGAATCCCAAAATTAAAAATATTTTATTGTGGGTTTTTATTATTTTTCTAATGATATTTATATTTACAATGTTTAATCATCATAAACCTAAATCTCAGAAAATAATATTTTCATCATTATTAAGCGATATAAAAGCGGGTAAGATAAAAACTATAACAATTGAATCTCATAACATACTAGGAGTTTTCAAAACAGGTAAAAAATTTAAATCTTATGCCCCGACGCATCCCGGTTTGGTTCCTTTGTTAGAAAAATACAAAGTGCCGATAACTGCCAAACCTGTGCCGAGTTCACCTTGGTATATGTCGTTTTTATTATCATGGCTGCCTATGATTCTTATTTTATTCGCATTCTGGTACTTTTTCTGGAGGCAGATGCAGGGAGGAGCCGGAAAGGCAATGTCTTTTGGTAAATCTAAAGCAAAATTAATGGACGAATCTGCCAAAAAGATAACTTTTGCAGATGTTGCAGGCATAGATGAATCTAAACAGGAGCTTGAAGAGATTGTAGATTTTTTAAAAGATCCAAAAAAATTTACAAAATTAGGCGGCAGGATACCTCACGGAGTGCTGCTTGTCGGACCTCCCGGCACAGGTAAAACACTGCTTGCAAAAGCGATAGCCGGAGAGGCAGGAGTGCCTTTTTTCAGCATAAGCGGTTCCGATTTTGTCGAAATGTTTGTCGGAGTCGGCGCATCAAGAGTAAGGGATCTTTTTGCCCAGGGCAAGAAAAATGCTCCATGCATAATATTTATAGATGAAATTGATGCCGTAGGCAGACATAGAGGCGCAGGTTTAGGCGGGGGACATGATGAAAGAGAACAAACGTTGAATCAGCTGCTTGTTGAAATGGACGGGTTTGAAGCCAACGACGGAGTAATTTTAATTGCCGCCACCAACAGACCCGATGTTTTAGATCCAGCCCTTTTAAGACCGGGCAGATTTGACAGACAGGTAATTGTTCCTAAGCCTGATATAAAAGGAAGAGAAGGAATACTGAAAGTTCATACTAAAGGTATACCTTTAGACAAAGATGTCGACCTTGGAATTATAGCGCGGGGAACACCCGGATTTTCAGGCGCAGACCTTGCAAATATGGTGAACGAATCAGCTTTATTGGCTGCGAGAAAAAATAGAACAACAGTCAAAATGGAAGATATTGAAGAAGCTAAAGATAAAGTTATGATGGGTACGGAAAGACGCAGTATGGTCATCAGCGATAAAGAGAAAAAAATAACCGCTTTTCATGAAGCCGGACATACTATCGTCGCAAAAATGCTTCCGGGAAGCGATCCTATACATAAAGTTACGATTATCCCCCGGGGTATGGCAATGGGATTGACTCAGCAGCTGCCGATAGATGAAAAGCATAATTACGATGAAGAATTTCTTCTGAACGAAGTAGCCATTCTTCTCGGCGGCAGAAGCGCCGAAGAGTTAATATTTCATTCTATGACTACCGGCGCGTCCAATGACATTGAAAGAGCTACGGACATTGCAAGAAAAATGGTTTGCGAATGGGGAATGAGCAAAAAGTTAGGACCTCTTACATTTGGAAAAAAAGACGAGCAGATTTTTCTCGGAAGAGAATTTGCGCAGCATAAAGACTATTCTGAATCGACTGCCGTCGTCATTGACGGTGAAGTTAGAGACATAGTAGAATCTAATCATGATAGAGCTATAAAAATTTTAACCGATAATATGGATATATTAAAGGATCTTGCAAATACCCTGATTGAAAAAGAGACGGTTAACGGTAATGATATAGATGCTATAATTTTAGCGCATAAACCTGACTATAAAAATAGCGATTTAAAAGACGTTCCCGCTGAAACTGTAGCGGAGTAAAATTATGCATGCTTATCTTGTTGACGTTTTTGATTCTAAATTAGCCATAAGCGAATTAGATAAGATAGGTGTTTCAAAATCCGGAAAGTATATTATGTCTAATAAGCTCATTTTTATTGTTATTAAGCTGAAGAATATAAATTCTACCGCATTGAATATACTAAAACAGGAAGCGTTAAGCATAGGGGCGGAATTAGCAAATCACCGAGATGTTATAACAGGAAAAATTAACATATCGGACGGCATTTTGTTTGGCACTCTGGTGCAGCTCCGTATTATCGTAAAAAAGATAAGGCATCAGCAATTCGGTCTTAAAGAGCTTTCTTCCGATATTGAAAATATATTAGATGTAGTCAATATTAACGTTGAGCACATTGACTCAAATAATTCTGATTTAAAATTTAAAATATTAAAAACAAATAAAAAAGACATAACGTTAGGAAAAGTTCCTTTGATAATGGGAATTCTTAATGTCACTCCCGATTCGTTTTCTGACGGAGGACTCTATTTTAATTTTGAAGATGCGGTCAATAGAGGATTTGAAATTGTAAAGGAAGGAGCGGATATAATTGATATCGGCGGCGAATCTACAAGACCTGCAGCTGATTTTATAGATATTCAGACAGAAATAGACAGGGTGTGTCCAGTAATTAAAAAATTATCTGAAAATATAGATGTTCCCATTTCAATAGACACCAGAAAGCCTGAAGTTGCAAAAGAAGCAATTCTGGCGGGGGCTGCCATAGTAAACGATGTTTCCGGTTTGACATATGAACCTGACGATATGATTAATGTCTTAACCTCATATGATGTTCCATATATTTTAATGCATTCCAGGAATAAAAATCCGCAGAATATGCAGATTGACGTGGAACCTTATAACGATGCAGCGTTTGATATTATTCTGTATTTCAGCGAAAAGCTGGCATATTTAAAATCTAAAGGTTTTGATACTGATAAAGTAGTTTTAGACCCTGGTTTCGGTTTTGCAAAATCGGCGGAAGACAATTATGATATTTTAAATTATATATTATCTTTTAAATCACTGAATTTGCCAATTTTAGCAGGTGTTTCGAGAAAATCCTTTATTAAAAAGATTACTGGCGGACAAAAAGAAGATCTGCTTATCGGCAATATCGCTTTGGCATCTTATCTTACGTTGAAAAATATCGATATTATCAGAGTTCACGATGTAAGACAGACTAAAACGGCTTTAAATACCATTGCAAAATTGAAAGAGAATCTCGTAAGACATCAATAACTTCAATTTGCTTTCAACATTAAATTTTATATTAAATTTTTTATATGCTTTCCTTATTGCTTCAAAATTTTGGATGGCAGGATATTGCCGATATACTATTTGTAGCTTTTATAATATATCGCATATTAATGCTTATCAAGGGTACAGGAGCATTTCAGGTACTAATCGGACTTATTGTCATATTTTTAATTTTTTTAATAGCGGTAATTTTAAAACTTTATGCTACGGAATTTATTTTTGGCGATTTTTTAAGTTCAATAATTATCGTTATAATAGTGCTTTTTCGCAATGAAATAAGAAAAGCTCTGATTGACGTAGGAAAAAATCCATTTGCTATTGCCCGCAATAAACTTGAAAAAGTCAGCATTATAGAAGAAACTTCGCATGCCGTTATAGAGCTGGCAAATAAACGAATAGGAGCGATAATTGTTTTTGAAAGAAATGTATTTCTTGGAGACTATTTAAAAATAGGGGTGAAGTTAGATTCTTTAATTTCCAAGGAATTACTGATAAGTATTTTTACGCAGCCTTCACCGCTTCATGACGGTGCGGTTATTATACAAAAAGGCAGAATTTCTGCCGCTTCGTGCTATCTTCCTTTGTCAACCGATGAAAATATAGACCAGAATTTTGGCACAAGGCACAGGTCCGCTATCGGACTTTCAGAATTAACGGATGCTTTTTCTATAGTAGTTTCCGAAGAAACAGGATATGTTTCGATAGTAATGCCTAAAAAAATTATTAAAATTTCAAATATAGAAGAGTTAAGGGTTGTTTTATTTAAAAATATATCAGAACAGACTAATGAAAATAAATTATTATTAAAATCAGTTTATGAATTAATCTTTGGTACCAAGAAAACCGAGGACGTTAATAAGAACGACGGCAGCGATGATGAATAAAAATTTAAGAAATATAATAAACATAATAAAAGATAATTTCTGGCTCAAATTAATTTCTTTATTTATCGCTATTTTTATATGGATATATGTTATAGGCGGAAAAAAATACGATATTAATTTGCATGCCGGTCTTAAGATATATGCATTGCCAAAAGGGCTCGCCATCAGCAATACTCTGCCGAAAAAAATTATAGTAAAGCTGAGGGGTTCAAAAATTTCATTTATGAAATTAAACAAAAAAATATATTTCAGGATTAACGGCAGTTCCCTTTTAAGTAAAAAAAATACGTTAATATTAGGACAGTCATATTTAAATCTGCCTTCAGGGATAAGGGTTGTAAGGATTTATCCTAAGATAATTCCTGTAATCATAAGCAGAATCGTCGTAAAATATATTAAAATTCTGCCTATATTTAAGGGAAAATTTAAAAAAGGCTATTATTTAAAGAATATTTCATTTTTTCCGCAATATGTTAAAATTAAAGGACCTAAAGATATTGTGGATAATCTTTCCGTTATTACGACAAAAAAAATAAATATCGGCAATTTTAAAAATAACGAATCGGTAAGGGTAGAATTACTTGACCCTACAAAATTAATTAAAATTTTATATAAGAGGAAAATTAATATAAATCTGATTGTAGGCAGGATTAAAAAAAATGCGTAAATTATTTGGAACGGACGGTGTAAGAGGTATTGCGAACAAAGATCCGCTGACGCCTGAAAACGCGTTAAGACTTGGCATGGCGCTAATCTACATTTTAAATTTAAAATCTCCTGGAAAAAAATTAAAAGTAGTTATAGGAAAAGATACGAGAATTTCAGGTTATATATTTGAAACGGCTCTTTCTTCGGGTATTTGCTCCATGGGTTCAGATGTGTATCTTATAGGTCCTATGCCTACTCCCGGCGTTGCGTTTATAACGTCAAGCATGCGTGCAGACGCCGGAGTTGTAATTTCTGCATCGCATAATCCGTATTATGATAACGGTATAAAATTTTTTGACAGCAAGGGATTTAAATTTCCTGAAGAGATTGAATATAAAATAGAAGATATTTTTTTTTCGTCTATACTTGATTCAAGCAAACTTAGACCGGTAAATGCTAATGTAGGCAAAGCACACCGAATTGACGACGCAACGGGGAGATATGTAATTTTTGCAAAGCTTACATTTCCAAAATGTTTAACATTAAACGGACTTAAAATTGTAATTGACTGTGCAAACGGTGCAGGATATAAAGCTGCTCCGGAAGTATTCAGCGAATTAGGAGCGGAAGTCATAGTTGTGGCATCAAGACCTGACGGTCTAAATATAAATGAAAAATGCGGTTCCACGTATCCGGAATTTATAAGTTCGGAAGTTCTGAAAAATAAAGCGGACTTAGGCATTGCATTTGACGGAGACGGCGATAGGGCTATTTTTTGCGATGAAAACGGCAGTATTTTATATGGTGATGAGTTTCTTGCTATTTGCGCTTTATATATGAAAAACATCGGAGAATTAAAAAATAACGGAGTAGTTACGACGTCCATGTCTAATATCGCTCTTGAAATATTGATGAAGAAAAACGGGATTAATATAATATATGCCGATGTCGGCGACAGATATATAATGGAAAAAATGGTTGAACAGGGATATAATCTCGGCGGTGAACAATCAGGACACGTTATTTTTTTAGATGATGCAAACACGGGGGATGGAATAATATCCGCTTTAAAACTTTTAACTATTATGATAAGATTAAATAAATCGCTTTCTGAACTGAGAAAGGTTATGACGCCGTTTCCGCAGGTTTTAATAAATATAGATGTTCCGTATAAAAAGAATTTAGATGAATTGCCGGAGTTCAATAAAAAAATTAATTATTATAATAAAATATTGGAGAATAGAGGAAGAATTTTTATAAGATATTCAGGAACGCAAAATTATTTAAGAATTCTCGTAGAAGGCGAGGATGGCGAAGAAATTAAAAAAATAGGGCTCGACCTTAAAGAAGAATTGCTGAAGCATTTTTGAAGTTTGTTTAATATTATTTGGTTTACTTTATTTTAATATTTTTATATAGACGACAAATAGATAGAATATATATACATAGATAGATACATAGATAGACAGGTATGTAGGTAGAGCATACTTATTTTCATATAAATAATGCATATGCCGTATATATTAATGTTTTTTATATTTTTATATTTTTATATTTTTTTAATTTTTTTTATGTTTTATTTAATTTTTTATATAGATTTTTATATATTTGACAATTCTTTAATTATTAATTATTTATAATTGTTTATTCGGAGGTTTTTGAATTTATATGAAATTAGGCGTTAATATTGACCACATTGCGACCATCAGAAATGCGCGCGCAGGGGATTTTCCGTCGCCTCTTTATGCCGCTTTTACTGTTTTAGAAGCCGGTGCTTTTAATGTAACTTGTCATCTCAGGGAGGACAGGCGGCATATAAAAGAAAGCGATATAAGATTAATTTCCGAACAGACGAAAAGATTAAATTTGGAAATGGCTGCAAACGATGAAATAATTTCCATAGCGCTTGATGTCATTCCAAGGTCAATTACGCTTGTTCCTGAAAAAAGACAGGAGCTGACCACCGAAGGCGGTCTTAATGTCGCTCTCGATATCGAAAAATATAAAAGAATTAATAATAAATTCAGGTCTAAGGATATAAACGTATCGGCATTCATTGAACCGGAAGAACTTCAAATTGAAGCTGCAAAAAAAGCCGATTTTAATTTTATTGAGATTCACACCGGAAAATATGCGCAATATCTTGACCCTTATAAACGGCAGGAAGAACTGGCGAAAATTAAAAAAGCGGCAGAGTTTGCTTTGAGCGCAGGGCTTAGCGTAAATGCGGGACATGGATTAAATTATGAAAATACCGGAGATATAGCCGAGATAGAAGGAATATATGAACTTAATATAGGCTATTCTATTGTAGCGCACGCTATATTTGCAGGTCTTAATAACGCCGTTAAAGAAATGCTGGAAATACTTAAAGCAGCCGAATTAACAAAACATTGCGGATAATAAAACAATTAAAGGATTTTATAGGTGATTAGCGGGATAGGTATTGACATCGTAGGCGTAGAAAGGATTAAATACCTCGTAGAGACTTACGGCGATAGATTTCTAAATAGAGTTTTTTCGTTAACTGAATTAAATAATATTTATAAAATTAAAAATAAAAGTAATATCGAACAAAAAATAGCCGGTTTTTTTGCGGCAAAAGAAGCTTTTTTAAAATCTTTGCACATAGGACTTTTTTCTATACCATTGAATTGCATTGCCGTATATAATAAGCAAAGCGGAGCTCCTTTTTTATTTATAGATGATAAAATAAAAAAATTTATCTTAGATACTTATAATATTAAAATCGGCACGATAAATTTATCTATTTCTCATGATAACGGTTTAGCTATAGCTACCGTAATAATTGAAAATACATAATTTATGCAATTTATATATATAATATATAATATATAATATATTTAGATAATATTTTTATACTTATATAATTACAATGCTGCCTTAATAAATACATTCTATTTGATTATAATGAAATTATACTATTCGGAAAACTTAAAGCAGATAGATTCTAAAACATATTCGGATTTCGGCTATTCTGAAGCTGTTTTAATGGAAAATGCAGGTTCAGGCTGTTTTAGAGAATTTGTTAAAGTTTACAATAAGAACGAAAACGTATTAAGTAAAAATTACGTAATTTCCGTTATCTGCGGAAAAGGTAATAACGGAGGGGACGGTTTTGTGTTCTCGCGATATTTATTTAATGCGGGATATAACGTAAAAACAATTATACTTGCCGAGCCGAATAATTATACCGGCATTGCAAAATTAAATCTTGATATTTTAATAAAATTAAATGTTGAAATAATTCAGGCAGTTAAT
Organism: Candidatus Acididesulfobacter guangdongensis; assembly: GCA_004195045.1. NCBI lineage: Bacteria > Candidatus Acidulodesulfobacteriota > Candidatus Acidulidesulfobacterales > Candidatus Acidulidesulfobacteraceae > Candidatus Acidulidesulfobacter > Candidatus Acidulidesulfobacter guangdongensis. Next base: position 349,437 of record SGBC01000003.1, read on the forward strand.
GAAAATGATATAAATATTTTATCAGAATTATTAAACGATACGGATATACTTATAGACGCTATTTTTGGAATAGGCATAAATAGGGATATTGCAGGTTTTTATAAAAATGTGATAGAAATTATAGAAAGCAAAAACAATTATGATGTTATATGTTTAGATAACCCAAGCGGTTTTAATACCGATAGCGGTTTTTATATGGGAACAGGAATAAAAAATAATATTAAAAAAATATTTACGTTCGGCGGTTTAAAAGTAGGATTTTATCTGAATGAAGGTGAAAAATTAAATTTACATGACAAAACGATACTGATAGATATAAATCATCCGCGTGCTCTATTAGACAGCTGTCATGCGAATATTGAAATTCTGGAAGAAAAAAAAATATCCGCTTATTTGCCGGAAAGATTGTCTTTTAATACAAAATTTGACTACGGTCATGTGTTAATTATAGCGGGCAGTCCGGGAAAAACAGGCGCCGCCTATATGTCTTCTTTGTCAGCATTTAAAGCCGGTGCAGGGCTTGTAACTTTGGCAGTGCCTTATGAGCTTAATCATATTTTAGAAATCAAAACATCTGAAGTAATGACTTATCCGGTGATTAACGACGGTTCAGGCTGTTTTAATATTAACGGAGCCGACGATATTTCAAAAAACTTGTTAAAAAACAAAACTGCGGTTGTTATAGGTCCGGGACTCGGATTAAAAAAGGAAACTGCCGATTTTTTATATAATATTCTTGAATTAATTGAAGTTCCTATTGTTATAGATGCCGACGGATTAAATTTAATTTCTGAAGATATGAACTTTCTTAAAAAATTAACAAAGAAAAATAAACATATCGTATTGACGCCTCATTATAAAGAAATGGAAAGACTTGCTAAAATAGACAGAAAAATAATAGAAAAAGACCCTATTAAAATCGGCGGTGATTTTGTCAGAGAATACGGCGTATGTTTATTATTAAAAGGCGCGAGCATGTTTGCATTCAGTAATAATTTAAGCAATAAAGCGATTCAGTATAAACATAGCCCGCTGCTTGCAAGCGGCGGAAGCGGCGATGTTTTAAGCGGTTTAATAGGTTCTTTTATAGCTCAGGGTCTTGATTTATATAAATCAATCTGTCTATCTTCATATTTATTGGTATATTCTGCAAATAATCTTCGGAAGCAATACGGTGAATCGGGCGCCGGCGCGGTTAAAATAGCCTTAAATATACCAAATGCCGTAAGATTATTGAGAAATGATAATATAGAAAAATGATAATATAGAAAAACATAAAAAATAAACGAGCAAATAAAAAACAAAAAAACTATACTTGAATGAATAATATATAATAACTAACATAGCACAAAACTAAATAAAATAAATAAAAATATTATAATATAAATTTAATAAACAATTTATGGAGCGAAATTCTTATGATTACCGCTAAAGATATAATGAGTACGGATTTAGTGACAGTTAAGGAAGATACCGATATAAAAACTTTATCTAAAATATTTATAGAAAAAAAAATTAATTCTGTGCCGGTAGTAGATGATGAAGGCAAGCTTATAGGCATAGTGTCGGAAACAGACCTTGTCTATCAAGACGCGAGTCTTCATATACCTACTGTTTTTAGTATATTTGACAGTGTTTTTTATCTTCAGAGCTCTAAACATTTTAAAGAAGATTTAAATAAAATAACCGCTTCAAAAGTGAAAGATATTATGACGAAAAAAGTTCTGTCCATAAAAGAAAATGAATCTATATATGATATCGCAAGTATAATCACCGAAAAAAAATTTTATTCAATACCGGTCGTTGACGACAATGATAAATTAAAAGGAATAGTTTCAAGATTTGATATTATAAAATCTATGACGGATGAAAATAAAAAATGAATTTGCCGTTTAAATATGTATCAAAATTGCCTGCCGAAACGGAACAAATAGCGGAAGAATTTGGAAGTATGGTGTCGTGCGGAGATTTTATTCTTTTAAAAGGAAGACTTGGGGCAGGAAAAACAAAATTTGTTTCCGGTATGACTAAGTATTTTTGCCATGTCAAAGATAGCGGCAATATCGTAACCAGTCCCACTTTTAGCTTGATGAACAGATACTTTTGCGGTATAGATAAAAGCAACAAAGAGATTGTCATCGACCATTTTGATTTTTATAGATTAAAAAATTTATACGACCTTGAAAATTCGGGTTTTTTTGATTCTTTATCATCTGATTCCATTACAATAGCGGAATGGGGAGATAAAATAGGATTTGATTATATAAATATTATAAAAAATTATTATTTTGAAGTGAATATAGCTGTCAATGAAGCAGATAATGAGTTTACGGCAGAAAATTTATACAGAGAGATAATTATCGAAAAAAAAATAATTAAAAATTAACTAATAAATTAAGAAATGAATAAAGAAATAAATAAAGAAATAAATTATTAATTAATTATTAACAATAAGTAGTCAGCAATAAATAAATAAACAAAGAGAGGAATGAATATTATGGACAATTTTGATATTTGCGTTATAGGCGGAGGACCTGCGGGCTATGTCGCAGCTTTAAAATCGGCTCTTAACGGTATGAAAGTCGCTATAATTGAAAAAGATAAGCTGGGCGGAACATGTTTAAACAGGGGGTGTATACCAACTAAGGTATTATATTCAAAAGCTAAATTTTTAAGCAGTCTGAAATCCGGCGTGAGCGGTTTTCATATCGATAAGTATAATTACAATTATGAAGATATAATAAATTATAAAGATGAAGTAGTTTCTACATTAGTAGGGGGGGTCGGCAAACTTCTCAAAGCCAGAAATGTCAACGTTTTTAACGGAACTGCTTTTATAGTATCGGCTCCTGTTAAAAAAGACAATATTGCAGCGGTAATTAAAATTAAAGAAAATAATGATAATAGCGAAATAGAAATAGCGGCTTCAAATATTATCATTGCAACAGGTTCGTCTCCTGCAATGATTCCTGCATTTCATATTGACCACGAAAATATTATAACATCCGACGAAATATTAAATATTAAATCGGTGCCTGAGGATATCGCCATTATCGGAGCAGGAGTTATAGGGTGTGAATTTGCAAATATTTTTAATGAATTTAATTCTAAAGTTACCATGCTTGAACTGTTACCGTCTATATTGAGCACCGAAGATAAAGAAATTTCTAAATTCACGCATAAAATACTTACATCAAAAAATATTGAAATAAGGACTTCCGTCGAAGTTGCCGATATATCGGCCGGCGGCAGGGGAGCCGTTGTTTCGTTAAAAACCGGCGAAAATATTGAAGCTGAAAAAGTATTAGTTTCTATAGGAAGAAATCTGAATACCGGCAGTTTAGGTTTAAAAGAAATAGGCGTAGAATTAGATGCCAAAGGTAAAATAAAAACTGATGCGCACAATGAGACAAATATTCCGGGTATTTATGCCTGCGGCGATGTTATAGACGGTCCTATGCTGGCACATAAGGCGTCTTACGACGGCGTTATCGCTTCTGAAAATATTGCCGGCAGAAAGATTGAAAAAAACTATTCCGCGTTGCCGTGGTCTATTTATGTCAGTCCGCCTATAGGCACTGTAGGACTAAAAGAAGGCGATAAAGGATTAGAAAATATAAAGTATAGAGTCGGTCGTTTTTCTTATGCAGCTAACGGTATGGCTCTTGCTATGGAAGAAAAAGAAGGTTTTTTGAAAGTGCTGACGGAGGAAGAAACAGGCAGGATTATAGGTGCTACGGGAATCGGGGCAGATATGCCGGAATTGGCAGCTGAAATTACCGCTATAATGCATTTTAACGGAACTATAAATGATGCGGAGTTTACCATCCATTCTCATCCGACATTATCCGAGATAGTTCCCGAGGCAGTGTTAGATTCAATAGGAGAAGCTATTCATAAATATAATCCCAGAATGTTCAAAAAATAAGAGGTTTATTTATGTCCCTTATAGTGCAAAAATTCGGCGGAACTTCAATGGGGAACGTGGAACGGATAAGACAAGTTGCGTCTCGCGTAATCTGTGAAAAAAACAATAATAATGACGTTGTTGTAGTTGTCAGCGCGATGAGCGGCGAAACAAACAGACTGTTGAATCTTGCTCTTGAAATTGGCGGAACCCATAATAATTTAGCGACTGATATGGTAATATCCACAGGAGAGCAGGTTAGCGCAGGATTGCTGTCAATAGCTTTGAATAACGAAGGGTATAAAGCTGTTCCCATGCTTGCACATCAGGTAAAAATAAAGACGGACGGGACTTACGGCAATGCAAGAATTTTTTCTATTGACGCCGAAAATATAAAAAAACAATTAGAGAATAACAATATAGTCGTGGTCGCCGGTTTTCAGGGGATTGATGATTACGGATGCATAACAACCCTCGGAAGAGGCGGTTCAGATACTACTGCAGTTGCGATTGCAGCCGCTTTAAATGCGGAACGATGCGATATTTTTACAGATGTGGAAGGCGTTTATACTTCTGACCCTTCTATTGTTCCTGAAGCAAGAAGGTTAGATGTGGTTTATTTTGATGAAATGATTGAAATGTCCAGTTTAGGCGCTAAAGTTCTGCAAATTCGCTCGGTTGAGTTTGCAATGAAATATAAAGTAAATCTATTTGTAAAATCAACTTTCGTTGACGGACCTGGGACGCAAATTAAATTTTCAAGTAAAGAGGATAGTATGGAAGAATTGCAGGTTTCAAGCGTTGCTTGCGATAAAGATGAAGCAAAGTTATCTATCAGAGGTATTCCCGATAAACCAGGTATCGCAGCGGCTATATTTTCAAGTATTGCCGATGCAGGTCTGGTAGTGGATATGATAATTCAGAATATTTCGGTTGAAGGATTAACGGATTTAACATTTACCGTTACTAAAAAAGACCTCAAAAAAGCCTTGGAAATTACTCAGAATATAGCTATTAAACTTAATGCGAAAGAGGTGATATCGGATGATAAAATTGCTAAAATATCCGTTATAGGGGTTGGAATGAGAAATCATTTCGGAACGGCATCTACTATGTTTTCCGCTCTTTCTAAAGAAAATATCAACATAATGATGATTTCTACTTCTGAAATTAAAATATCATGTATAGTAGAATTAAAATACGCAGAACTTGCAACGAGGATATTACATGAGACTTTTAACCTCGGAATAAATAATAAATTGTGAACTATAACTAAAACTATAACTAGAATAATAAATTAAGCAATAAAATAAATTTTAATATTTTTTTATCTCTTTTGTTTGCACATATATACAGAAAACAGTAAATTAAACAATAGAATAAATTTTAATAGCAATAATATATAATATTAATCATAATTAATTAATTAATTAACTTATAGAATTGATAACCTGGAAAAAATTTTGAAAAATAATAATGCCAATAAAAATATCGAAATCTACGATACGACCCTGAGAGACGGAACGCAGGGCGAAGGTTTTTCTCTTTCTTTAGACGATAAATTAATGATAGCTGATATTCTCGATGAGCTTGGGGTGCAATTTATAGAGGGCGGCTATCCTTTATCAAACCAGAAAGATAATAAATTTTTTGAATTGTCGTCAAAGAAAAAATATATAAATTCTAAAATAACCGCTTTTGGCAGCACTAAAAAGAAAAATTGCAAAGCATCTTCCGATGCCGGTCTTTTGACATTATCCGATTTAGATATTGAATACGTAACTATTTTTGGTAAATCATGGGATTTACATGTTAAAGAAATTCTAAAAGCTTCATGTGAAGAAAATTTAGAATTAATTGCTGACTCCATAGATTTTTTAAAGCAAAACGGGAAAATCGTTTTTTTTGATGCAGAACATTTTTTTGACGGTTTTAAAAATAATGAAGAATATTCAGTTAAAACTATTCAATCGGCATTGTCTTCAGGAGCGGAAAAGGTTGTGCTCTGCGATACTAACGGAGGTACGCTGCCGCATGAAATTTTAAATATAATCAACAAACTATCCGATTTTTATAATATTGATGTTAATAGATTAGGAATTCATGCGCATAATGACACGGATTGCGCCGTAGCCAATACTCTTTCGGCAGTTTTATGCGGTGTCAGCCATGTGCAGGGAACAATAAACGGTTATGGAGAACGAACAGGGAATGCAAATTTATCGTCTATAATACCAAATCTTGCATTAAAATTAGGGCTAAATTGTATTCCTGAGAATAAATTAAAAGACCTAACCAAAGTATCTCATCTTATAGATGAGATATCTAATAATATTCCTGTTAAAAATAAACCTTATGTCGGAGAAAGCGCATTTGCTCATAAGGCAGGAGTACACGCAAACGCTGTTCTTAAAAACCCGTCGTCTTATGAGCATATAGAACCGTCGTCGATCGGCAATGCACGCAGATTTTTAATATCCGATCTTTCCGGCAAGGGAAATATAGAGGCTAAAGCAAAAGAACTCGGTTTTGATTTAAGCCGTATAAATGAAGAACAGGAAAAAGCACTGCTTAATAAAATTAAAGAAATGGAAGATAACGGATTTAATTTTGAAAGCGCCGACGGTTCATTTAAGATGCTTCTTAATAAATATTCGTCTGAAAAATATAATAATTATTTTAAGCTAATATCATTTAAGGTTGTAATTGAGAAGAGTTCATTAGAAAACGCTGCCGAATACAGTGAAAATAGCTATAACATCTTAAGCGAAGCAGCCGTCACACTTAATATTAACGGAAAAATTGAGCATACAGCTGCTATTGGAAGCGGTCCTGTCAATGCTTTGGATAATGCTTTGAGAAAATCTTTGTTAAGATTTTATCCTGTGCTGAATGAAATGAAGCTGTCTGATTTTAAGGTCAGGGTAATAAACGGACGCAATATGAAATCAGGGACAGGTTCTTTTGTGAGGGTTCTTATAGAATCTTCCGATAAAGCTTCAAAATGGACGACTATCGGAGTATCTGAAAATATTATAGAGGCGAGCTATCAAGCTTTAGCAGACAGCATTAATTATAAATTAATTAAAGAAAATATTTAACCGGCTTCAAGAATAAATAAGTAAGGGTAGTTTTGCTGTAAATATATTTATTTTTAATACTATATAAGGAAAAATTCATGATAGATTTTGATAAAATCAAAGAAAAAGGATTTCTGAAGGCTTTTTTTCTTACATGGAGAAAATCTCTTTTTTCTCCTGAAATTTTTTTTGGAGAGATAACGTCAAGCGATAATGTGCTGCATCCGTATTTTTATGCGGTTATTTTCGGATACATTAATCTTGTATTCTCGTTTTTTTGGGAAATATTTTTTTTTAAAATCGGTTTTTATTCAAATTATTCTTTTTTGCCGAAAATTCCATTATTATTTGCGCATAAAGATACTATTACTTTATTTATAATTTTTGGAATTTTAATATTATTAATATTTTTTGGAATTTTATATAGCTTATTTTTATTGCTGTTGGGTGTTATTCTGCATGGTTTTATCCTTCTGTTCGGCGGTAAAAAACATTTTAGATATACGTTCAGGATAATTTGCTACACTGCGGGCGTTAATATTTTTTCGATAATGCCGATATTCGGGTATAATATAATTTTATCATGGTTTTTTGCTCTTACAGCGATAGGTATTAAAAAAACTGATGATATTTCTACTGCAAAATCAATTATTATCGTTTTGCTTCCTTACATTTTCATATCTTTAATTATGATAACTTTTATAATTAAAATAATTACGGCGAGAGGATAGCGCTTTTTATATTATTAATTATATTGGTAGTAGATTTTCCATTGACATAATCTATAAGGACTACTTGTCCTCCATATGATTTGACTATATCCGACCCTGCTATTTCTTGATTTTTGTAGTCTGAACCTTTTACTAAGTAATCTGGTTTTATTTCGTTGATTAAATTGTACGGTGTATCATCGCTGAATATGACGACAAAATCAACAGGTTTTAAATTTGCAATTATATAGGACCTGTCATCTTCAGTAACTATAGGTCTGCTGTTTCCTTTGAGTTTCTTGACGGATGAATCGCTATTGATACCGACTATCAGAATATCGCCTAATTGTTTTGCTTCATTGAGATATGCGACATGTCCCGCATGAATAATATCAAAACATCCGTTGGTAAAAACTATTTTTTTTGATTTATCTTTCAGTTCGGCAACTAATTTATTTAAGACATCTGTATTATTAATAATTCTATCCATTATTATTTAAATTTATTGCCTAAGGAAATATTGATTAAATATAAGACTATTAATATAAAACTATCAATATAAAACTATCAATATAAGACTATTAATATAAGACTATGAGAATAAATTTGTTTATTAATAAGCTAAAATGGAAATTCTATAATATTGTGCTTGCCTTGTGCTTATGGTGTTTTGATTTATTTATTAATAAGCTAAAATAGAAACCCGCATTATTAAATAAAATAATTTATTTAATAATGCGGGAAAAATGGAGAAAAAGAATACATATCTATAATCTAGCAATAAATATAAATAATGTCAATAAATATTTTAATAATAATTATCAATAACTTTTGTCTTCCCTTTTTTTCTTTTTTTAAAAATAAGAAAATTTAGTCGAGTGTTTTAAATGTTAACAAAAAATTTAATGTAAAAATAAATAACCTTAATCCTGCAATAGAAGGTTATCTGCTCGGAAAAGGTGTCAGATTAATTTTTTTGCAAATATTTTCTTTGTTAATTGAACTACTTCATACTCAAAAAAATAAAATTTGACACCTTTTCCTTATGTTTTGCTTAACCAAGCAAAGAAATGCATAAATATTTTCTATTACATGATTAAGAAATAAAAATAAACTTGAAATTGGTTATTAATAAATGTTAATCTATTAAAGATGTTCCATTGCGATGATTCACCACTGTAAGAATATTAGCAATAAATAAAATACTATATATAATATCCGTAGGGAAACAAATAGTTTTTATAAGGAGAGGTGTCCGAGAGGCCGAAGGAGCATGATTGGAAATCATGTATAGATGTGAGTCTATCGAGGGTTCGAATCCCTCCCTCTCCGCCAGTTTATGGCTATTATGATATCTTTATTTCAGATAAAATAATAATAATATATAAAGCAATGGAATGCTATCCTTGCTGTATATCTGATCGTCTTATTAGCATTATTTAAAAACAAACAGCAGTTTTAAATTTTATTAATTTTAGTTATAAATTGCGAAGAGTTGAATTTATCAAAAACCCAGTAAAAGTATTTCCGCCTTTTAAGGCTGGAGAAGAATTGCTATAATATTGAATGATATTTATAATAGTTAATAATCGGGTGTAAAACATATCGAATAATATGCTATTTATTATGGAAATGGAGGTATAAAAAATGTTTGGTTTTTCTCCTATTGCTATTTTTGTATTGTTATTAGTTGTGGTTTTAGTGTTTGGAGTAGGCAAATTGCCTGAATTAGGAAGCGGTATAGGAAAAGCGATAAAAAATTTTAAAAGAAGCGCGTCAGGACAGGATGAGATAGATGTGACTCCGGAGCCTTCTAAACGGCAGGTTAAAAAGATAACGAGTAACCCTCAAAAATTAACAAAAAAAACAGCTTCAAAAAAAATTTCGTCTAAACGAAGCGTCAAAGTAAAAAAAGCGTAAAACTGCTCCGCACTGATTGAATACTGTACAAATTAAATACTGCAAATTATTTTATTTTTTCTGTTTTTTTCTGTTTTATTTTTTCTTGATAGCATAAAAATGGCTGACGGTTATTGAAAAATTTTTAGTGTCAGTCGGCACATTAAGAAAAACAACCATAAATTTTATAGGGTGCTGCGGCACTATTTCTAAATCGGACATACTTTTTCCGTTTTTATTCTGAAATGCCCTATTAATTGATGTGTTAGACATGGTTTTTAATTTGCTGAGATTTATGAAATTTCCTGCATAGACGTACTTTGTCGCTAAAATTATATTTTTAGAGCTGTAAAGGTTGCATTTTAATTTTACAAATCCTATCGGAAATTTGTTATTATTTGACAAAAATCCGGTTATTAACAGATTATTTTCAGGCAGTACTTTAGATCTGTAAAGTTTTGTTTTCAAATTAAAAATTTTTATATGTATATCGTTGTTTGGATAAAATGTTTTAATAACATAATATATGGAAATAACAGCCGCTATAAATAAAAAAACGTACAATATTTTTTGGCTTGGCGAACGTTTAGCCTTTTTATCTCCGCTATAATTTTTTTTTTGGGATTTATTGCCGTTCGGAGTTGACGATTGTTTCATTCCGCTATTTTGTTCATTAATATTATCATTATCGTTAAAACCGTCTAATATAAAATTAATGTCTTCATCGTCTTTTTTTTTATTTTTATTAATGTCCGAAGAGCTATCGCCGCCCAGAGTCCAGCGTTCCATATGTAATTTGTTAATTAATATTAATAATTAATTTTTATTGTATTTATATTATAACACAATTTGCGTTTTTTTTAAAATTTTATTATTTTAAATCGTATAGAATAGCAATATCTATCTACTAAAAAGTATCCTGTCGTTTAACTAAGAAGCTTATTGACTTATTAATATGTGGTTCACAAACAGCAATTGACTTTTGCGTAAATTAATATACATTTTAACGCAGCTACAGTTGCTTTTATTGCCATGGTGAAGTATAATATTTATATCTGCAATATAATTTGTAGTATTCTGCAGAATCTTATTATTTTATTGGTTTTAAGAAAAGGAGGAAGATAAAATTTTAAAAATTTTATATTTATATTTAAAGAAAAATTTTTTATTTTACTTGTCTATCGGTTTTATATTGTGTTCTTTTGTTTTGTTTAATAACAATATGTTGAGGAAGGTCTATGCCGACGGATTTATGTTTAACATAAGCACACCGAATATAAATTTCAGTATAGGAAGCGGGGTTAATGCTTTTTTTTCTCCATCCTATCAAAATTATATTTATAGCGCTAATGGTATGTTTTATATGTGGGCGGCTGATAATTGGTATTACGGCTTATATCCGACAGGTCCGTGGTATCCGCTTTCGCCTTCTTATACCTATATGCTGCCTGGACCATTAGTTTCAGGTCCTCCTGTAATGCCGCCGGGTCCTCCTGCAATGCCTCCGCCTCCACCGCCAGGACCAGGACCGCAGCCTTTTGGACCGCCTCCGGGACCTCCGCCTCCACCGCCAGGACCAGGACCGCAGCCTTTTGGACCGCCTCCGGGACCTCCGGCTCCTCCGATGGGACCGCCGCCTCCTTCAGGACCGGGACCGCAGCCTTTTGGGCCGCCTCCGGCTCCTCCAATGGGACCGCCTCCACCGCCAGGACCGGGACCGCAGAATAGTCAGAGGTAAAGAGTAGAGTTGCGGTGTATAGATAATATGATGAGTGTTATGGTTTACAAAAAATATTTTGCAAAGTATCAGGAAGCGGATAGAGGGCTGGTGCCCCTCGTTGACTTCAAATCAGTCGTCGCCCCCAATAAGGGCGGGGTGGGTTCGATTCCCATACGCTTCCGCCAATACCGTAATAAATAAGCCTTAATAGGAAGATGTACAACGTTTGACGAAATAAAATAAAAAAATGGCTGTAAAAAGTCAAACTTGAAGATTATTTTTTTCTATTGCATGATTAAGGATATAAAAAATCATTTATTATTTTAAAGAACGGTTGTATAACTTAATAAAGGATTAATTTAATTGATGGTATAAGGGGTATTATGATAGGCTATATAAATTTAGGCATACTTTTAGTTATGCTTGGCTTTGTTATCGGGGTCTATGTTCATACGGACAAAAAGATTAGTCAATTAGACACTAAACTTTCAAATAGAATAGATGAAAACAATAAAGCTTTAACGGATAGAATAGACAGACTATTACGATATACTAGTCCACATGGGATTCAGGGATAGAGAATATCGCAATAAAGCTGCAAATGAATAAGTTCTATTTTAGCCTTTTGTCTCAAAGTTATCAAAAAACGTTTTAAAATATTCGCAATATTTATATGTAAGTTTTAGTATTTCCTGTCCTGCCGCATAGTTTATCTAAATTTAAATAAAAACTAATTTAATTAAATTAAATGAAAATAAAATCAGAAGATTTTTTGGTAAAGGAGGGTGATAAAGTTGACCTGTCAAAATGGTCTTCTTATATTGAACCTCCGTATAAATCCAATAAAAAATACAAAAAACTGCTGGAAGACCACGTATTGCAGCTGAGCGAACTGCAGCAGCTTCACTATGCACGCGGAAAGCATGCAATATTATTGATTTTTCAAGCTATGGATGCTGCAGGCAAAGACGGTGCTATAAAACATGTAATGTCTGGAATCAATCCGCAAGGATGCCAGGTTTTCAGTTTTAAATCTCCAAGCGCGTCGGAACTGCAGCATGATTTTCTCTGGCGCACTACGCGTAATTTACCAGAACGCGGACGCATAGGTATTTTCAACCGGTCTTATTACGAGGAAGTTTTAATAGTACGCGTGCATCCGGATATGCTAATCAATGAGGCAATTTCTGATGGTTCTAACAGTTCTAAAAACTATGCTAAAATATGGCATGAACGCTATCGTTCAATAAATGACATGGAAAAACATCTTTACGCCAACGGTACGCATATTATAAAATTTTTTCTTCATTTATCTAAAGAAGAGCAGCGCAAACGTTTTCTGGCGCGAATTGACGAACCGGATAAAAACTGGAAATTTAGTATGGCAGATATCAAAGAGCGCAAGTTTTGGGATTCCTACATGAATGCCTATGAAGAATGTCTCAGTAATACCAGCACAAAAAAATCGCCATGGTATATTGTTCCCGCCGATGATAAACACACGGCAAGACTTATTGTATCCCAAACACTTCTTGATACTATGAAAGGACTGAAAATGTCTTATCCTGAAGTAAGCGAAGAACGTCGCGCCGAATTACTGCTTATTCGTAAAGAACTTGTAAAGTAGTAGCACAGTGAATATTTTATCTGTCTATGTCTATCCTGCAATGTAACAAAAATGTAATAAAATTGTAACACCGTTGTAACATTAAATATGTTTAAATATAAAAATTAATATAAAAATCATGAAAAATAAATCATAATTAAAAATTAACGAGGATTCTCATGAAAAATTTAGCGGTAATTGATATCGGAAGCAATTCAATCAGTCTGCAGATTTCAGAAATTAAAGGAAAATCTTACGATATTATAGAAGATTATAAAGAAACTATAAGAATAGGCGAAGATGTTTTTAAAACAGGGATTATTTCGGAATCTACAATTCAATCAATTATGACCGTTTTAGAAAAAATGAAAGTTTTAATAGGTAAAAAAACCGACAAGAAAGAAAAACCGTATATAAGAGCCGTAGCTACGGCTCCTTTCAGGGATGCCTCAAACAGCAAAGATGTTGTTAATATGGCAAAAGACAAATTTGACATCGATATAGAAGTTATTGACGGAAATGAAGAAGCCAGAATTGTTGACCTTTATGCTTCTGCTAATTTTCAGATGAGCAAATTAAACGCTCTTACGGTAGATATAGGCGGCGGCACTTTGGAACTTATTATATCTAAAGAAGGTGAAATAACCGACTTGCACAGTATTCCTCTGGGCATGCTAAGATTAAAAAATGATTTTTTAAAAAACAATCCTCCGAAAAACAACGAAATTGAAAAATTAATGAAACATATTGAAAAAACGCTCAAAGATGCGGGTATTTATAAAAAAATAAATAAAGATATAGATACTTTAATTTTTACAGGCGGAACTATAACTAATATTGCGTCTATATACAATAAAAGAGAGCATTTAAGAGACGAAAACGTAAATTTTGTCGATAAAAAATTTATTGAATTTTTTTTAAATGAGCTTAAAGATAAAACATTTGAGGAAAGAAATAACATTAAAGGAATAGATACTCAGAGAACCGATATAATACAGCCTGCAGCTTTAATTGCGGAGATGTTGTTAGATAAAACAAATTGCGACGGTTTTTTTACTATTAAAGGCGGACTCAAAAACGGTTTGACTATCGATACGTTAAATAATCACGGTATAAGGATGCATTTTCAGGAAAATGCCGACGTAAGACTTTCACGCATCTTAGAAATAGGCTCTAAATTTTTCTTTGAAGAAGAACACGCGCGTCGGACAGAAAAAATTGCTAAAATACTTTTTATAAAATTAAAAGATATTTTAAAATTAAATGAGGAAGATTATAAACTTTTGGAGGCGGCTTCGCTTCTGCATGATGTGGGCAGTTATATTTCTTATTACGACCATCATAAACATTCATATTATCTAATAAAAAATTCTGATTTTATAGGATACAGTTCTAATGAAATTAAAATAATAGCTAATATTGCACGCTATCATAGAAAGAGTTTTCCGAAAAAGAGCCAGAAATGCTATGCGGAACTTTCAAGCAAAAATCAGGAACTTGTTCAAAAACTCTCGGCAATTCTCAGAATAGCAGATGCGCTCGATAATTCTCATAAATCGGCTGTTAAAGATATTGATGTGAAAATTGACGACGATTCAATTAAAATTATGTTAAAATCTAATTCAAAAGATGCCGACCTTTCTTTAGAAATTCAAAGTGCAATGGATAAAAAAAATTTTCTGGAATTTATAGCTAAGAAGGAGGTAACAGTAAAATAAAAATTAAAAATTTTGCAATTATAAATATAAGCACAAGCGCATTTAGGATGCATATAAGCGAATATTCCGGTAAAAAGGAAAGGACGATAGAATATCTTGTAAAATCGCTCCCTCTCGGCAAAGATACATTTTCGCACGGTTATATTTCCTTAGATAATATATACAAATCTGTTAAAATTCTGGAAGGATTCGCTAAAAAACTTGACGAATACGATTTATGGAAAAGCTATAAAGCCCTCTGTACAAGCGGCGTCAGGGAAGCCTTAAATAAATATTTTTTTATTGACTATATCAAAAATAATACCGGTATAGAATTAGAAATCCTTGAACCGTCCGACGAGATATACCTAAAATACCTCGGCGTCAAACAGGCTATACCTAAAATATCGGCTTATGAAGAAGACGGCATCTTATTTACGAATATTTCAAGCGGAAATATATTTATAAATATTCTGAAAAAAGATAAGCTTATGCTTTCAGAAGCCTTTCCGTACGGCAATCTGAGGCTTACGCAGATTTTTAAAGATGTTCCTTATCAAAAACAGCATAAGGCTTATGAACAGGATATTAACAAAATGGTGCTGACACTGAAAAATATCAGCGTTAAAAAAATAAGCATCCGGCATATGATAAGTTCAGGCAGCTCCATAGCAGTTCTTACCGATATGCTCAAACCTAAAAAGGATTCGATAGACAGAAAAGATTTAGAAGCTGCATACAGTCAGATAAAAGAGCTTAATTTTTATGAAATAACCGAAAAATTTAAATTAAGAGAGCAGCAGGTTGAAATACTGATACCTACATTAATAACTTATTTAAAAATAATGGATTTTGCAAAAGTAAAGAAATTTTTGTTTACAAGAAATACTTTCCCCTATTCTATGTCTTTATTTTATTCTAAAACGATAAAAGACCCTGATTTATACAATAGATTTAAAAACACGCTGTATCATATCGGCGAAAAATATTCGTATGATAAAAATCATTCAAAAATTGTAACAAAATTTGCATTAAAACTATTTGATAATCTTAAAACAATTCATTCTTTAAAACAAAAAGAAAGAAAGCTGTTAGAGGCGGCTGCCGTTCTGCATGACATAGGCTATATAATTGAAGCAAAAAATCATGAGCAGCATTCTTTTAATATCATTAAAACGATAGATTTTCCCGGCATATCAAAAGAGTTTATCGATATGACGGCTTTGATAGTGCTGATGCATAGAGAAAAGCAAGAAATCTATCAGAACGCAGAGCATGACGGCAATAATTATTTAACAGACAAATTAACAGGCGCTAAAAATAAAAATCAAAATGACTATAAAAAGCCGGTTTTAGATAATCAGTTTAACAACAATATCCAGAATCAAAATCAACATGTTAATAACGTTAATATTTGCAATAATAGAAGCGTTAATAATAAGAATAATAATACTAACTATCATCAAAATTATAAAAATAATTTCGGCTATAATTTCGGTGATTATTACTGGGATTCAAGAGCTATAGGCATAGTCAACGCAGATAATACGAATAATCTGCTTTCTAACTTTTCAATTGAAAAAAAATTAATCATATATAAGCTGGCAAGTATTTTAAGAATAGCCGATTCTATGGACGCAAGCCATAGCCAGTTTATAGACGATTTTAGTGTAACAATCGATTCAAATTGTATTATAATAAAATCACTGGCTAAAAAATATCCTTATTTAGAATATCTTTCGTTTTATCAGAAAAGCAATTTGTTTAAGCTGACTTTCGGCGTAAATATTGAATTTGAAACAGATATTTTATTCTAAAAAATAAATTTTATGTCGAAAGTAAATTCAAATTTGCAAAAAAAATCATCTGAATCTTTAAATCTTAATAACTATCCTTTTGTAAATAGGGAAATCAGCTGGCTTTATTTTAACGAAAGAGTATTATCTAAAGCTGATAGTCAAAATGTCCCCTTATTGGAAAGATTAAAATTTTTATCAATTTTTTCATCAAATCTTGACGAATTCTACATGATAAGGGTTGCAGGCGTTAAAGAGGTTATAGACGCAGGGTATGCTGTTTTAAAAAGTATTGTTGTTAATGAACCTGCTCCGCCGGAATTGCTTAAGCTTATTAATATATTAGCGCAGCAGCTTATAGACAAACAGCAGAATATATTTTTGAAATTAGTAAAAACTTTTAAATCTAAAAAAATTGTTTTTATTTTGACGCCAGATGAAATTGGTTCAGACATAATTGATTTAGCGGAAGAAATATGGCTGCAGGAGATAATGCCCGCAATTTCACCTGTAATTATAGGACCGGCGAAACCATTCCCGTTTGTATCTAATAAATTAGTCAGTATATTTGCAGAACTGCACAAAGGAGGAAATAAGTATTACGCAATAATTGTATTGGAAAATTTAAAGAGAATATATAAAATTAATTATAATAATACATTATACATAATATTTGCCGAAAATATTATACTTAAGTTCATAAACAGGATATTCAGCAGTTATACAATTCAAAATGCTAATACTATGAGAATTACCAGAAATGCTGATTTTGATATAGCGGAGGATGCCGAAGACCTGTTAGAAACTATAGAATTTGAACTTTCTAAAAGGAAAAAAGGAGATGTTGTCAGGGTTGAAACCAATTCCGTTTTAGATTCAAACGCTATGTCATTCCTTAAATCAAAATTAGATTTTAGCGATATAGACGTATTAAATATAAAATATACGATTGATTTAAGCTGCCTGAGCGAATTAAATATAAACAGAAAGCAATTTTTATATAAACCTTTTAAACAATATTTTCCTTCGGATATCCATCTTAATTCTTCTATTTTTAAAAGAATTAAAAATAAAGATATTATTTTATACAGACCATACAATAGCTTCAGTATTATTTCAAAATTAGTTGAAATTGCATCGGATGATATTAACGTAATTGCTATTAAGATGACGCTTTACCGTACAAATAAAGATTCCTCCATTATAAAAAGTCTTATAAATGCGGCTAAAAAAGGGAAACAGGTAAGCATTATAATTGAACTTAAAGCCAGATTTGACGAGGAAAAAAATATTGAATGGTCAAAAGTTCTGGAAGATGCAGGATGTATAGTAACATACGGGTTTCTTGAATTAAAACTGCATACTAAAAATTTATTAATAGTAAGAAAAGAAAATAAAAAAATTGTCAGATACTGTCATATTTCTACCGGAAATTACAATGAAATAACCGCTAATATTTACACAGATGTAGATTATTTAACGGCAGACGAACAGATAGGTTCGGATATTACTAACTTATTTAATAGTTTAATGGGATATTCGGAATTTGGAAATTATAAAAGAATCACTGTTTCTCCCGGGATGATAAGAAACAGATTAATTGAATTAATCGACGGAGAAATTATTAATGCACATAAAGGGTTAAATGCAAAAATAGTTGTTAAGGTCAATGCTCTTACAGATAAAAAAATTATATTGAAATTATATGAGGCATCAAAGGCGGGCGTAAAAATAATTATGGTCATACGCGGCATTTGCTGCTTGGTGCCGGGCATAAAAGACATCAGCGAAAATATAATCGTAAAAAGCATGGTAGGTAGGTTCCTTGAACACCCCAGGATATTATATTTTTATGCGGGAGGAGAAGAAAAAACATTTATTTCTACCGCTGACTGGATGGAAAGAAATATGGACAAAAGAATTGAATTGTTATTAGAAATACAAGATACAGAAGCAAAAGAAAAATTAATGACAATTTTAGACTGTAATATGAGGGATAATTATAACTCATGGATACTTGACCAAAGAAGATATGTAAAATATGGCAGGACTGCGATGCGTGATGATAAACAGGATGAACTTCACAATAAAATTGCAGAGTTTTATTTAACCGGCGTAAACAAATATAATCTAATAGACGGCGATATTGCAGATGATATAAAAGAAGTGGAAGAAAAAGAGAAAACTGTTAAGTATTTTGATTGCCAGAATAGATTAGGCGAAATTTTCAAAAATTAAAGATAAAAAATATGATATAATTAAAAATATTGCAAAGCATTTAACTAACGTTGCCGATATAGCGGAAAAGGTGTCAGATTGGAAAAGGTGTCAGATTAATTTTTTTTGCAAATATTTTCTTTGTTAATTGAACTATTCCATATGCAAAAAAAATAAAATCTGACACCTTTTCCTAATATTTTGCTTAACCGAGCAAAGAAATGCATAAATATTTTCTATTGCAGGATTAAGGATTATAGATTTCACTTGCACTTGTGATATAATAATACATATGTTAATAACGGCGGCAAAAAAGTTTTCGGCATATTGACAGATGCAATACAACATACACATGAAAAATCTAAATTTATTAGATTTATGAATAAAACTTATCTAAATTAACTAATTATATTAACGGGAGGTAATATGCCTTTAGTATCGGCTAAAGAAATACTTGATGACGCAAATAAAAGAAATTACGCCGTAGGAGCTTTCAATATTAATGACATGGAATTTTTAAAGGCTATTTTTTCTGCGGCGGAATCTGAAAAGTCGCCTATTATAATTGCTGCGAGCGAAGGAGCTATTAAATATGCAGGAGCTGAAATGCTTTATGCTATGACAAAAACGCTGGCGGACAAGACTAAAATACCTGTTGCCCTTCATTTAGACCACGGTTCTAATCTTAATTCCGTTTTAGTTGCGATTAAAGCAGGCTTCACTTCGGTTATGATTGACGCTTCACATTATCCGTTTGAAGAAAACCTGAAAATAACAAAGCAGGTCGTCAGCGTTTGCAAACCGCTCGGAATTTCGGTAGAAGCGGAGCTTGGAAGATTAAAAGGTATTGAAGATAATGTTTCCGTTGCAGAAAGAGACGCTGTTTTGATTAATCCTGACGAAGCTAAAGATTTTGTTGAATCTTCAGGAATTGACTTTCTTGCTCCGGCAATAGGAACATCACATGGAGCATTTAAATTTAAAGGTGAGGCAAAATTAGACTTTGAAAGATTAAAAAAAGTAAAAGAACTTACCGGTATTCCTCTTGTTTTGCACGGCGCTTCATCTGTCCCGGAAAGAGCTTCTAAAAAATTTGAGGAATTCGGCGGAGATTTAAAAGGAGCAAAAGGCGTTCCTTTCGATGTTTTAAAAGAAGCAATTAAATATGGCATAAATAAAGTAAATACCGATACTGATTTAAGGATATCTTTTCTGGCAAAGGTGAGGGAAAGCATATCGACTGATAAGTCTCAGATAGACCCTAGAAAAATTTTCGGTCCGGCAATGGAATATGTTACAGATATAATAAAAGAAAGAATGAATATTTTGGGATGCGCAGGCAAAGCATAATTTCGCAAAAAAAACACATTATAAGCTATTTATTTATATAGATATAGACTATGTGCTTATTTTAATAAAGGTCAGTTTGGTTTTTTCCTACAGATTTAAATACCAGTGGTAAGAATGTTTTTATATTTTATATTTATTAGAAAAAAATAAACCTGACCTTTTTTGTTTTAAGATGTTGTGTTTCTATTTTTGAAAAAGTGCAATTTTTTTTGCAATTTTTATTTTAATATATCGCATTCAGCTGAGACAATTGTCCGCCGGCTAATATACATAAAGCGCATATGACCGCAGCCGCAAATACAAAAAATAAGATAACTATCCGCCGGCTAATATACATAACGTGATTGCTGCTGCCGGCGTTTATTGAATGAATATATTTTATTAATGTTTTTCAGGCACCGCGCAGGAATGTCCTGCCATGAGTTCCATAAATACATCATTGCAATAATCTGCCAGTCCGTCCAACATCACACTAGTTTCCTTTTCAAAATAATAAGGTTTAAGCTGCCTTAATAAATTTGATAATTTTATATCTAAATCTTCATTGGAAATTTTTTCAAGATTAAAATCAGACAACTTTGCCTTTTTTATTGAGTTAGACAATTCATCTAAAATCATTCCCGTAAAAGAGATAATACTCGACGCTTCATCTCTCTTGTTTTCATTCAGACCGTAGTCTTTCGTATCGTTAATGTAGGATTTTATTTCATCAAATATTGTATCTATGTTTTTATTATCTGAACCGTTTTGACCGTCCTTTTCAACGCAGCTATTGTTATCGCCTGTCGGGTTTTCCATTATATTTTTCTAATGCCTCCGTATTTTTTTTTCTGATTCTCAATTCTTCAAGCACATCGCTTGCTTTAAATATTATAACACGTTTGTATAATTCTTCAATTTCTTTTTTTTCCTGCAATTTCTTATATATTTCATCAATAAATTGCTGATAGCTCTTGCGCTCTCCCTTTTTTTGTTTCCTTTTTTTTTGATTTTTCATGGCTTCTCCTTTTGTCATATTTTACTTAATAAATTTTTTGGAAGAATTAAATAATATCATTTTAATATTACAATTTTATGACAGTTTGAAATAAAAAAATAAAATAAAAAAGAAAAATTTGTATTTAATATTATAATTTATTAACAATATTAAAAAGATACAGTGTTATTGAAATATAATTTTAATATTTAAATAATAAAATTGAAACAGAAACGACATAATGTTGCAATATTTAAATGATATAAATTTATATTATGAAAACAAAAAAAATTCATATAAATCAAATAACAATCAGATAAATTGCGGGAGGCTAAAAAAAATGAAAATAATCAATTTGTATAATCGATTGTCAATCAGCTTGGAATCGGGAATTATATCGGGATTATTCGAAGAACAATTTATTTATAAATTAAACAGCTTTATAATCGGCAATCCGATTTTAAGAAGAACATTTAAAATTAAGAATAAAAATAAGAATAAAAATAAGAATACTATTGCTTATTTCTTTAATTTCTTTAATTCCTTTAATTCTTTTACTTATTATTATAGATTCAAAAAAATATTTTTTTTAACGTTTTTATTTTCAGTTTCTATTTTATCAATTGCTTCACCAGCCTATTCTTATATAAATTTAAATCAAGGTTCGCTGGGTATCGGAGCTTCAGGAATATTAAACGAGGCAACGACATGGATATGCTATAGATTAGCCCCTGCAACTTTAACTTTGGGACTAATTAAAGGGTTTTATGATATAAAACAGCATAAACCGGATGCGGCGAGAAAAGCTTTTATAACGGCGGCTGCAGGAACAGGCGTTATGCTGGCTCCCACAATTACAAGCGCCGTTCTGGGCATTGTCCAAAATGCCGGAGGAGCTGCAAACGGGATAACTATTGGCGCGGGAAACGGCGCAAGCACAGTTGGACAGCCTTAATTTAACAGACTTATATATAATCAGTAAGCAGAATCCAATGCAAAAGATTCTTTAAGTATAATAAAAATAATAAATTTAGAATCAAATTATGTAAATAAATTTCTAGTTTTAATTTTTTTAATTTAAATTTTATTAAATTCTATTAAAAAAAAATAAATACAAATGGGTTTTACAGTTTTTAAAATACATAGAGGCATTCACGAAAAAGTAACAAAATTAGGTTTAGAGCTATATGACTGGGGATTATATATTTTTCTGACCATGGGCATTATATTACTGCTCAAGAAAGAAATTCTTGCAGCTATTATATTAGACCTTTTAATATTTATTTTTCTTAAAAAATATAAAAAAGGTAAACCTGATTTATATACAACTACACTAATAAATTATTTTTTTATGACAAAAAAATTATTTGTTCTGGAACCGCAGCGCGATATTACAGATACAAAAAATATTATTGAAAGTTACGGCTTGTTAAATAAAAAATTTAAATAAAAGATTAATAATATAAAAATATAAGAACTTATAAAAAGTTTAAACAAAAAAATAACTAAGTTAGCAGGCAGCCTTCAATATATACTTGATAGATATAATCATAAAATATGTTAATAAATAATATTTTAAAAAAACAAAATAAATCAGATTCTTTATTAAATTGATAGATATAATCATAAAATATGTTAATAAATAATATTTTAAAAAAACAAAACCAATCTGATTCTTTAAATAATTATATCAATCTATTAAGCATATTTAAAGATACTGTTGTAGGCATAGACGGTTCATTGACCGTCGGGTTCGCCGTACAGGGATTTGATTATTTTCTCGCAAACGACGGAATAATTAATGATACTGCCTATATTAACGACATTTTATTAAATTTATTAAACGAAGATATCTCTCTTCAATGGATATATAAAATATCAGATTCTGACGAAAATTTTATATCAAATTATATAAATAATTCACATCCGCCGGAAAAATATTTATTTATAAAAGAAAAAAAGATTAAATCCCTGCATACAGAATTGATTAAAAAAATAGATATATTTCTTTTTTGCACAATATCAGGTTTCAAACCTGGCACTGTTAATAATATAAATTTATTTTCAAGATTAGCTCAATTTGCAGCCAATTTATTGACGATTAAACCAAAAGATGCGCTTAATAAAAACTCCAGAGCCCAGGCAGAGAAGGAGTTTGAGTATATGTTAAAAAAAATGGAAAATGTTGAAAATAATTTAAGTTTTTTTTCTGCAAGGTTAAATATAAAAATAAAAAGAATGTCTAATCAGGAACTGGTTGATTACTTTTACAGCGAACTTAATCCGCAAAGAGCCAGGCATATTGACGCTCCGTTTTATAACAATATATTAAACGAAGCCACATTCAGAAGTTCTCTGATATTTTCACCTGCAGAAATAAATAAAGAATATTTTTATGTTGACGGCTTTTACTTTAAGTTTATTAATATGCATAAGCTTCCATCGCAGACGGATTCATTCGGCATAGCAAAAATACTTAATTTAGAATCAAACGATGTAAAAAAATTTTTTCCGTACGATATTCAGGTCTCTTTTAATATCCCAGAGCAGGAAAAAATAATTAATAAAATTCAGTCTGAAAGAAATATCAAAGCAAGTTTGACGGATGCAGTCAACGGCGGCTATGTTGACCATAAAGGAACAAACATAACATCCCAGATGGATGAGTTTTTAGCTGAAATATCAAAACTCCAGAAAAAAGCCGTTAATATATCTTTATGCGCCAGAATAAAATCCAAAAGTTTACGGGAATTAGACTATATGTCTTTGAAAATCCTGCAATCGTTTAAAGATTTTAATTTTATGGAAGGAATAATAGACAATATGGAGCATCATAATTTATTTTTATCATTTTTTCCGGGGCAGTCTTTTTTTAACAGAAGATTTAAAACTCTGCTTTCTCCCGCCGCGGCTTCATTTTTTCCGCTGCATAAAGGATTCGGAGGAACTGAAAATTGCTCCATACCGTTAAAAAATAACAGGTCGGAGCCGATTAAGTTAGATTTGTATAATAACAAATTGCCGTCAAAACATGGCGTTATCTTTGGAAAAACAAGAAGCGGCAAGGGGTTTATGCTGAATGGATTTTTATCTAACTTTTTTTTATCAGGCGATAATTATCATATTATCGGGGTTGATATAGGAGGAACATACAGAAAATTTTGCAGGCTCTTTGACGGAGATTATTTTGAAATTGATATGGACGGCACATACTCTTTAAACCCTTTTCCTCCAAAAAAGTATGTTATTAAATATATTAACGGGGAAGAAATATTTAACCCGGATATCATGGTTTTTTTAATAGGCATAATAGGTATCATGGCAGAACCGGACAGAAGCCTGTCGCCGAATGATAAAACTATTATAGCAAGGGCAATACAGGCATCATACGATTATATTAAAGATGAAAATGACATGCCGATTATTTCCGATATTAATAATGTTTTATTTAATTACAATGAGGCAAGAGATGCCGAAGACAAAAGAAGGGCTATGGAAATGGGCAAAAACCTTTTTCAATGGACGGATATAAGTTCTCCGTATAGTATTCTGCTAAACAGAAAAGGCGGTCTAAACATAGATAATAAAATAGTTATTTTTGACCTGCAAAAATTGAAAGGACATGAAGATTTGCAGAAAATAGTCTTTGCCGTAATCAAAAATTTATCTTTCAAAAAGATGTACGACAAAAAGGCCAGGGTATTTTTCTTTTATGACGAATGCTGGGAATTTATGAATGACCCTAAAATAGCTGAGTTAATTATGCATTTATATAAAACTTCGGCAAAATGGGGATCATTGGTATGGAGTATAACTCAGGAACCGTCAGATCTTTTAAAGACCGGAAACGCAGGGAAAAGTATAATTGAAAATTCTACCGTTAAAATCTTCTGTCAGCTTGATGCAGAAGTTTCCCCTGATGATTTAAGGATTTGCGGATTAAGCAAAAAAGAAATTGAAACAGTAAAAAATTTAAAAGTGATTAAAGGGCATTATGCCGAATATTTTTTAAAGTTTGGAAAAGATGCGGCGGTTATTATGAATAAGCCTGACCCTTTTGAATACTGGCTATACTGTAAATCATCGGAAGATGAAGAACTGGAAAATAAAATAGCCGTCAAATATCCGGACAAAACTTTAAGAGAAAGACTTGAAATTTTAGCATTGGAATATCCTAACGGTCCGTACGGTTTAAAATAAATTTGGAGGTATCAATTTATGTTTACAGAGTTCATAAACCATAAGAAAATTTTCAACGGAAATTTTAAAAATTTTAAATTAAATTCTAAAAAAATTATATTATCAGCCTCCGCTATTATTCTGTCGGGGTATATCTGTGTTCAGACAGCATATGCATTAGGTTTGCCACTGCCTGATATGAATTTAATCACAAGTCAGATTAATTCAGTTGCTTCAGCTGCCTCAGGGGTGATGACAACAGTCGGAAACGCCGCGTCTTCCGCGCAATCTGCAGGTATGCCGGTTGCAACTCCAGGAATAGGTATAGGGCAGGCGCTGCAATCATTTGAATCGCTTACGGCTGCAGAATCTGAAATGCAGGAAGCAGAGCAGAATATCATTATAAATTATGATAAATTAACGCATATTACAGACTCCGTTCAAAACACTATTAATAATTTAAATAGCTTAAACAGTCAAATTAAAAGCGCATTTAGCCGGATACCTCAGGGATTAACATCAAATGACGTTTCGGTTAATACTGAACCAGCCGCTTCAATAGAAGATAATATCAATTCAGAAAATAGCGCGTTTAATTCATTACAGAACACTTCTTACGGCGGCATACAGCAAATAGTTTCTGGAGAATCCCAGAGCAAAGAAGACTTAGCCGGAAAAGCTCAGAGCCTCGCAAATTCATTAATATTAAATTCTAACGGCATAACCGCTGCAGTACCCGTTAATTCTATAAATTATAATTGTCAGCCGGATTTAACGGATAGCGGAAGCACTTCCGGCAGTTCTAATGACGGCGCAGCTGAGGCTCAAAATTGTATGGATTATGTAAACGGGTTTGAAAGTAATGTCGCCGCGTCAGATATTTATAATGCCGGTATATCATCCGCAAGAGCGCACAAAGCCGAATTGGAAGGGAGTGCATTTGAAAACGAAATTGCAGGAGGTGCTCTGGGAAATAGCAGCAATTACTACACTTATCAGAGTTCAGTGCTGACATTAATAGCTGAGGAAAATGCGGCTGATTTGAAAAATATGGGGTATATTGAAAGTCAGCTTAAGCAGCTTGAATTGTCTAAATCCGCCTCGGAAATAAAAAAAGAGCACATTGGCGCTTCACTTATGGAACAGAATAGCAATAATCCGAATTTAAATTTTTACGATAACACTACATTATAAAACATTAAAACATTAAAACGTTAAAACTCTAAACAATAAATATCAAAGAATATTATGATAAAAAAATATATCTTAATTTTCATGCTAACCTCCGTATGTTTTTTAACGGCAGAATTTTTAAATACCGGAAGCGCAATGGCTTTGACAGCCGGCGGCAGTTCAGGAACAAGCTCTGTTTCTAACTCCGGTTCTAATTTAAATAGCGCTAAATTGAATTCGTCATCGCTGTCCATTTCAAAATTAAACAACGGGGAAGATTTGACTATTCTGTCGATAGATTCAATTCCCGATGCATTGAATAAAAACTCTAGCCTGGTGCAGCTGACGACTTATCTGTTTTATTTTTTATTTGCTTCCGGTATTGTATTTTCTTTATGGGAATCTTACAAATTGGAATTAACAGGACAATCTGCAAATTATTATGGTCTATTCCTTAAAACCGTCTTAATAGCAATTGGTTTTTTATCATGGAAATCAGCAGGTTTATCAAATTTTGCCCAGGATATTTTATCGTTAGCCGATAAAATTCAGCTTTATATCATTAAGCTAAATATATACAGTATAGGTCAGAATGTATCGCAGATAAATTCGTCAATAGTTAAAAGTCTTCATTCGGTATCGCTGCCTACAATATCATCAAACGGAACGGCTTCCGTGCAAAAAGGATGGAATCTTAATCCGGTGTCGTGGTTTGCCGGCGCTCTGCATGCACTGACAGGCGCGGTTTTAATGGGAATATTCTGGTTTATTTTTAATATCTTATACGTGGGAATTCAGCTTTTTATGGCGTTAATACAGCTTGTTATACTAGGATTATTGTTTTCAATATTTCCGATAATTATAGGATTTGAAACAATCCCTTATACTAAAGGAGTTTTTTCGAAATGGCTGAAACTCTTTGTTGAAATTTCATTCTGGGGTGTGATGACCGGTCTTGAGCAATTAATTTTTTTTACTATGTTAGGAAAAATAATGTCCGCAAATATGCAATCGACAGGAACAGGATTAGGTCAAATATTAGGGCTATTCACTTTTGCGGAAGATATTGTTATTTTTGTGGTAATGATATCAATTTCAGTTTCAGTACCATTTTTAATAGGAAAGATTTTTGACGGATTAGGCGACAGATATCATTCCAGCATAAAACAAACTATAACAGCGGCAGGTAAAGCAATTGCATCTTGATAACAAAAAAAATGAAAATAGATTCTTTTATGAAATATGGGGCGACCTTAATGCCCAGAATAATACTTTAAAAATTGTAATAGTATTGATGACTATCATTACTTCCATTGCTCTTTTTACTGCTTATTTTACTTATAAAATCAACAGAGTTCCGGTTGTTATAAGGGTTTCTGAAGCAGGCAGCGCAAAGATATTAAGAGATTTGCCTTTTAATAACAGGGTCGGCATGGGCGAAACAGTCTATTTTTCAAAAACTTTTATAAGGGAATTTACCGGATTTAATTCTATAACTATTAAAACGCAGCTTTCAAGAGCATTAAATAAAATGAGCAAATCTTATGGAGAAAATACGCTAAAGATGATTATAAGAGAAAAGTTTATACAAAAAATGGAAAAGGCTAATATTTCTTCCGTGATTAAATATAAGAAAATTAAACTCACAAGACAGACGGTGAATCATGATGAATTAAAACTTTACATAATAAGAACGGTAATATCTAATTCAAATTCAAATATTGAAAGCAGCGCCGCTTACGAAGATAAGTTAATATTAAAAAGAGTAAAAAGAAGCATTCAATATCCTTTCGGTTTGGAAGTAGTATATTTTAACACGTTAAAATTAGGCGGGGCTGAGTAGTAATAAAATGGATGATGAATTAGATAACCCTCATATTATCTCCGAGGAACAGCTAAATTATGAAGAGCAGCTGAATAGAACAAATAAGGAATGCGGCGATAACTGTAATGACAGCTGCAATGATGGCAATTACGGCGACAATTACAATAGTAATTGCGATGAGCATAATTACGACGATAATGATAATAATGATATCAATGCCGCACGCAGCATATCCTCAGCCTCAGATCGCGTTTCGGCAGCAGAAGATGAAGATACGGCAGCAGATAATAATAAACATATATCATTAAATGCAGCACAGGAAAGTTCAACAGCTGAAGATATGACAGCAGGCAGTAATATATATAATTCTACACCGGATTTAAAAAATAAAAGAGGTAAATTTACATTTTTAAAATCATTTAACGGATTAATAATTATATCAGGAATAATTATAGCGCTTTTTATTATGTTTAAGTTTTTATATTTTAACGGGTCTGAACAGAAACATAATAATAAAACAGAAAAAGCAATCGGATATAAAAATAAAATTATCAATTATAAAAAAAGATTTTCTCCGCGTATTTTTAATTACGGTTCTAGCAATAAAACAGACAAACCGGCTGAACATAACGGAAAATTGAGTAAAAAATTTTATAGAGAAATGGAAATGTTAAAAAAATTGAAAAATAATGAACATCGGCGGAATAAAAACAGAACAGTCAAAAAAAATTTATTGCCTATAAATAAAAAAATAGTTGTTTTTATTAAACAAAGTTATGAAAAATTAATTTTGAACAGCGAAAGAGGATTAAAAAACAATACACGGTTTAAAAATAATATAATGACCGGCGGTTTTAACCTTTATCAAAAAAAAGGCGAAAAAGGAATTAATTATAAAAATGTCCTAAATAATTCGATAAAAGCGGCGATACCCATAGGAACAGTCGTCAACGCGTATATAAAATATAAGATATTTTCCTATAACACAGAGGTTCCGGTAATAGCAATTTTATCAAACACATATTATTACAAAAATAAACAATTTTTAAAAAAAGGCGATAAATTTTTCGGAATGGTCAGCATAAAACATTCTATAAACAGACTCAATATACATTTTAACAGAATAATCAAAACCGATGGTTCATCTCTGAATATTAACGCTATAGCTATGATGCCTAACGGCTCGGGAGGCGTAAAGGGGAATGTTCATCGTCATTATGCAGCAAATGCGCTGACATCGTTAGCTCAGGGTGTAGTAGGCGCAGCAGCAATGTTTGCAGGGGGAGGCTCTGCCGTAAATTCTTCTAATCCTTATACTTTTCAAAACCAGATAAGACAAAATGTTGCGCAGAATGAATTAAATCAGGCTCAAAACGGGTTAGATTCAATGGCGTCATCAGCGCAGCAGACAACGATTACTTTACCTGAAGGAACACCGATAAAAATTATATTTTTGAGGGCAGTGCATATCAATCAATTAATTAATTAATTAATTATTAATTTATCATTTTTTAAATAAAACTGCTATGAACGGATTTTTAAATTCAGATATTAACAGTGATATTAGTGATATTAACAGTGCAAGGGAAAGAATAATTTCTATAATAGGAAATCTTGATGCATATTTTTTTGAACGATATGAACTTATAGAAGCTATTTTAATTTCAATTATCGCCAAACAGCATATGATTCTTATAGGCGAACCCGGGCTTGCTAAGACTGCAATATTAAAAGGTTTAATAAAACATATAAAAGGAATGAAATTGTTTGATTATCAAATGACCCCGCATACGGAAATAAATGATTTATTGTCTGATAATCCGTTAAATAAAGGCAATGGTATAGATAAATGTGAAATTGTGCTTATAGACGAATTTTTCAAGGGCAAAACTTCAACGCTTAATTCGCTATTATCAATAATGAACGAAAGAATATTATATAACCCGGAACCTGCAAATATACCGCTTATCAGTTTATTTGCAACTTCTAATGAAAAGCCCGACAGGACTGTTTCTTCTAATTTATTGCCTTTATATGACAGATTTTTATTAAGAAAAGAAGTGCTGCCGATAGCAGGCGAAGATAATTTTAAAAATCTGCTGAAACTCGGCGAAGAATATTCACCTAATAATATAAATTTAACATTGGAGGAACTGAAAAAAATAATCATAGCTTCACGGAAAATAAATATAGAGGAACATATTTATAATTTAATTTTCAGCATCAGGGAAGAATTAAAAAACAGACAGGTAATAGTTTCCGACCGGAGATGGCGCGATACGGTGAAAATTATAAAAGCAAAAGCGCTGCTTGAAGATAGATTGTATGCTTCTGAAAATGATATAAGAGCCATAGAGTCGTCTATGTGGACATACTATTCGGATATAAGAACGGTTAAAAGCATAATTAATAAGCATCTGTACGCTTTCGCGTAAAACTAAATGAATAAAAATAAAATTTTGGCATTCAAACTTATTATTTCATTTTTTATATTTGTCATAGAAATTTCTTATTTGTTTGTCTTCTCAGGTTTTTTTTCTAATAAAAATTTAAATTATTATTTCTATTATTTTAACGACGTAAAATTAGTCTTAATATTTTTGCCTTTGACCATGTGGTTTTTTTCAGCTTATTCGCTTTCAAGCATAATCTACAACAAATATATTTATTTAAAACCGGCAAAAAAGAAAAAAATAAAAAAAGCTGCGCAGAATAACAATATATATTTATGGCCTGTTAAAGAAAATGAATTTAAATTAGTAATCGGCGAGATACATAATAAAGACGGGAGCAGAAAAGAAAAATACGACTGGCTGACGCTAAACGAAGACGGGTTATATACAGGACTTATAATAATCGGTTCAACAGGTACCGGCAAAACCAGTTCATGCGCATATCCATTTTTAGACCAGCTGCTGAATTGCAACAAAAATGAAGAAGATAAAAGGATAGGCGCGTTAATTCTGGATGTTAAAGGCGATTTCTGGAAAACCGCAACAGATATAATAAAAAATTACGGGAGGTCTTCCGATACAATTATTATAGAACCTGGTTCTGGATATTTCTACAATCCGATACATTATCCAAATTTGGATGTTTCTATAATTGCGGAAAGATTATATTCGGTTTTAGAAAATTTAAATTCTAACGACGGGAGACAGGATAGTTTCTGGAAAGACAAATCTATTAATTTATTAGCCAGTGCAATAGGGCTTTTAAGAATAACCTTTAAATATGTGACGCTTGATGCCGTTTATGAAATTATATCCGACGAGGAAAAACTGCTTAATATTATTAATTATTCAAAAAAATTAATTGATTTAAAAAAAATAAATGAATCCGACGAAGGCAACCTGCTCATGTATATAGATTATTTTTCAGGCAGCGATTATAAAAATCTTGATGAAAGAACTAAAGGGATAATAAAAAGCGAATCGTTAAGAGTCTGTTCAGATTTTATAAAACCGTTATATAAGAAAACATTCTGCGCCCCTGAAAAAGATTTGAATTTTCCGGGTTTTCAAGAAGTAATAAATAAAGGCAAAATAATTATTCTGAGGATGCCGGAATCTCAATACGGATTGACCGGACGCGCTATAGGAATTATGCTCAAGCTTGATTATTTCAGAACTGTTCTTAACAGGGTATATAATGCCGTAATAAATAATAAGATTAATACGGCAAGACCGGTGCTTTTTCTCTGCGACGAATATCAGAACTATGTGACATCTGGAGACATTGAATCCGACGGCGAATTTTTCGCGAGATGCAGACAATCTAAAGCCATTAATATAATGCTAACGCAAAGTTACAGTTCATTAAAATTAAAACTTGGCTCTGAAGAGAAGCTTAATTCGCTTATAGGAAATATCAGGTCTTCCGTTTGGCTTTCTTTGAGCGATGATTATTCAAGAGAAAAAGCTTCAAAAATATGCGATAAAGAATTTAAAGCAAAAATTACCGAAAATATAACAGAACAGGACGACAGCGCCAGATTTAACTCTTATATAGGCGGTTTATTGTCCGATGATAATACGCTATCGCAGGGTACAAGCAAAACAATGGAAAAAATGCCGGCATTTGATACCGATGACTTTGCAAATCTTAAACTTAATCAGGCAATATACAGAATTTATTCCGATAAAGGCATTAAAGGACCCGGCGTAGCATATCTTCATCCTTATTATTATTCTAAATACAAAGGGTATTTTGATAAAAATCGCTAATATTAATGACATAAACATATGAATCGGCTTATTAACCCGACTTCATCATAATTACCGGCAGCATCGGCAGCATATTGATATTATACTATATTTATGGCGGCAATAAAAACGTTTATAGAGATTACAAAATAAAAAATAAAATGTAATAATATCAATGAGTTATAATTTTAGAATAATAGAAGCGGTGAAGTTTGACTAATAGTTAATATATTTATTTAATTTATTTTATATGAATAATTCCAGAAAATATAACAATGAGGATAAGCTTGATTTTATATGAACAATTCCAGAAAATATAATAATGATGATGAGCTTGACATACTGGAAATTGCTTTTCTTTGTGTTTCAGGTTTATTTGCTTTATTTTATTTTTCAAACGATAAATTTAAATATTATATAAATTGTTTTTATATATTTGCAAATTACGCGTTTGAACACTTTACAGCCGTATCCGTTCTATATTTAATTAACTTATATTTATTTTTCAGCGGCATTTACGGTTTATATGTAATAATTTTTGAAATAAAAGTCACAGGCGCAAAACTTAAAATGCACGATAAATTAGAAAATTTAAAGAACAATAATAAAGAGGATAACTAAATTGGAAAATACAAAAATCACAAGAACATCAAGAATTCAAGGAATTGAAAGAATTAAAAATAATCGCGATGCATTTCTGCCGATGCGGCAATTTTTAAATTTTTATTTTTTCCTATTTATTTTATCGGTTTCATCTGCTTTTTATTTTCATATGCGCTGTGATGCCGCGAATGCTCAGCCTTATTCAAGTTTAGTAAAATACAGCTTTAAAAATAGATTATATACACATAGGCTTGCCATAAAATCCGATATAATCTATAAGCTGAATACCGCATTAGGCTACGTAAGCATTATAACGCTTCCATGTATCCCGCTAAATGTTGCTATTGGCAGCGCATCAGATTTTTCGGAACAGATTGTAGGAAAGCAAATATTTATTAAACCGATGACTTATAATAGTAAAATTAATACAAATCTTGAAATATTGACTAAATACGGTCTGATTAATGTTCTTTTAAAAATTACCAAACCAAAGTATGTTACTTACGATTTAAATCTAACGCAGAGGGTCAATAATGTTTTTGTAACTAATTATATAAAAACTAAAATTAAAAAAGACGAAGATATTATAAAAGAGAAATATTCTAAAAAATTAAATTTGCTTGATAAAGAACGCTCAGATATAAAAAAACAGAAAAAAGAAATTTTAAATATTGTTTTATCCGTAAATAAAATTAAAATTAATAAAAAAATAAGAAAAAAAGGGATAGTATTAACAATCAACTCATTAAGCCGCATAGGAAAAATTTATTATCTGCAATATCAGCTGACAAACACGACGGACAGAAAGTTTTTTATCAGAAATGTTTATCTGTTTTTAGAAACCGGAGGCAATTTTTTTAGCGGATATAATCCGACAGGCGTAAGGGAAATTATGATAATGAATCAACAGCCGCATAATAAACAATATATGCCTTATAAAATTATCAGAAATGTTGCGGTATTTAAAGTAAATAAAAAATATAAACTAAAACTGCTTAGCAGATTAAAATTTTCAGTTCATATTTTACTCAATAAAAAATTGGTTAAGCTCAATATAGGCAGTGTATAATGTATATAATTAAGGCTTTTATATATTTTATTTGCAATTATTTATAAAGAATATATGCTATGCACCTACTGTTGATTTATTATATTGCAGCTCACTAAAATTTTTTATTGATGTTATAATAAAATTATATTATATTAAAATCATATAATGCAATTAAGAAATATAATCTTATTTTATATATTTTATAATGTAATATAATTTAAATTTAATAATAAAATTTAAAAAAATAAGCAGGTGTTGATTATGAATAATAAATTTTCTGTTTCCGCAATTTCTTTAATTTCAGGTTTGTTTCTTTTTACATTTGTATCAGGTTTCAGTTTATTTTTTACAAAGCCGGCTAATGCTGCCGATTATCAAACCGTTAAACAAAAGACAGACGGCAATAAACTACAATACTCAGGCGCTGTTTATGCCTCAGACCCTATTATTTACGCTTTATACGTAAAATATTCAAACGAACCTTTGACTAAAAAAATTATTACCGATTATATTAAGATTGTTAATCCTGCAAAATATAAGCATGACCGGTTTAACGCCTTCTTATGGCAAAAATTATATTATAAAGATAAGGCAAGATTCAAGAAATTATTGAATTATATCTCGCAAGTCGGTTATTTTAAAGAATATATTAAAGCGGGTATAGGCAATTATAATTTTAAAAAACACGGTTTTTATTTAAGATATTACGGTTCAAGACGAAAAATCCAAAACGGTATGAAAACAGATAGAAACATAGATTTCATAAGGTCGATACACGGCAATATTTATTATCTGTTTAAAAATTTAACCGTTGACAATATTAATGCGGGAAAATTTAATTTTATTAAAGTAAGTGAAAACAAAGCCAAAAAATTTATAGATTCAAGAACCGGAAATTTTGGTCATATCGATAGAAATGTTTTTTTAGAATATTACTATAAACCTGTAAATGCTAAAAATAATGTTTTAATGGTTAAAATTATAAAAGTTTTAGTGTATAATAATAAACATAAAAACATGTTAATAGGAAGCTTGTAAATTAAATTATAAAATAGCAATGAAGTTATTAGTATCATAGCTAAAAGAGAGAGAATATTATTAACTAATGCTGTAAATCAAATTATAAAACAGCAATAAAGTTAGAGGAAAACAATAATTGAAAAGTTATAATAATGACAACATGAAGCAAGGTGTAAGATTAAATAAATTTATAGCCATGCATACCGGAGTTTCCAGACGCGCAGCCGATGAAATAATAAGAGAAGGCAGAGCTAACGTAAACGGTAAAAAAATTAGTCAGCTGGCAACAAACGTGTCCGGTGAAGATATCGTGCTGCTTGACGAAAAACGCATAGGAGCGTCCGGTAAAGATTTTATTTATCTGATGATTAATAAACCGAAAGCGTTTCTCAGTTCCAGAAAATCAGAAAAAGGTTTTAGAACGGTTATGGATTTAATAGACAAACCTGAAATAGCCAAGTTTGTTTTTCCTGTCGGCAGATTGGATTTTATGAGCGAAGGTCTGTTGCTTATGACAAATGACGGAGATTTTGCATATAAGGTGACGCATCCGAAATTTAATGTTATAAAATCGTACATAGTCGAAGTTAAGGGTGATATTACACCCGAAATATTCAGTAAAATTAAAAAAGGGGTATTTTTAAAAGATGACGGTCTGTTAAAGCCCCATAGCGTAAAAGTTGTTAAAAAAAATTTAAATAAATATATTTTATTGATTGATTTAAAAAATGGAAAAAATAGAGAAATAAGAAAAATTCTTGAATTCCTTAATTTAGAAATTATTTTATTGAGAAGGATTAAAGTAGGCGGTCTTCCAATCGGAGATCTGCGCTCCGGCGAATTTAAAATAATAAAGAAAAATGTTGCGGAACTTGTATTTAAAAAAGAAACTGAAACGGTAAATACGGCAGAGCCGAAACAAAGAAAAGCAGCATCCGGTTTAATATCTGCAAGTTCAACATCTGTAAATGCAAAAAATAAGATTTATTATAAAAATCCTGAAGAGTTTAAAAACGGCAAAAAATTTCAAAATAAATATAAAGACGGGTATAAGGAAGGCAATAAAAATAGCAGAAGCAATATCAGCGGGGATAAGGAAAAAAAGCGCGGAGAAATAATACTTAAGAATAATATGCATACGAAACATACAGACGAAAAAGGCAAAATAACTATCGGCGCTTTTAAAAAATCTGCCTTAAGAACAAATAACGCACGAACAAATAAATAGTTATTTTATAATTGCTTATAAACATAAGTCGGCCGACGCAAAATGAAAGTAGAAAAAGTGATATATTATTCTCCTGAAAACGGCGTAAGTCCGGTATTGAAATACATTGAATCGCTGGATGACAACACAAAAAAGCAGATTTATGATTCTATCGATATGTTCGTTAAAGAATTCCCGGAAGTCAGAACGGTAAAAATAAAACATATGAGGGATAAATTCTGGAAAATTAAATTAGCCGACAGATTCAAAAGAAATCATAGGATTGTATATGTCGTAATTAATCGTACTATGATAATTCTTCACGCATTTCAAAAACGGAATGCCAAGCATCCGCCGGTAACTAAAATGGGTGTTCCCGGAAGATTGGACGATATTATCGGCAGGCTGAAATTATAGAAAAAGGAATAACACAATTAGAATAATAAATATCTGAAAAATATTATTATTTGTTTGTTTAGTTTATTTATTTTATATATTGCCGCTTATTTACCTAGCTGATATTTTCAATTTTTAATTTGTAGTTTAATAATTCATCTTCATCGGATAACGATATATAAATTTCTCCGAAATATTCTTCCTGGTCTATTCTTATTATTGCAAGTCTTGACATTTCTAATATTGATAGAAAATATATTATAAACAATTCTTTATTCCTGCCGTAAATGCTGCCGCTGTTAATGCAGCCGTTATTGCCGATGTGTCCGTCATTGCAGCCGATTTCAGAAATGAGTTTGGATTTCTCTTTTTCGAGGCAGCCGCTATTATCTTTGGGTTCATCATTGCAGCAGACGAATATAAGTTCTGAGAATTTTATTATTTTTAAATCCTGCAGTATATTTACTATTTCAATTATTTTCTCTTTTATAGAAAATTTCGTTTTTTTTAATTCATAAGAGTCAATTCTTGTTTCTGCTTCTTTAGCTATACTGTAAAATGCCTTAGAAAGCGCATATACATTGGCTTCAAATAAAAAACTGCCGGATTTGGCGCAGATGCCGCTATTGTTATCATTATCATTATTTATATTCACGCTTGCATTATTACTGATATTAATATTAAACACATCTCTGCCTAAGATAGGCTTATTATCAAGATAATAAGCAATTTCTTTAACTTTTTGATATTCAATAAGCATATTTGCAAGTTCATGTCTCGGGTCAGCGTCGTTTATTCCGTTTTCAGAAGATGATTCATCTGATAAAATAATTTTAGGGAGCAGCATTAATGATTTTATATATATGAGATGAGCTGCCATTACGATAAAGTCGCCTCCGATATCAATATTAATGCCTGCATAATTAAGCGCTGCTCCGTTATGGCCGCTATTATCCGATTTAAATCTGCTTTCATCCATTCCTATAGCATTCAGGTAATCTTCAGTTATTTCTTTTATAGGAATGTCGTAAATATTTATTTTTTTCTTTTTTATTAGAGATAAAAGAAGGTCTAACGGTCCTTCAAAAAATTCCAATTTAACCGTGTTTGGAGTGTATTTTTCTGTTTTACCGCTGTTTACGAGGTTATTTCCTTTATCTGCAACGATATAATCATCACCGCCGCTGTTGTTTTCTGCATCTGTAATGCTGCCGGCATTGAACCTTTTATTTTCCAATTTTAAATTTAAATATTTCTTAAAATTAGGTTATTCACGATAAAATTAAATCCTGCTATAAAGAAATTATACGGGTCTATTAATAATAAAATCAATATAACAAAAATTCCAAACGGTTCAATTTTGCTAAGCGAAGAAGAAAGCGGCTCAGGAAGTATACTGACGGCGACTCTGCCTCCGTCTAAAGGAGGAATAGGTATCAAATTAAAAATACCTAAAATAACATTGATCATAATACTTATAAAAAGCATGAAGGTGACGGGATAGATAAAGTCTTTAAAAAAAATGCCCGTATTTGAAACATTTTGAAATTTAAAGGTATGTAAAAATTCAAACAGATATAAATTCATTACTGGATAATTGAACAGAATTATTTTTAATAATATAAACGAAATAATCGCCAAAAGAAAATTTGTTGCAG
Source organism: Candidatus Acididesulfobacter guangdongensis (assembly GCA_004195045.1). Lineage (NCBI taxonomy): Bacteria > Candidatus Acidulodesulfobacteriota > Candidatus Acidulidesulfobacterales > Candidatus Acidulidesulfobacteraceae > Candidatus Acidulidesulfobacter > Candidatus Acidulidesulfobacter guangdongensis. The sequence continues at coordinate 387,712 of SGBC01000003.1, forward strand.
GGCCCGCCGCCGCTACAAAAGCAGTATCTTTTTTTGGATTTCTTAACGCATTGAAATTCACGGGAACCGGCTTTGCGTAGCCGAATAGAAAAGGAGAACCTATTATAATTAGGAGAATAGGCAGCAAAATAGTTCCAAAAGGGTCAATATGTTTAATCGGGTTAAGGGTGAGTCTGCCTGCATTTTTTGCCGTGTCGTCACCGAACAAATGAGCTACATAACCGTGAGAAACTTCGTGAAGTATAATAGCCAGCAGCACTGGAATTGCTGCAACTGCGATAAGCTGAATAGTATTGTTCATATTTTATGCCGACCTTTTAATTTTGAATGAGTTTAATTATTTTTTTTGTTTACTTTTATTTTGTTTTTACTTTTATTTTTATTTGTTTGCTTTGAATTATTTTTAGTTTATTGAATTTAATATCAATGTCATTATATTATCTAACGCTTCATTAGCTATTCTATCTATCTAACTAACTATTTATTTATCTATCTAACTAACTATTTATTTATCTAACCTAACTAACTATCTAAACTATCCTATTCTAACTATCCTAACTAAATTGCATCTACCTTACATATATTTTCGTATAAATTACATATAGTTAATCTTTGACAAATTTTTTATATATATTTACACATTTCTTTATTGTATAATATTGAGGTGCAATTAATCAATTAATAAAACAATTTTATTTTATATGAACAAATTTTTCAAGGATACTTACCTGATAAAAAAGACTTTAGAAGAAAAAATTCTGCCTTATGTTCAAAAACCCTCAAGATACATAGGAATTGAAAGCAACATCTCAAAAAAAGATTTTAGTCTTGCCGAGCTTAAATATGCTATCGCTTTTCCTGATTTTTACGAATTGGGAATGAGCCATATAGGTATGGAGATAATATACGATATATTAAATTCACAGGATAATATCGCATGCGAGCGTGTTTATCTGCCGTACCCGGATATGATTGCCAAGTTGGTTGAGCATAAACTTCCGCTTTTTTCATTAGAATCAAAAGAACCTATAAAAAATTTTGACATAATAGGGTTTTCTTTACAATATGAATTGTCTTATACAAATATATTATATATGCTTGAGCTGTCCGATATTCCGATAATGTCAAATTTGAGAGATATTACCGACCCTTTTGTCGGAGCGGGCGGTCCATGCGCTTTTAACCCGCTGCCGCTAAATGACTTCATAGATTTTTTTATTATAGGCGACGGAGAAAATGTTGTTAAAGAAATATGCAAAACGGTTATAGATGTCAAAAAACAACATATTAATATTATTAAGAAAGAAATATGTATTATAAAAAATCAGAAAACTCATAATAGCAACGATAATAATTATCATTCTTATGATAACAGTAATGATGATGATAATAATCAGAATAATCAGTATCATCATAATCGTGACAGTAAATATTCAGCTGAATCTAAAAATCTAAGGCAATATACAAAAGAAAAAATTTCTGAAATAAGCGGCGTTTATGTTCCAGGAATATCAAATAAAATAAAAAAATCGATAATATATGATTTAAATTCTATAAATTACATTAATAATCCGTTAGTTCCGGCAATCGAAACCGTCCACAACAGGTTTTCGGTTGAAATTGCGAGAGGCTGTTCGTCCGGTTGCAGATTCTGTCAGGCAGGGTATATTTATAGACCTGTGAGAGAAAGAAAAAAAGAAACTATTGCAGATATTATAAAGAATGGGATAGATAAAACAGGCTTTGAAGAGATTTCGTTGTCGTCGCTTTCGACCGGAGATTATTCCGATATTGAATCCTTAATAAATAATTTGTCGGAATATACCAATGAAAAATTAATTTCTTTTTCATTCCCTTCTATGAGAATCGGCAGTTTAAGCGAAAATATACTGCAAAAAACTTCAGAGATTAAAAAAACTAATTTTACGCTTGCGCCGGAAGCCGGTACGGAAAGACTGCGCAAAATAATAAATAAAAATATTTCAGAAGAAGACCTGCTCTTTGAGGTGAAGCATTTAGCTGCAAAAGGTTTTAACAAATTAAAACTTTATTTCATGCTCGGATTACCATATGAAAGACTTTCAGATATCGAAGGTATAAAAGATTTAATATTAAAAATTAAGAAAATATCAAAACAGTTGAACGTGACCGTCAACGTAAACAATTTTGTCCCTAAACCTCATACGCCGTTCCAGTGGCATCCTATGAATACCGAAGAAGAACTTAACTTTAAAATAAATTATCTTAAACATTTATTGAAACCTTTAAATGTTATTTTTAAATATCAGGACCCTAAGGTAAGTTTTATTGAAGGACTTATTTCTAGAGGCGATAGATTCACATCAAAGATAATTTATCAGGCATATCTAAACGGCGCAAAATTTGACAGCGAAAGAAAATATTTTAATTTTAAAGCGTGGACGGATGCCTTAAAATCATTCGGCACAGCAGATAATCTCAGCTATAATGAATTATTGCATAACTATCTCTATATTCAGAAAGATTTAGGAGAAACCTTGCCTTGGGATTTTATAGACATAATGGTTGAAAAGGAATATTTGAAATCTGAATTTAAAAAATCTTTTGAATTAAACAGGATAACGATTTACGGCGAAAGCTGCAATTTTAATAATAATAACAACGACAATAATAACGATAGCAACAATAATAACAACAATAATAATAACAACAACAATAACAACGGCTATAACCATAATGAAAATTTAAATAATGGTATCGGCAACTATAGCCGTAACTATGACTATAACTATAACAAAAATTTAAATGCGAATATAAACATCATAAATGATAAAAAAGATAAAAAAACATACGGTTATATTACAGAAAACTGCAGAAAAGTATGCCATCTCTGCGGCGTATGCGATTTTAAAATAGTTCAGCCCGTATATTCGACTAAATCAAAAAATAATAAAAACACTGATGAAGATGAATATGTAAATTATAACGACGTTCAAGATATAACAGCCGGTGAAAAATATAATTTTTCGGATAATAATTCGGATAATAATAAATCTGCTATTACCGGTACAGCAGAGGCTATTTCAGCAAAACGAAACGATTCTAAGATACTTATACGCTATTCAAAAAGAAGCGGCATGAAATATTTAGGACATCTGGAAACAATTAAAATATTATTGCGGGCGTTACGTATGTTCAATGTTAAAATTTCTTATTCAGAATCAAAATTCAGTCCTAAGCCTAAGGTAAGTTTTTCAAATCCGATCCCATTTATGTCTGAAAGCGATTCTATGTATATTTTAGCAACGGTAAGCAATTGGAATGAAGCCGTAAGTATAATTGACGGTATAAATACAGGTATAACTGCTCATTTTCATAATTGTGATAATAAAGATAAAAATAAAAACATCTTTGAGGATAAATATAATGATAATGAAAATGATAATGAAAATTACTCAGAAAAAGTTAACGGCAGCAAAAATTATAATCAATTAATAAATTATAACGAATTAATTAAAGCCAAACTGAACAGCAGACTGCCGGAAGGATTAAAAATTCTGGAAATAATAAATGTAGAAACTGATTTTAAGATTAAGGATATCAATTTGTCCGCAGCTAATTAAATTTTAAGTTAAAAATATTTTTTAAATTTAATAAAATAAATAAATTAATAAATAATAATAAAAATAAAATAAAAATAAATAATAAAACCGAATTTTAACTAATATTGCCGAGAATTCACATTCTGCGCGGGCAAGTTAGTTCATTAAAATAATTTTGTCAATAATTAATAATAAAATTAAATAGTTATCTTAATATAATTAATTTTGGAGATTAGATTAAAAATGACTAACAATAATAACATCAGGAACAAAAACAGCAATGAAAACGATACCAAAAAAAGCGCTGAATTATTAATAAGACAGGCTGCCGAAATAATGCCAGGAGGCGTTAACAGCCCGGTAAGAGCCTTTAAATCGGTTGATATGGAACCTGTAATTATAAAAAGCGCAAAGGGGAGTAAAATTTATGATTATAATAATACGGAATATATAGATTATGTAATGTCGTACGGTCCTATGCTTTTAGGGCATGCCGACAAAAGGGTAGTCGATGCTGTAAAAAAAACCTCTGAAAACGGTTTCAGCTTTGGGGCTACCACGGAGAATGAAATTGTGCTGGCTGAATTAATAAATAAACATTTTCCTTCAATTGAGATGCTAAGGCTTGTTAATTCAGGAACTGAAGCCGTTATGAGCGCCATAAGGCTTGCGCGGGGCTATACCGGAAAAGAAAAAATTACAAAATTTGAAGGATGCTATCACGGTCATTCAGATTCTATGCTCGTAAAAGCCGGTTCAGGAGCACTAACGACATCTGTTCCATCCAGTGCAGGTATTACCGAGTGCACTTCTAAAGACACATTAGTTGCAAGCTATAACGATATAGACTCCGTTAAAAATCTATTTTTAAAAAATAATGGCAAAATTGCAGCGGTAATAATTGAGCCTGTTGCTGCCAATATGGGAGTGGTGCTGCCTGATGAAGGATTTTTAAAATCCCTGTTCGAACTTACGCGTGAAAATAACGCTTTAATAATATTTGACGAAGTAATAACCGGCTTCAGGGTTTCTATGGGAGGAGCACAGGAATTATTTGAGTTAAAACCTGACATTACATGCCTCGGAAAAATAATAGGCGGCGGACTTCCAATCGGCGCATTCGGCGGAAGGAAAGATATTATGGAATATTTATCGCCGATAGGTCCTGTTTATCAGGCTGGAACGCTGTCCGGTAATCCGATATGCGTTGCGGCGGGCATTGCAACATTGCAGGCGATAGAAAACGATAATGCGGTTTCTAAAGCGAACGAAGCCGCAAGATATTTAGTAAATAATTTAACGATTGAGCTTAAAAAATTTCAGGACAAGATTACGATAAACAGTATATCATCTCTGTTGACAATATTTTTCAAAAAAGGAAACGTCAATAATTTTCGCGACGTAATGGAAACAAATACCGGACAGTTTAAGAAATTTTTCGGAATAATGATAAACGAAGGGATCTTTGCCGCCCCATCGCAGTATGAAGCTATGTTTTTAAGTTCTGCACATTCAAAAGACGATTTAGACCAAACACTTTCCATTATTAAAAAAGCGATAGAACAAGTTTTTAACTGAGCAGAAAAAAATAAAATGCCGTAACCCATTGTATTTATTGGTGGAGGGTATGGGAATCGAACCCACGACCTGCGCCATGCGAAGACGCCACTCTGCCATCTGAGCTAACCCCCCGATATAACAGCAACTGATTTACTGTGCTGTATCAGCGTATACACATTAAAAAAATGTAAACTCATTAATGTAAGCACATTAATTGAACGCCGCTTTTACAGATTATATTATATTATAAATTTTATATCAATACTAAAGATTATATGAAAATAATAAAATTTTTACCTTAATCCTGCAATAGAAAATATTTATGCATTTCTTTGCTCTGTTAAGCGAAATATAAGTAAAAAGTAAAAGGAAGTAAAAGGTGTCTGACACCTTTTCCGCGGACACCTTTTCCGAGTAGATAACTTTCTATTGCAGGATTAAGGATTATATGAAAATAATAAAATTTTTACCGATTGATTGAAATTTTGCAAAACACGAGTTATAATTTAAATAAGTGTGCACTTTTCTAAATAATAATATAAATAAAGCTATATTATTGCTGTAATTATTTTAATTTAATGTTTATTTCAATTTACTATAATTAAAAATTAAAATTATGCAAACTTAAAATAAATGGGGGAGGGTACATTAACATGAGACAGCAGACTTTAGCTAAAAACAATCAGTTAAAAAATTATATCATTAAGAAGAGTTTATACCTTGCGAGCAATTATATTGTGCCGCGTCTGAAAGACGAAACGATAGTAAAACTTTCGGATAAATTCAATAATTTCAATGCACCTGCCGGCAAGATATTTTTTGACCATATTTTTGTCAATTTAAAAAGAAAACTGCCTTATCTCTCCACAAATGTCAAGAAGAAAATATTGGATAATTTTATATCTAATTTCTTGCTTTTAAGCGGAGAAAGACGAAAGGCATTTATCGAAAGGAACGGCTATTATCCGCCGCTTTTTTATGTAATAAGCCCAAGTATGCACTGTAATTTAAAATGCTACGGCTGCTATTCAGCCAATTATACAAAAAAAGATAAATTATCATATGAAAAAATAAATCAGATAATAGACGAAGGTAAGAGCTACGGTATATTTTTTTATACTATATCCGGCGGAGAACCGTTCGTTAGAAAAGATTTGATTGATATTTTTAAAAGGAACAGCGACTGTTATTTTCAAGTATATACAAATGCTTCTTTAATTGACGGAAAGATGGCAGAAACGCTTTCTGAACTCGGAAATGTTTTTCCTGCTATAAGTGTAGAAGGTTTTGAAGCTGAAACCGATGAAAGACGCGGAAAAGGTCATTTCAAAAAAATAGTATCCGCCATGAATTACCTGAAGGATAACGGTGTGCTCTTTGGTTTTTCCGCCACTGCGACAAGATTTAATAACGAAACTATCGTAAGCGATGAATTTATCGATTTTTATATTAAGCAGGGCTGCTTTTTAGGATGGTATTTTAATTATATACCTATAGGCAGAGAGCCAGACGTTAAACTTATGCCTACGGCAGCACAGAGAGATTTTAGAAGAAAAAGAGTAGCAGAAATAAGAGAAACTAAACCGATTGTAGTTGCCGATTTCTGGAATGACGGCGTACTTTCTCACGGCTGCCTTTCCGGAGGACGGGTATATCTGCATATAAATGCCAACGGCGGAGTAGAACCGTGCGTATTTGCGCAATTTGCCGCAGATAACGTATTCGATAAAACTATAGAAGAAGTATTAAATTCAATGTATTTTAAAGCTATAAGAAGCGAACAGATGGGAATTAAAAACCGCCTGCGTCCATGTATGATAATTGACCATCCTCACATTCTAAGAAAGGTTGTTGCTAAAGGAAATGCGGCAGCAACGCAGGAGGGCGGCGAGTCTATTATAACAGATTTGAAAGACGATATGGATAAATATTCGTCATCTTATGCGGAGATAGCAGATAAAGTCTGGTCTGAAGAATTTGGAAACGGGAAATATATCATAGCAAAAGATGGGGAAAAACTTGCGCTCAATGAAGATGAATATTACAGAAGGCAGCTTTATCCCCTTGAAGGCGGAAAAAATAAAAAAGCAAAAAAACAAGAGGACAAAACTCTTTCTATGTCTAATTAAGTATTAAATTTAATGTATTTTAAATCTCTATGTCTAATTAATTCTACATCTGATTAATATAAGTTAATTAGATGTAGAAATTTTAAAAAATATTTTTTTGGTTTACAAACGTAATTCATAGCCATAATTATAAAAGCTGTAATTTTTTTATTTAATTTTTTGATGCAATAAATTATAATTATGGTTATGAATGAGGTTAAAGTTGAAATAGTTGTGCCGAAAAGCGGATTGGATTATCCATTAACTTACCTGCTTCCGGAACAGTTTCTTGATTTTTCGCAGGTAGGCGCGCCTGTATTAGTATCTCTTAAAAACAGAAAAACATACGGATTTATCACTTCATTAAATTCTTCATGCAGTCTTGATATTTCAAACCTAAAAGAAGTATTATCCGTAGCTAAAAATTCATTATTTAATCAAAATCATTTAAATTTTTATTATTGGCTTGCTTCATATTATCACGAAAGCATTTCGCGCGTATTGGACGCTGCCTTGCCTTCGATAGACGTTAAAAGTTTTCATCTGCTCGATGTTTATTCCGAAAAAAACAATAAAGATTTGAAAAAATGTGAAAAATCATTCTTTTCTGCATCTTCCGTATCCTGTTTAGACAACTGCGAGCCGAACACGATATGTAAACCGGACTCGTTTTATATTAATAGCATTAATACCGAACAAAATACGGCTGCGAATAATATAAAATTAACAGAAGACCAGTTAAAAGCTATAGAGCTTATTAAAAAACCTATTAAAGACAATTTCTATAAAACATTTCTGCTGCACGGCGTAACTGCAAGCGGAAAAACAGAAATATATCTTAATTTATTAGAATATGCTTTAATTTTAAATAAACAAGTTATTATTATTGTTCCAGAAATATACATTACTAATCAGTTTATAGATGTGATGAGAAAAAGATTTTCTAGAATGTTAAATCCTCATGAATTTGCAATATTCCACAGTAAAATTGCTAAAAAAGAAAAATTAATTAACTGGTTTAAGATATTATCCGGAGAAATTAAAATAGTTCTGGGAGCAAGGTCTGCTATTTTCGCTCCTTTAGTTAACTACGGACTTATTATAGTAGATGAAGAGCATGACAGTTCGTATAAACAGGAATCTGATTTTTTATATAACGCAAGAGACGTAGCGGTTATGCTCGCAAATAAAAATAATTCGGTTGCAGTCTTAGGTTCTGCAACTCCATCGTTGGAATCGTACTATAATGCTAAAGAAGCAAAAAAATATGAATACATCAACATAAAGGAAAGGGTTTCAGGAAAATTTCTTCCGAAAATTAAAATTGTAGACCTGAAAAATGAATTTAAATCAAACAGCCCAACAAACGGCTCAGGCGTGAGCAAGAATATTAATTTCAGCGATGAAATGCTTTCTGATTTCTCAAAAAAAGAAATTTTAACTAACATAGAACAGAAAAGACAGGTATTGTTATTTTTAAATAGACGCGGATTTTCAACTTTTATTATATGTAAAACATGCGGTCATCAATTTATCTGTAAAAATTGCGCCGTTTCCATGGTATATCATAAAGGAAAAAGTAATGAAAAAAGTTTTTTAAAATGTCATTACTGTAATTATACGGAGGAAGTTCCAAAGCTTTGCCCTGAATGTTTAAGTGATAATATAGAGCCTTACGGCGCAGGAATACAAAAGTTAGAAGACAAAGTAAATGAGTTATTCGGAAATACGGCTAAAATAGCAAGAATAGATTCCGACATAGGCAGGAATAAAAAGACAGGTACGGATATATTTAATAAAATGAATGCCGGAGAAATAGACATTTTAATCGGCACGCAGATTGTTGCAAAAGGACATGATTTTCCTAATGTTGGTTTAGTTATAGTTATTTCGGCGGACAGCCTTTTAAATATGCCTGATTTCAGAAGCGCCGAAAAAACTTTTCAAATGTTGACGCAGGTATCAGGAAGAGCCGGAAGAGGGGATATGCCTGGAAATGTCATTTTTCAAACATTCAACAGCTCAAATTATGTTATTCAATATTCATCAAAACATGATATTGAAGGATTTTTTGAAAAAGAACTGAGTTTAAGAAAGGAATATTCCTATCCTCCTTACTCCAAAATTATAGCATTAAGATTAATAGATAAAGATTTTGACAAATTGCAGGAAAGGGCTTTTTTTTTAAAAAAAATAATCAGCAAAATCATCGCAATAAATAGTGAATTCAAAAAAATTTCTATCCTGGGTCCATCACCTTGTCCTATTTCAAAATTAAACAATTATTACAGGTTTCAGATAATTATAAAATCGCCTCTTGTGCCGGGAGAAAAAAATATTTCATATATGCACAGCCTTATTAATATTATTAAAAATGAACGTGAACTCAATAAATTTTTTGCAGCCAGAAAAATAGTTATAGATGTTGACCCTGATATTCTTATATGATAATATATGTAGCTTAGCAAATTACTTGAGCAATATATTGTTTAATATTTAGAGGTGATTATGAATAAAGCGGAATTTATAGAATTATTTGCGGAGCAGAACAAAATTTCCGTTAAAGTAGCAGAAGCAATCGTAAATTCTATATTAGACACAATGGTCAAAGCTCTTGCCCAACATGTAAGAATAGAAATAAGAGGATTTGGAAGTTTTAAAATAAAAGAATATAAATCATACGAAGGAAGAAATCCTAAAACAGGAGAAAATATTAAAGTAAAAGAAAAATTGGTTCCTTTTTTTAAAATGAGTAAAATCTGCAAAAACAACCTCATAAAAGAAAATGTTTAACATCATTATCCGTCCCGTTTGATTTAAGCGCTCTGTAAGCTCATTTGCATTTTATGTTTATAATTTCTTTATTTGTTGGTTTATTATCATTTGGTTTATTATCATTATTATTTTATTATTACTTAATTATTTCATAACTTAATTATTTAATTTTTTAATTCTTTAATTCTTTGAGCAATATTATGAAATTTACCGATGCTGCGGAAGATATTAGTTTTTACATCAAAACTTACGGATGTCAGATGAATTTCCATGATTCCGAGCTGCTTGAAGACGGGCTGATTTTTAAAGGATTCAAAAAAGCGGCATCATTAAATGACGCTAATATAATAATTTTAAATACATGCAGTGTAAGGGATAACGCAGACCACAAAATACTATCCGATATCGGACGTATAACAGATAAAAAGAAAAAAATAATACTTGCGGGATGCTACGCCCAGCAAAAGATTAAACAAAATACAAATATAAAAAATAAAAGTAGAAATAAAGATAAGACTGGAAGTAATAGTATAATAATTGCAGAAGATTCAGGATATAAAGAGCTGTCCGTAAATTATTACGTTAGCCCCGAAGATATTTTATCCATTCCCGACATGCTTGAAAAAGAATTTAAATCTTTATTGAAAATTACTCCGGTTGATTCGAAAATTGAAGAAGATATATTTGCCAAAGATGAAAATTACTACAGAAGATTAGAAAAATCTTTTAATCAAAGGTCTGAAAAAAAAAGCTTATTAAATTACTCGCAATATTTAAAAATAACGGAGGGGTGCAACAATTTTTGCAGCTATTGCATAGTTCCGTATGTCAGAGGCGCTGAAAAATATATACCTTTAAATATTTTATTGAAAACTGTAGAAAAATACGCTCAAAAAAATGTTAAAGAAATTATTTTACTTGGGCAGAATGTGAATTCTTATAAGTCCCCAGAAAACCCAGATTATAATTTTGCGTATCTTCTGAAAAAGATTGCAGAAATAAAAAATATAAAAAAAATAAAATTTTTAACATCTCATCCTAAAGATATGAGCGATGAAGTAATCGAACTTATCGGAAAAGAAAATAAAATATCAAAGAGTCTGCATCTGCCTGTTCAATCAGGTTCAGACAGAATATTAAAATTGATGAACAGGGGTTATGACAGAGATCGCTATATAAACCTTATAGAAAAGCTGAAATCAAATTGTCCGGGTATATTATTATCAACGGACATAATTGTCGGATTTCCGGGAGAAACAGACGAAGATTTCGAACAAACGCTATCTTTAATAAAAGAAACAGGATTCGAGTTTATTTACGGCTTTCAATATTCGCCTAGACCTTTTACCGCAGCTTTAAATTATAAAGACGATGTACCTCTTGAAATAAAGAAAGAAAGGTTAAATAAATTATTTAATCTGCAAAAAAATATTTTTGCTTCGTCTTTAAATAAATTGATAGGAAATTATTATGATGTTATAATAGAAAAAATAGCGGAGAACGATGATTATAATTCTGAAATAATCAATAAAGGTATATTCTATAGAGGAATTACCTCTAATGAAAGGGTTGTATATCTAAAAAATTTTGATATAAAAAAAATGTCCGAATTTTTACTGAATTCAACTTTGGAAAAATCCGAAAGTACTTTAGTTAAAGTTAAAGTCAAAATAACAGAAGTTGTAAGTAATAAATTATATGGAGAAGTCATTTAACGAATAATATCTTTGCGATATAGAAAGCGATATTTATTTATTTAATTAAATAAATAGGATAGATAGATATTATATATAGTATATATAGATAGATAATTATCTTCATATTTTTTTGCTGTTGAAATTAGCAGTATAGAGCAGTATAGCTAAAAAATTACATGCTTATACACGTTAATATACTATATTTAATTTAATATATACTATGCTGTACTGAATATATACTACTACTATTACATATATTTAATATACGGAGAAATTTTTGATATCAGATTTTCACACACACACATTATTTTCAGACGGTGAACTGGTGCCTTCCGAATTAATTAGGAGAGCGGTTTATTCCGGTATAGAAACCCTTGCGATTACCGACCATGCCGATTTTTCAAATATTGAATATATATTATCCGGTATTATTGCAATAAGCAATAAAATTAATGCCGAAAATATTAAAAACAATAATAAATTCCGAGTGCTGCCGGGTGTAGAAATAACCCACGTGCCACCGTCATTAATAGGTGAAGCGGTAAATTTAGCAAGAATGTCCGGCGCAAAAATAGTCGTCGTTCACGGAGAAACACTGAGTGAACCGGTTGAAAAAGGAACTAATTTGGCGGCTTTAAATGAGAATATTGATATTCTTGCGCATCCAGGGCTTTTAACTGAAGAAGAAGCTCTGCTGGCTAAAAATAAAAATATTTATCTTGAATTAACCTACAGAAAAGGACATTGTTTATCAAACGGTATCGTTTTTCAAATTGCAAAACGCACAGGGGCAAAATTAATAATTTCAAGCGATGCACATTCGCCTGATGATATTTTAACAGAAAATATCTACAACAATATTGCTTTCGGCGCAGGACTTAATGTTTCTGAATTAAAAGAAATAAAGAAAAATGCCGAGGAGCTGTCGCAAAAATACAAATCTTAAAACATTATGACGCTCATGTTAAATTAAAATTTTTCTTAAACTATCAATTAATGTTGCAAAATATAAATATTTAAAAATTGTGATGCAGTATAAAAAATTTAATTTAATTAATTTAAAAAAATAAAATACAAAATAAAATACAAATTAAAATATAAATAAATTAATAAGGACAACAAACATGGCGATTGACGTAGAAGAATTTTTCAAGAAGAATAAAAAATTAATTATTTTTTGCTGCATTGGCATTATAATTATAGCAGGCGGTATAATCGGATATAAATATTATAACGGCTATAGGGAAGGCAAGGCATATGCTTTATTAGGAAAAGGGGTCAGACTATATCTTTCAGTAGGAGATTCAAAAACAGGCAATCTCAAAAATGTCAAAAAATCTATTATTGTGCTGCGCCGGCTAAAAACAAAATATAGCGGAACTAAAGCAGAAATTATTGCAAATTTTTATTTAGGCTCAGACTATCTTTTATTAAGAAATTATAAAAAAGCAATTACATATTTTAAAAAATATACTATACATGAACCTGTTCCGCATAAAAATAATATCAGCTATTTAGCTTACAGTAATATTGTGACTGCTGAATTGAATCAGAAAAATAACTTAAAAGCCATTAATTATTTAAAGAAAATGGCTAAAATAAACGATGTAAAACTCAAAGAATATGCAATGCTGGAAGAAGCTTCAATTTATACAATGATAGGCAAACCGGAACAGGCTGTTGCCGTTTATAAAAAAATGCTTGAAAACGATGCAATGACGAAAAGCCGCGGTCATATTGAAAATCTTATTCAGCTGAATTCTAAACGATAATAAAATGGACTATCCTTTAAATGTAGCCTTTATCTGGCATTTTCATCAGCCGTATTATAAAGATAATTATACAAGCGAATATCTTATGCCGTGGACGAGATTACACGGCACAAAAGATTATCTTTATATGGCGCAGCTTATTAAGAATTTTCCTGATATTAAATGTACATTTAATTATTCTCCTTCTTTATTGACGCAGCTTAAAGATTATTCCGATAACTATGAAAATGCTTCATTGGATATATTTTTAAAAATATCAAAAACCAAAATTACGGAATTATCTGCGGAAGATAAAATATTTATAATAAATAAATTTTTTTCCGCCTGCAAAAGCAGCGATAACTTTATAAAAAAGAGTAAGCATTTTTATGAGTTGTCATTATTGCTCTTTTCAAACCATAATTCAGATTTAGTTCAGAATGCAGACAAAATAAATTTATTCAGCGAACAGGATTATATCGATATTATAGTTTTATTTAACCTTTTATGGATAGACCCTCTTTCAATATCAAACGATAAATTTTTAAACGGACTTAAAACAAAAGACTATAATTTTACAGAAGAAGAAAAGGAAAAGTTAATAAATATCAAGATACCTGAAATTCTGAAAAAGTTCATTCCTGCTATCCAAGAGTTAATTAACAACCGGCAGATTGAAGTCTCCGGCAGTCCGTTTTATCATCCCATACTTCCGCTGCTATGCGATACAAATGTCGCAAATTTCAGCAATCCTAAAGTTTCGCTGCCCAAAAACGCTTTCAGGCATCCTGAAGATGCTGAGATTCAAATAAAAAAAAGCATTGAATATTTTAATAATGAATTGAATTATAGTTTAAAAGGAATGTGGCCTTCCGAAGGCAGCGTGAGCGAAAATGCGGTAAATATTATGATAGACAATAAATTAAAATGGATTGCTACCGATGAAGATATTCTTGCAAATTCCATAGGCATTAATTTGAGTAATATTCAAAACAGAAAATTTTTATATAAGCCTTATATTATAAAAAGGAACGGGGGATTTTTATATATTTTTTTCAGGGATAGGTCAATTTCCGACCTTATAGGATTTAGGTATGCCAATTATGAACCGAAAAATGCGGCTTCAGAATTAATAAATTACATTAAAAATATACATGTAACTATTCAAGATATAAATAAAAAAGGATATGGAATAGTGCCTATAATCTTAGACGGAGAAAACGCCTGGGAATACTATCCGAATAATGCATTGGATTTTTTTAATTATTTATATGATGGTCTTTCAAAAGAAAAATCTATAAAAACTGTAACTATAAGCGAATATTTAGAAAGCATTGAAAATAATAATAATTACGGTGCGAAAGATTTAGAAGACATTAAATGGAATAGCGTAAACGATTATGATTTTAACAAATTATATAATATTCCGGTAATCTATCCCGGCTCATGGATAAATCATAATTTTAATATATGGATAGGCGATGACGAGGACAATAAATCATGGGATCTGCTTTCCAAAACCAGAGATTGGCTTGTTAACCTGAAAAATACGGCTATAAAAGAAACTGACTTAAAAAAAGCTTGGGAACAGATATATATTGCTGAAGGAAGCGATTATAACTGGTGGTACGGAGACGACAGAACGTCCGGCATTGACGATGAATACGACGCTTTATACAGAACTCATCTGTCTAATATTTACAGGATTTTAGACAAACCTATTCCAGATGAATATTTTATACCTATATTTAAAGGGAAACAGGAGGTTAAACCGGGCATAAAAATGGTGTGTTTTATAAATCCTACAATTAACGGCTATATAGACAATTATTTTGAATGGCTCGGCAGCGCCGTTTATTTTCCGGCTATTACATCAGGAAAGGCTATGGCGCACTCAAACCGTTATATTAGAAGCATAAGATACGGATTTAATAAATCTGATATGTTTTTCAGGATAGATTTTTTTAAGAAGCATATAGAGAATTTAAAAGATAAAGAATTTATAATCAATTTTCTAAAACCTAATAATTTTAAAATAATAAACGAATTCAAATCGGGCAATAACCATATAGATGTTAACAGCGCCGATTTAAACAACTTAAATAAAAATAATATCAACACCGATGACCATGCCTATAATAGCACCGGCAAGAACAATATTATTGGCGGCAGTGCAGATAACGACAACGGCAGCGGTAATGCTAAGAATAGCGTCGTAATTTCAGTAAATTCATACATGATTGATAATTTTGGAAATAAACATGGTATTCAGGGAAGTTTTGCAGATGTTTTAGAATTATCCGTACCTTTATCGTATTTAAATATTAATATAGGTGAAAATATACAGTTTTATGCAAATCTTTCTTTTCAGAATAATTCATTATACGAAATAGAACGCATTCCTGTAGCAGGATATTTTGATGAATCAATTCCCGATAAAAATTATGAAATAATAAATTGGATTGTATAGCAATAATATTAATGCAAATAATAAATGATAAATTTAATTTTATCTTTTATATATGTTTTTATATATTTTATATTCATTGAAAATGTTTTTTATTATCGTATAATATAATTATGAAAGAAATATTATATAAAATTAAAAATTTACCTCCTGAAATCAATAGGACGCATTTTTGGAGTTATGACAAAGAAAAAACGGGATTGCCTGCAGCTATTATAATAGAGCAGGTTCTAAAATACGGCACGCTTGAAGAAATATTTACACTTTTTAATCTTATAGATGCCGACGAATTTATGAATATTTATCGGAATACGGTAAGACCGGTATTTGAAGGTAAAGGCAGCTACTTAGTTTATAATTCGCTGTCTAAAGAAGAACAAAAAACATACGAGCAAAAAAATTTAAGCAGAAGCCCCGGTCTTTTAAAACTTTTTGACCTTATTTTACCTATTATGTACAAAATCAAGACGCAAAAAATTGATTAATTTTATAATTCATTAATTATTATGATTAATGAAGTTATGCAAACTTATGTGGTTAGCGGAAACAGAAAAATTACTTCGAGAACTTTCTGAATATAAAGAGATTGAAAGTTTTATTTTCACCGGAGGCTCTGCATTATCCTACTATTTAAAGCATAGATTTTCTGAAGATATTGATTTTTTTTACTCTGCATCGTCTAATATTTTAGATAAAAAGAATGTAAGAAAATTAATAGACAAATTGAGTAATAAAAACTATAAAATTATAAATACTCTAGATGAAGAAGAGCAGTTAGATTTTTATATAGGTAATGTAAAAAATACTTTTTGCGCTTATTCAAAATTTGGACATTTATTGCAAAAAAATAATAAAATATTGTTTGGGAATATAAAAATTGCTGACCTCGACGTTTTAACGGCTATGAAAGTTGATGCATTGATAGGTAGAGAAAAAATAAGGGATTACTATGATTTATATGCTATATCTAAGAAATGTGGATTTAAAAAAATAATAGATGATTCACTAAAGGTAAATTCTAATTTTAATACTAAATTATTTATAAAAAGACTCATAGAGATGGACGACAAATTAACGGACATCTATATTGATGATTATTTAAAACCAAAATATTCCATCGATAGAGTTAGTATAAGAATTTATTTTGAAGAGCAGATTGATAATTATATCAGCGCTAATTATATTAAATCTATAAAATAAAATAATAAAAACGAATAGGCTAGTTAGATAATTAATATGTCCCATAATGAACATTATGTAAACTAATAAGTAAATTTTGCATTATTTCTCAATTATAACTGTCGTATTAAACAAATTAATTTAAGCGCTTAATTTTTTGAAGTTGTACAGCTAACCCCTATGAGTTGACATCCTTTCATCAAAACACCATCAAGCTCAAATTTATTTTCTGGACCGCCTGAACTCTTATAAAGCTCTTTATTAAATAAGATTTCATCGAAATTATCCTTAAAATTAATCTTTTTTATATATTGTTCTAACCAAAAACCGTCTAAAAATTCAATAGCATCATTATATTTTTTGTATTCTATTTTAGTATTAAAATTAGGTTTTTCAGAACTATCATAATAATAAATTCTACAATCTTCAGGAAAGGAGTTTATTATCTTCATGAAAGTTTCATTGGGCCGGTAATTCAATGTCTCTATAATATTTCTAAAAATATCAACCTTTTTTTTAAATTTTGATCTATCGGCGTCAGTTTTTATTTTATTTTCTTCTTCATTCAAACAATTATCGGATGCAGCAGCCTTTAATATATTAGAATCTTCGTTTTTTATATTATGAAATATTTTTTCCATTATTTTATGATCGTCGTAAGGTTTAAAAATATCTCTATTGTATCCATCGGAATTGCAATAAAATTTTTCTATTTCATCTGACTCTATTATTTCAATAAATTCAATAGAGCTGCAATAATGTTTTTCGGTATTTTTTATTATCTCAAAGCTATGCAGTTCAGTTAAATAATCAAAATTTATTTTTATTTTATCTGCAATACTTTCAGGAATGTTTTTTTCGTTGTCAAATATGATTTTCCAATCTCGTGCCGATAAATAAGATGCGTCAAACTTATTCTTAAATTTCTCTTTTAAATAGTAATAAGAATATGCAGACATCGCCTTAGAACCTCCTGTAAAAAATAAATGCAATTTCCCATTATTAGAATTTTTTGCTATTTTTTCCAGTTGGTTTTCTATAGCTTTTTTGCTGCCAATATTCGTAATATATATTATTTCCTGAAATTCTACTTTTTGAACATCGTTGGCATAATCGGGTGAGAGATTTTCTTTTGAAAAATATTTTTGAAGACTTTCTGCATATTCTTTTGTACTATCTTGATTTATACCTGAATTTTTTTCTGAACATATCAGCCATATTTTTTTTAGATACTTATTTTGTCCAATAAAATATTGTAAAGCAATATAATTAGGTAATGGGTTAGTACCAATCAATAAAACTAAATCAGTGAAACTGATGTATCATTGGACAATTAGTCTCAATCCCTTTTAAATCAGGGAAATATTCAAATGATGCGGGAGATGTTTTCGTTTCAAACGCTTTTTCATATACAGGTCTCAATCCCTTTTAAATCAGGGAAAATATTCAAATAAGGGAAAGGATTATTCGTTGAAGGAGAACTTAACATTGTCTCAATCCCTTTTAAATCAGGGAAATATTCAAATAAAACTTGATAATTCTAAGGCGTCTATATCATTAGGCGCTGTCTCAATCCCTTTTAAATCAGGGAAATATTCAAATATAAGGAGGCTTTAAAATGAATAAAAATTATTATTTTTGTCTCAATCCCTTTTAAATCAGGGAAATATTCAAATCCTTCTTTAAGGTAAGAACTACCGTACATGTGTCTATGTACGTCTCAATCCCTTTTAAATCAGGGAAATATTCAAATCCTTCTTTAAGGTAAGAACTACCGTACATGTGTCTATGTACGTCTCAATCCCTTTTAAATCAGGGAAATATTCAAATCCGGATACGACTTAGAAAAAAACGATGGCGAAATATTCGGTCTCAATCCCTTTTAAATCAGGGAAATATTCAAATTCAATTGACAGATGCGCAGGTTAAAACTGCCGAGAGGCGTCTCAATCCCTTTTAAATCAGGGAAATATTCAAATAGTATAAGAAACTCGTCCAACAACAGAGGCAGTTTTTGTCTCAATCCCTTTTAAATCAGGGAAATATTCAAATTCAATTGACAGATGCGCAGGTTAAAACTGCCGAGAGGCGTCTCAATCCCTTTTAAATCAGGGAAATATTTAAATTTTACAAATTTAAAAGATTTTGAAAGATTGAATAAACTTTGTCTCAATCCCTTTTAAATCAGGGAAATATTCAAATTTACATGGAAACTAAAGAAATAAGAAGAATTGCAGATGAGTCTCAATCCCTTTTAAATCAGGGAAATATT
This sequence comes from Candidatus Acididesulfobacter guangdongensis, assembly GCA_004195045.1. Lineage (NCBI taxonomy): Bacteria > Candidatus Acidulodesulfobacteriota > Candidatus Acidulidesulfobacterales > Candidatus Acidulidesulfobacteraceae > Candidatus Acidulidesulfobacter > Candidatus Acidulidesulfobacter guangdongensis. The sequence continues at coordinate 407,102 of SGBC01000003.1, forward strand.
CAAATTCATATTTATTATTTATTTATTATCAGCTTTTATCTATTGTCTCAATCCCTTTTAAATCAGGGAAATATTCAAATTTTATAGTTTTTATATAAACTTTTCAAACTAAATTTAGTCTCAATCCCTTTTAAATCAGGGAAATATTCAAATCAAGCCAAATAAACCCGCCACCGCATTAGGAAAATAGGAAAGGTCTCAATCCCTTTTAAATCAGGGAAATATTCAAATCTGAAATAAGAAGCAATTCTTATTTCAGCAGCACTATAGTCTCAATCCCTTTTAAATCAGGGAAATATTCAAATTTAGCTAATAAGGAATTTGAAAACGTTTTGTGTGTGTTTTCAGTCTCAATCCCTTTTAAATCAGGGAAATATTCAAATTCTTATTTCAGTAGAAGTCTTAAAAAGGATGAGTATAAGTCTCAATCCCTTTTAAATCAGGGAAATATTCAAATATTTGAGGGCATTAAAGTTTTCTTGGGACGGCAAAACAAATGTCTCAATCCCTTTTAAATCAGGGAAATATTCAAATTAGGAAATATTTTTATTCAGACATAAAAGATTTTGAAAGGTCTCAATCCCTTTTAAATCAGGGAAATATTCAAATAAATAAAAAAAAGGAGATTAAAAAATGAAAATGAATGAAATGTCTCAATCCCTTTTAAATCAGGGAAATATTCAAATGGGGAGTTAAAAAAAGAAAGTGTATTTAATTTTGAAAGTCTCAATCCCTTTTAAATCAGGGAAATATTCAAATTTTTATCGCATATACATTATTTATTCTTTATTATTTTATCTTGTCTCAATCCCTTTTAAATCAGGGAAATATTCAAATAAAAAATAAAATAAAAAAAAATTTTAAAGCCAGCCGAGTCTCAATCCCTTTTAAATCAGGGAAATATTCAAATTCGTAGCAAAAAAACAGGGCAATAATATTGCCTTTCACCGTCTCAATCCCTTTTAAATCAGGGAAATATTCAAATAACAATAAAAAAAGGAGAGTTATTATGTTAGATGAAGTGTCTCAATCCCTTTTAAATCAGGGAAATATTCAAATGAAGGCAGCAATGCCTTCTTTAAGGTAAGAAGCGCCGTACGTCTCAATCCCTTTTAAATCAGGGAAATATTCAAATCGGTAAGCTGAATGCTGACGTTATTTTTCAGGGTAGTATTTGTCTCAATCCCTTTTAAATCAGGGAAATATTCAAATATTTATTCTAATGATGAAAAATCATTAGAATATCAAAAATGTCTCAATCCCTTTTAAATCAGGGAAATATTCAAATTCATAGGGGATCAAAGAAGGTTTAATTTTTATTTTTTCCGTCTCAATCCCTTTTAAATCAGGGAAATATTCAAATATAAAATAAAATAAAATAAATATAATTAAAAAAAGGATAAGGTCTCAATCCCTTTTAAATCAGGGAAATATTCAAATTTAAGTAAGGAGTTCTTAACTCCCGAAGGGGAGTTAAAGAAGTCTCAATCCCTTTTAAATCAGGGAAATATTCAAATGCTGCCTTTTGTAACTTATTTAATTTATTAAGTTATATGGCTCGTTTTTCGTAATGTATCGGTTATCCACAACTTATTAACAAATTTATTGTTGAAAATTTAAATAAATACATAAGCTTAAACCAATATACATAATTACTTCCGTTAAGTCAACATTTTTTTGTAAAATAATAGATAACGGAAAATAGCATTAATACTGATACTCTTTTGTAACTTATTGATATATTTATTATATAATTAAATTACTTTATTTAATTGAATTATCTTATTCATTTTTATTGTATATTTTAAGTTCACTCTAATTTAAGGGTATGGCATAGCAACCTGATTTATTGGTATAAAATCTGTTCTATTTGTTATTGATTTTTTTAGCATATTAATCCTATCTTTAATATAAAGTCTTTTAGATTTTGGGGTCGATTCAGCCATAAGCTTGTCATAATGATTAAAATATTTTTTCATGGCATGATTTTTTAAAAATACCCCGCCTGTTGAAGATACAAAATCATCTTGAGCAATTATTGATTTATTTATAAGTTTCAATGTAAAACCGTCTATTGAGCTTCTAAACTCTTCAACTAAATCCAATGCAAGAGATGGACGCCCATAATTTATACCGTGTAAAAAACCGATATATGGGTCAAATCCATTACCGAATAACATATTTAATATTTCATTGGTAATCAATGTATATCCGAAACTCAATAAAGAATTTATAGGATCTAATGATGGATTCTTTTCTCTAACTGTAAAAATAAAATTTTCGTTTCTTATCATCATTTTAAAAGCTTTAAAAAAGTATGCTGCTGCAATGCCTTCAACCCCCATGATAGAATTTATAGTAATTTTATTATCTAATTGCAAAATGCAATTTTTAATTCCGGTTAATATGTCTTTAAATCTAGATATTCCATAGTTTTTAGAAAAAGAGTAAATAAGGTCAATTTCGTTATTTAATTTAGATTTAACAATCGTTCTGGCTAATTTTATTTGATATTCTTTATCTAAAAATCTTTCATATTGTATTAATCTTAAAAAAATATTTTTAGATTCCATAGCAGTCAATCTTCCATGACATTTCCCATTCATCGTAAAAAATGAAACATCTATATTGCTTTCCAATAAAAAATTAATAGCTTGCGTCGTAATTTGAATATTTCCGAATAAAAAAACCTTATCTATTTTTATTATAGGTATTTCTAAAATAGTTTTAGAGTTTTTTTGTACAGATAGTCTTCTTGATATTTTTGTTACAACTGCGCCCTGTTCTGAAATATAAAGTGTCGACATATTGATTGTATAAAAATTACAATAATGTTTTTTTTGAAACTATTCTATTATTTTTCACTTTTTTCACTTTTAAATTTTATATTTTTATAATTTTTTAACAATATGTAGTTTTATTTTAAAATTTGTATCTATATTTAAATCTCAATAAAATATTTTATAGAGCCATCTGTTTCATTTTTGATATCATTATCATTATGTTCAGTATTGTTAATATTTCTTTTATTGTCAACTGATATTCTATATAACTTTCCATATTTTGTATTTAGATAGTTTAATTCTTTATTTTTAAAAATTGCATCTATATTCCCTTTTATTTTATTAAAAAATTGCAATTTTTCAGAAAGTTCTTTTTTTGCCGAAATAAATTCTAATATTAGATTATCAATTTCCGTTTCTGTCTCTAAGTTTATTTCGTTACTTGATGTTTCAGATGAAAAATATGATTTATCTTTTATAATTAATTCTAAATCAGATATTTTTTTCTGTTTATTTTCTATAGTAACATCAGTATTAGATTTCACATCGGAAGATTTATCGTTAAATTTCAAGATGGTGTCTGCTTTAATTTGGTCTTTTTCCTGATTTTTCGCATTTTCCGATTCTTTCAATTTAATTTTTAGCATCAATTCGTCTTCGGCTTTCAAATCAGCTATTTTCTTATTAAAATCTTTTAGATGCATTGTTATATTTGGATATTCACCCTTTTCAATTTTAAATTTACAGTTGCATCCAACTTGCGAAGTTATATATGAAAGCCATTCTCTTATTTTATAGCATGATATAGAATATTTATCGCCTTTTACTTTATTTATATACTTTTGAGTAATATTTTTATCGTAATTTGCACAATAGCTAATTATATAATGAACTAATTTTTTACCGTTATAAGCATATCCTATTGAATATAATATCGATAATCGTTCAGTGTGAGTTAAATATTTAGTTATTTTAACTTTATCGTATAAATATTTTAAAACATCGCATTTATCAAGAAGTATCTTAAGCTCTTCGCTTTCTATATCCGATAATGCAATTTCTGTGTCTATTGCCCCTATTGCCCTATAATTTTTTCGGTTTAATATCTCTTTAATAGATTGTTCAGAAATTCTTTTTATATCATTTATTATAAATTTAAACTGATTTACAATTTTATCGCCTTCGTCATTCACAAAATATGTTTCGGCGCCTGTCAATAGATTTATACCAAGCGGCAGTTTTATTAGACTTCCTGCAGCATCTTTATTTATCTTATTTTCTTTTGGAAAAATTTCAATATTTATATGAGGTCTAAATTTATGCTTATTAATAAAATAATTTACAAATTCCCTGCCTGTTTTTGCCAAAATAGGTTTTTCAAAAAAGAACCATACATGATAACCTTTATAACCGCTGAATTCGACGTAGCAATCAGAATCCGTTTCTGCTTTCAAGCTATTTTTAATTAAAATAGAATACATTAGTGCTTCATTAAGATAATCTCTATATTCGTTTGAATCCAAAGAAATACTTTTTATATGCTCCGAATTAATATCGATATCTATTACAGCATAATTTATGCAGTTATCGTTTCGAATAATATATTCGCCAATAGTATTGATGCCGTTTATGTGCTCAAAAATAACATTTTCGTCTAATTGGTTATTTATTTTAGTATAAAATAATTTTTGATTTTTATTGATTAAAGCTTTAGCGTAATAATTTTCGGCTCCGGTAAAAATGTTCAGATATTTTAAAGCAATATCAACATTATTTATATCTATAATCTTCTTGTTATCTTGGTAAGTAGCACTGCTATCGTAATAACCTGCGTTAATTATGTTATTTATATTATCTTTATTGTCCTTTTTATCTTTATTTTCAGCAGCCATTTTTTCTGGAGTTAAAATATCTGCATCTGGTACACTATCGTATAGAGACTTGCTGTCTGTTTTATTTTCTGTCTCCGAGTCCTTATTTTCCACTTCAGATTTTTTTTCATCTATGTTTTTATTTACATTTTGATTAATGTTTATGTCGTTAGTTCCTTCTTTTTTTTCAGTTCCTTTTTTGTAATCCTGCATCTTTTCAGAAAGTCCGGTTAAACCCATTCTTCTGTATATTTCTGACAATTTTTCGTATCCGTCTGTAAAATTCGGATTATTTTCAATAAATCTGTTTAATAACCTTATGGCCTTTTCATACTCATTTTTTGACACAAAATAATCGCTTATATTCAAAATTCTTTCTGTATCTCCGCTTTTTTCAGAAATAAAATCAAAAGAATCTCTTTCTAAATCTAATTCATTGCTTAAAATAGCCGCATCTAATTTAATATCTCTCTTACATTTTTTATACTGTTCATTTTCATTTACATTTTCATTTCCTAAATCATCAGACAAGATTTTATCTTTAATGGATTTAATAATAAACGATGAAATATCTTTCTGAAAGTTTTTTGCAAATAATGCGCTTTTTAAAATTGATAAACCAACATTTAATTCAGGCTTTTCAGCTATTAATCGATCTATCAGTTCGACTATCTCCTGATAATTATCCTTATTTGCTATTTTTATGTCAAAATAATTCAGCCAGCCGTCAATTATGTTATCTAAATATATATTCTTAATGCCGTTTAAAGTTAGTCCGTTAATTTTTTCTGAAAAATTACACAATGATTTTTCTGATGGGTATTTACCTGAGCTGTTAAAATGATATCCGAGAAAATCAAATCCTTTTCTGTTGTCATCACCGATTTTTATGTTTACTATCGAAGTCTTTTCTTTTGATAATTCCAATATTAAATTTTCTTTAAGGTATCTTTCAGATATATCTTTAAGTTTATAGATATTTTCTTCCGAATCAGAAAAAATTACAAAATCATCTGCATATCTTAAATATTTTGAATTTGACTCTTTAAAAATGATTTTATCAAAATCGTTTAAATAAATATTCCCGAAAATTGGAGATGTAGGGGCACCAAGGGTAATTCCAGTGTCCTTGCCTTCAGCCGAATTTACAATTATTAATCGCAATAAATTTAAGAAAGGTTTATCCTTTATGCGTGCATTAATCTTTTCATTCAAAATCCCGATATTTATAGAATCAAAAAAGGCATGTATATCTGCACTGCAGACATATGATTTGCGTGGTCTATAACCGTAAGAGCATCTTAAAAATTCTTTCTCAAAAATAGGTTCCAAAACATTTAGCAGTCCGGTATGAACTACTCTATCGACTACAGAAGGTATGCCTAATACTCTAATTTTTCCGGAATTTGGTGATTTATATTTAAATTTTGCTATGGGCTTGGGTATATACGATGAAGTTTTAATTTCATCGATTAATAAATGGAGATTTCTGTCTAATTCAGATGCATATTTTTCAATTGTTATGTGGTCCGTACCTGGACCTCCGCCGCTTTCAGATACCCTTCTGAAAGCGGCCGCCAGATTTGTGAACTCACAAAAATTTTCAAATAAATCAGACATTGCCTCACCTGATTTTGCCAAATTTATTAAATAACATAACAGCTTTTATTTTCGTCTCTGGAAAAACATCCTATAATCAATTTGTTCTTAACAGACAACTTATTCAGAGAATAAATTATTATACTGTCTTTAGACTTATTTATTTTGATTTGACATATTTCCGACAACATTTTATCATATTGTTTTTTGTTTAACGTTGCTTCAAATACGCTGAATTGAACGTGCGTCCCGTAATCTTTTAAAATCTTAAATAGTTTCAATCTTATTTTGTTATCGGCTATATCGTAGGAAATAATATAATTCATTATTAAGCTATAATTGAGCAGAATTAATGATATGTGTTTAAGTTAGCTATTAACATTCATTATTATTCATTATTATTCATTAACATTCATTATTATTCATTATTATTCATTATTATTCATTATTATTTAATTTAAGTAAGAATCAATCTAATAATTATATCAAAAATAATTATACTAATAGAATTTAAAAATTAATCTAATAATTATACTAAAAATAATTATACTAATAGAATTATAGATATTTTTTTATTTCATTCTTTAGATTTTTTATACAAACTGGATTAATTACAATTGCATTTAATTCATTAGCTCTTTTTTTAACTGCGTCCTTTATAGCAGGAAAATATGGCTGATTTGCATATTCTGAGTTACAGTTTTCCGTCTTTATATTATTTTCTGCTGCGTTGTTTCTATCTGTAATCCCGTCATCTTGCTTATCAAGTATATTATCTGCCGCCGTGCTGACTAAAAAACTTTTAGTAGCAAGACGTCCAACTTTATCTTGAATGGAATAAATTTTATAGAATATTTCGGAATTAGCGTCATGTTTTTGCTGTAAAGATTTGCATTCAATCATATATATTTTATTCTTTGAAGTGAATATAACATCTATTTCATTATCTGTGCCGTTTTTTTTGCTTAAAGAGGCATTTATCGCTGCATCATCTATTATTCCTTCATCCTTCAGGCTATTTATTTCATTGAAACAAAATTCTTCAAGCCATCCTCCTGTTAAAAAATCGACAGTGTCTTTATTTATTAAGATTGTGCCGACGATTTTTATATTGGAAGTATTTGAAATAGAATCATCAGAAATTACTCTTTGGATATCAACTTTGCAAATGTTCATTTTTTCAAAACTGAAGAATTTTTTTAGTAGTTCAATTTTGATTTCAGTATCTTTATTTTCTTCAAAACTTTCTTCAAAACTTTCTTCAAAACTTTCCTTGTTTTCCATTGATATGCCGGTATTCTTCCCAGATTTTTCCACCTTTTTAGATAACTCTTCTTCTTTTGCTGCTTTCATCGCAACTTCTTCTATGACTTCTTTTACAGCTTCTTTTTTTAATTTTACAGTTTTTTTATCAGATTTAGCAGATGTCGTCAGCGTAAAATCTAAATTCAATGCAAGTTCTTTGTTTTTAGACAATTTCTTTTTGTGTTCTTTTTCATTGCGATATTGTATCAATAATATAAAAAAATTTGATAACAGTTGTTCAATTATGCTGTTTGCTGCAAAATTATCGTCAAAATAGTTATTGATAATCCATTTTGCAAAATTTTCGTCTTTTTTTGATCGTATCTTAATACTATCCAAACAATCAAAATTTGTTATATCGACATCATATGCTTTACAATATTCAAATAACGACAACCTTCTTTTTATTATTAGTTTTTCTTCATTGCAATCAGAACAGTTAAATTGCGATATACTGCGGGTTTGGTTTGTTTTGCCAGTATTGTTAATATTATAATTATTATCGTCATAGTTGTTATTATCGCATAACAGCATTTTTTTCGACAATTCTGACAGATTGGCAGGAATAATTTCGATAATATTTTCGTCTATAGGCATATAAACTATTTTTTTTGTTTTATTGTTTTGCCTCATTGCTTCAAATAATGCAATAGACATTATCTTTGTTCCTAAAGTTATATTTATTATAAATTCATCAAACTTAGAACCATTTTCATATATCCAAAAAGATAATTTTTCTATAGTGTCTAAAATTGAATCTTCTTTTACGATAATCGTATAATGTTTTATCTCATTTGCTCTATCTGCTCTATCGGATGCTTCGTTGTAGTAATAACTATTAATACTTCTGCTATTTTGATTAATTGCTTTTATTGATTCTAATGTTGCATTTACCTTATTTATTTTTTCCATTTTATCGGTTGAAATAAATAAGACGGCATCAGGTTTAAAAAAATCCGTACATAAAATATTCGGAATAGTCTGTGCGCTGACTAACGTTATAAGAAGCGAATTATTTGGCATAAGCGGGTATTCTCTTAATTTTATATATAATAATTTTAATTTAATTCATTTAATTATGAGTCATTTTAATAACTGTCTGACTGTTAATTATCTAACCGTTATTAATTTTACCTACTTCACAACAACTAAGAACCACCTTATAGAACTTCCTTCAGGTAATTTTATCACCCCTTCAGGCAGCCTTTCGCCGTAGTATTGGGCAAGCAGCAATTCATCGTTTTCATTTAACTGTAATGTCGTCCTGTTCACTTTAATAGGAAAACTTAATATATTTGAAAGCAATTCTGCTGTTGAGGCGTGACCTATCGCACTTTTATATTTTCCAGATGCAATTAATTTTGAAGCATCGGCAGTGGTTATTTCTTCTATTTTTATTTCTGCCGGGAAAGTTTGAAGCATATTTATAGAAAAAGCATTGCAGAGATATTTGGAACTAGTTATTTCGATAGATTTAATTGTTTTATCTGACGTTTTATTTGATATTATCGATGACATAACTGAAATATTAATTCTTATTTTATTTATTTTATTTATTTTGTTTATTTTTTTTATTTTATGTCTATTTAAGCTTATATTTTTACTTTTTGATAGCAAAAAACCCCTAGACATTTTTATTGTCTCATAAATGTTACAATATTAATGTGCTGCTGATAATTATGAAAGATTCGAGTTGATAAGCTATGTCATATTAACAAAATAAATTAATAAACTATAACGCTATACTTTAGTATTATACATAAAATATGCTAATAAATATATATTATATACAAAATATACAAATAAATATATAAATATATAAATATTTTGAATGCAAAAAAAAATAAAAAGTTTTAGCAGGTTACACCATCGTTGTTAATCAATGAATATTATCAATAACTATCATAGCCGACCGCTAAAACTTTCTATTTTTTAATTCAATTAAATTCGTACAATTTAATGATAGTTACATACCTAAAGAGATACTGTTAGCAGAATTACTGAACGCATAATTTTTTACTATACCTTTTTTATTAAATAGAATAACAAGAGTTTTTTTATGTCCCTTTACATCTTTTGCAAACCAATTTACTACCGGTATATAAGCTGCAACTGTATCATGGTCATGCTGATATTCGTATGTCCACATTAAATCATCTTTGCTATTAAAAGTAGTTTTATCAGGGTCTCCGAACATCTGCCTAATTTGAGATTCGGTAGTTTTGCCTTTTATTATTTTTCTTGAAAGCGTATTATTGGACTGATTTGCAATCCTGCCGTTTCCAATTCCGTCTGCGCAGCCTGAAAGAGCTACTGCAGACATTACCAATACTAAAGTCAGCAATAAAAACATTTTTTTTGATTTTTTCATTTTTTCCACTTTCCTCCTGAAAATTATAGTCGGTTCCGTTTGCAAAACTTAAAAAGTTATTATGAATTATGCTTATAACTATGCTACTAAAAATTATAGTCGATTCCGATTGTAAAACTGTTAACTTTATCACTGTCAGACAATGCTCCGCCGAAATATTGAGCGGTTAATCCCCATGCAGGATTAAATAAATATTCTACGCCGGCGCCATACATTAAGCCGCCTTCAGAACTCATACTTGATACATACTGAGCATCATCGCATTCAGTATCTCCCTCAATGTCAAAGCATTGCGTACCGGTGCTTGAAGTACCGACAAAAGCGTAATCTATATAGCCCAATTTAACAAAAGGCATAAAATTATGATATGCATATCCACCTTTTAAAAATATTCCATAATATGCCGAATGAAGACTTGCGTTTCCGTAAGAGTATGAATATGAGCCGTTGTCCGCATAGCCTAATAATAAACCTCCGCCTATAACTATCTTATTCATGTTGAAATTTTTGCCTAACGTGATATTGTAAGTCCCTCCAGATTTAGAAGATATTCCGCTTATTGACGTATCTGCAATTCCACCGTTCAGACTGACATAATATCTATTAAAATAAATATTCGATGCAAACGCAGATTTTGCAGAAAACATAAATAAAGCAAATAGTAGAAGTGAAATTGAAACTGCATACCGCTTCAATGCCGCCGATTCAATTTTTTTTAAATCTTTTTTCGTTTTTACCAACATAGTTTTAGTTCCTCCTAAAAAATAATTGAATTAAAGATTAAATAAATTTAAAAAATTAAGTTAAAATAATTGAATTAAAGATTAAATAAATTTAAAAAATAAATTTAAAAAATTAAGTTAAAATAATTGAATTAAAGATTAAATAAATTTAAAAAATTAAGTTAAAATAATTAAGTTAAAAAAATTAAGTTAAAATAATTGAATATATGTAAAATTAAATATATATAAATATGTTAGCTGTCAGCTTTCATTAAGACAGTAATCATATTTATTTATATACTAATAAAACTTTTTGCATTTGTAATTAAAAACAACATTGTTTTTTTATTATAATTATTTTATAAATTTACAATCTTAGAAATTTACGATACAATTGCTTGTATGCTTTTGTGTATGCAGTATATGCAGTCGCATTAAAATCATAATTATAAGTTATAAAATATCAGCGGATTCTCTTATGAATGAAAAAATTTCAGCAATATTAAATGATTTTAAAATAGCAAAACTGAATTTTGAAATAAAAACTGAAAATGACACCTTGCTTCCTGACTACAAAGGTTCTACTTTTAGAGGCGTTTTCGGACATATTTTTAAGGATGTAATGTGCATTTCTTATGAAAATGAGTGCGAAACCTGCAATTTTAAGTCTGTATGTATGTTTAAAAAAATTTTCGACTCGCCTCCTCCTTCAAATTCATCAAGATTAAAAAATTATTCGTCCCTTCCTCATCCTTACATTATAGAGCCTCCTTTAGAAACTAAAAATTTTTATAAGAAAAATGAAATAATAAAATTTTCGTTGATTTTAATAGGACAGGCTATATCTTTATTTCCTTATTTTGCATATTCTTTCGGTTTAGCAGGCAGACGAGGCATCGGAAAAATGAAGCAGGGCAAATTTTCTCTTTTTAACATAATAAATGATAAAAATAAAGAAAAGTTATACGATTTTAAAAAAGAAGAACTGCTGCCGCTCAGAAATTACTATACTGTTAAAGATTTTATAGAAAAAACAAAAGACTGCTGCTGTACAGGAAACAGCGGCATAGCAAAAGACAGCGGCAGCAATGTTTTGAAACAATTTGTGCCGTATGATACAATAGGCTTAAAAACAGATAGAACTGCGATATCGGCTGAAAATAATAATAATCAGCTATATAAATGCAGTAATATTTCAAAAAAAGAAATCTTTTCTGTTAATCTTGATTTTATAACGCCTACAAAAATAATCTTTAATGAAAAAATAGTTCAAAATTTAGAATTTCATGTATATATCCGAAACTTGCTCAGAAGAATCTCTAATCTTAACTTTTTTCACTGCGTCAATAGCGATAACAAAAAAAATGAAATTAATGATAATCCTGATAATAATATAGATTTTAATTATTATATAGAAAAGGCATACGGCGTTAGGGCAAATAATAATCTAAAATGGAAATCAGTCGACAGATATTCCAATAGACAGAAAAGGCATATGAAGATAAGCGGTTTTACCGGAAAAATTTCATTTGAAAACGTCGGACAAGAATTTTTATGGATTATAAGAGTCGGTGAAATAATACATTTAGGAAAAAACACAACCTTCGGTAACGGAAAATATGAAATAGATTCTATTATTTAACGACGAATACTTACTGTTGTTCCTTAATCCTGCAATAGAAAATATTTATGCATTTCTTTGCTCGGTTAAGCGAAATATAAGTAAAAAGTAAAAAGTAAAAAGTAAAGTAAAAGGTGTCAGACACCTTTTCCGAGTAGATAACTTTCTATTGCAGGATTAAGACTGTTGCTCACCATACCATATTCTGTTTAAGAGTGATATAATGAAAGGATATTTGTATATTCGACAACATTTGTTGCTCACCATACTCTATTCTATCTTAGAGTGAGAGCTAATTTAAATACGGAAAACTGCAATTTTTATTTTAAGCGATAGCTGCAATTTTTATTTGTTATTTTTTATGATTAAAAAAATTTGATAATAGATTTTTTATACCTTTATTTCTCACCTCTTGTTTTTCATTATTATCTTCGTTTTCAGTCAAAAGGCTATCTTTAATATTAGAAACATTATTAATATTGGAAACAGCGGCAGAGCTGACGTTTTTGTCTGCTCTTTTATTATTTTTTTTGAATTTCTTGCCGTCGTCTTTCATAATATTAATAGATACAATCAAATCCCCTTGCGTACCTCCGAATGCCCCAGCGTCTCCCAAGTTTTCAAATTTTATCTTATTATCGTTTTTCAAATCAATTATATTAAAATTCAAATTGCTTTCAAACAATTCTCTGATGCGGCTATTTCCTTTACATTTTTTGCACTTGTATAAGATTATATCGCCATAACCGTCGCAATTCTGACAAATATCTTTAGCGTTGGTCTGCTTATTTATAACCAGACCTGAACCGCCGCAATTATCACATTGTATTATCTTAGTATTCGGCTCTTTTCCTAATCCGCCGCAATTTGAACATTTGATAAATCTTTCATATTCTACTTTTTGGTAAATTGCTTTATTTTCTGAGGAATCCTGCTCTCCGTCAGACATTATTTCTTCCTGACGCAAGGACAGTTCTAAATTGATATCGCCGCCGTCTCTGACTCTAGATCTGTAGGCAGTAATTTTTTCTTCACTTATTAATTTTAATTCATGTAATCTTTCATTATACTGTCTTCTTTTATTGCTATCGCTAAGGACTTTATATGCTTCATTAATATCGATAAATTTATTAAGACTTATGTTTTCGGAAAAATTATTTTTATCAGGATGATATAACTTAGCCAATTTCCTGAATTGTTGTTTAATGGTCTCATCTTCGGCATCTTCAGGCAGCTCAAGAATCTCATAATAATCTTTCATATATATGTATGTATATAATTATAAACGGTTACGTGCGCTATAAAAGTATAAAAAAGAATAAACAAATACGATATTATACAAAATAAAACAATACACTATAATAAACTATAATAAAGCACACTACAATAAAATGCAGTAGAATAGAACACACTGCAATATGGTACAATATCGGATATAATACAATAAAACCGATATTGCGCAAGAGATTAAGTATTATAAAATATTTATAAAAAAGAATTTTTATATAAAATTTAATTTAATATAATTACAACAAATTGTCAACTATAATCTATTTTTTTGTAAACTGCAGACTGAAATTATCTTTAATCCTGTAATAAAAAGTTATCTGCTCGGAAAAGGTGTCAGATTAATTTTTTTGCAAATATTTTCTTTGTTAATTGAACTACTCCATATGCAAAAAAAATAAAATCTGACACCTTTTCCTTATATATATTTTGCTTAACCTATTAAAGAAATGCATAAATATTTTTTATTACAGGATTAAGGATTATTATAAGCCCTTACTTTAAAAAATTATTGTATTTATTATTTGAATAATTTAACATAAGATTCATACTTAAAATTAAATCTGAACATCATAATGTTATAAGTATACGGAGACTATTAAATTAAATACTACCCAATTTTTTGTCTAAAAATTTAATTAATCTCCTTTTTCGAATACACTAAAGATATTAAATGACATATAATGTTTTGTCACTTTCGCATATATAAAGGATATTAAATGACATATAATATTTTGCCGCCGTTTCAGTTCTGCCGAATAATATTGTTTTCTGCTGTAATTCTGTCTTTTTTGTATGAATATTATATTACAGGAAAACTTCGCTATCGTTTCCATATTCTAAATATTATCGCCTATATCGTAAAATTTTTAGAACGTATTATGTATAATTTTTCCAATAAATATCTTGGTGGTGTATTATTTACAATTTTATCGCTCCTAATAGCGGCGTTTTTGTCTGTAATTATCGGTTTTATACTGGCTCAAATTTCGATATGGCTGCTGGTCATTTTTTTTATTTTTATATTGTCATCGTTTCTTTCTTCAGGAGGTTTAAACCATGCAGCTCTTACTGTGTACCACGATTTAAAAAATGACGGCATATCACGCGCAAGAACCAATCTGAAAGCTCTTGCCGGACGCGATAGCGAAAATATGAATGAATCTGAAATTTCAAGAGCTGTTGTGGAATCTGTTGCAGAGAATACGGGCGACGGAATTGGTTCTCTCGTATTTTATACAGCAGCAGGATTTGCTGTCGGGCGTCTGTCCGTATCTTTCGATTTTTACGATAGATACTGCGCTAAATCTGCCGCTTTCCTATCTTCTTTATTTTATTATTTGATGGCTACTTTATACGGCATTGCCGGTGCCGGTTTACCGTCTATTAATATGCATGGTATAAATTTTAACGGTTATAGCGGAAATAACTGCGGCATTATTCTTACAAACATGCTGATTTTCGGCATAGCAGGCGCTGTTATATATAAGACTTCAAATCTTATGGACTCATTAGTAGGATATAAAAATAAAAAATATATAAAATTTGGAAAATTCTCGGCGAGATTAGATGACGTATTAAATTATGTACCTTTTAGAATAACGGCTGTATTTATGTTATTTTCATTAATAATACTTAATTTTTTTTACAAAAATAAAAAATCGTATAACAATAATCAGTATAAAAATTTAACTAATAATAATGCCTGCCGCGTATATGAAAATAATAAACCCGACAAAGATGATAAGAGCAAAGATGATAAGCATGAAAATAATCATTTAAAAAACAAAAGAGGTTCATATTATAACAAATTATATAATTATAATAATAATTACGATTTTAACAATGCCGTAAAATCATGGCGGAAATTCAGAAAAATGCATCCAAGTCCTAATGCCGGACAGTTGGAAGCGATAATGGCAGGCGCATTAAAAGTACGACTCGGAGGTACTAATTATTACGGCGGAATTGAGAGCAATAGACCTGTCATCGGTTTTGAAAATTACGATTACGCAAATACCGAAGATATCATGAAATCGTTGAACATTATGCGTATAACATCGATAATATTGATCATATCGCTGTGTTTTGTTGGATTAATACTATTTTAATTATATTAACTCAACTTCACCATAATTATCAGCAACACATCAACATTGCTATATTTATGGGGCAACAAAATGTCTATGGAGACTATAAAATAAAAAAAATAATAACATTAATGTGTTATAATTAATCCATTTTTAGTCTATTCAATTAATTAATTAATTAATTGAAATAATTAATTAACCGAAAATTTCTCAAAATCATTAATGGCGTTTCTGAGATATGAAGGTATTCTTTCAGGTTTAAAGGTGTTTTTATCAACACAAACCAGAACAGTGAATCCGCGGACTATTTTACTTTCAGAGTTATCATCGTTAATTTTTGTAATAAGATATATAAAATTAAAACTTGAATTTTTCATGTACTCTACTTTTGTATATATTCTTATAGTATCGTCAAATCTTGCTGGAGCGATATAGGTACAATTTGATTCAGCAACTACAAAATATAGCCCGTTTTTTTCAACATTTATATAATTAAAACCCAATTTTTTAATATATTCCGTTCTGGCAACTTCAAAAAAAACAAAATATTTTCCGTAATAAACAACAGACATAGAATCTGTTTCTTCATATCTTACCTGTAATTCTGTGAAAAATTTAAAATCATTAATCTCAGGAATTAAACCCATTAATATATTTCCCCATTTTTTAATTAATTTATCTTATTTAATTATTTAATTATGCTAATTTTATTTAATTTAATCAATAAAATAAACAAAATTGACTGCGCATTGAACAATATCGATGCCGTATATAAAACTTTTAAATTTTACAGATGTAAAAAATTTTCAATTTTTTCAAATAATATCTTTCTATCGACAGGCTTTTCTATAAAATCGTTAAAACCGAGGGACAGCAGATGTTCTTTATTTCCTTTCATAGCATGAGCCGTAACGGCAATAACCGGAATTTTTGCAGTTTTTTCCGATTGCTTTAATCTTTTAAATACCTCCATGCCGTCTATTCCAGGAAGACCAATGTCTAAAAGTATCAGAAAGGCATCGCTGTTGCTATTGATTTTTTCAACAGCTTCGAATCCGTCATAAGCTTCGATGATATTAAAATTAAAAGGTTCAAGCATTGCCTGAATCAAATCCATATTTATTTCATTATCTTCTACTATAATTATTTTTTTATTATCGGATGATAGGTTCATGATAAACCTTATTATATTTTATTATTATTTTTTTATTAATTATTAGCTGTCACGTTAGCTATCAACTATTAAATTGCTATCAAAATATTGATTGACTGCAATGAACTGATAAATATTTACGCTATTATAACTTTTTGCTATTTATCATCGTGAATATTTTTAAATATTCTTATTATTTTTTAAACCTCTTTAACAATATTCCCGCCTGCGCTTTTAAGCTCGCACAATTTATTGAATATTTTGGATATAATTTCTTCAGGGGTTTCTCCGTCTTCGGGATAAGACGCCACGACAAAAGTCGCCGTCAGCAATTTAGAAGGCAGTTCTTCTTCTTTATAAAACGGATATTCTTTTATTGAAGACAAAAATCTATTAGCAACGTATAAAGCCGGTTCTTTTAAAGTATTATTAAGTATAATAGCGAATTCATCATAGCCGAATCTCACAACAACGTCTGAACCTCTTAAAGATTTTTTAAAAATATCGGCAATTTTTTTAAGCGCAATATCTGAATGAAAACTGCCGACTGTATCATTATAGTTTTTGAAATTATCTACATCTATAAGTATAACGCTGAAAGCTATCTGGTATCGTTTAGCCCTGTTAATTTCCTGAGCAAGTCTTATATTGAAATAGTTATGGTCTAATAAACCGGTTACATCGTCAAATAAGCCGGCTTTATGGGGATAGATAAGTTCCAATTCCCTGATAGACCTTGTAAGTTCCTCGGAAGAGAATATTCTTTTTCCTATTACTCTGTCGATATTATTTGAAAGCCGCATACGTTCTTCAACGGTTAAATCTTTAGATGTTATTATAAAAATCGGTATCTGCGATGAAACCGGATGTTTTTTAATGTTTTCCGCCACTTCAAAGCCGTTGACGTCTGGCATTATAAGGTCAAGCAGTATTAAATCAGGTTTATATTCTATTGCTAATTTTAATCCTTCGTCTCCTGTATAGGCATGCAGAAGATTAAATCCTGCCGGCTCGAGAATTTTTGCAATCATTTCATGCGTTATTTCTTCATCGTCTATCAATAAGATATTTACCTGTCTTTTTTTTCTTTTCGTGGTAAGCGTAAACTCCGATAATGTTTTTATGAGGGTTTCCCTGTCAATCGGTTTGACAAGATAATCGGTAGCTCCGAGAGCGTATCCTAAATCTTTATTATCAATCATGCTGGTAATTACGACCGGGATGCTTTTTGTTATGTCGTCAGATTTTAAATCGCTTAAAACTTCCCATCCGTCTTTTTTCGGTATCATCACATCTAAAAGAATTGCAAATGGTTTATATTCTCTTGCTTTTTCAACCGCTTCAATTCCGTCATAGGCATGAATTACAGAATATCCTGATTTTATAAGATTTACCGTAAACAGCTCAGAAGTCGGCAAATCGTCTTCTACGACTAAAACGACAGGTTTTCTCTTTTTGCCGAAATCGTCTCTGAAAGTATAATTTATGTTTGCGCGCTTATTTAAAACAGAACCGCCGCCGGCAGTATAAGCGGTATTATACTCTATTTCATCAGAATTATCTGAACTTTTATTTCTTTTGTTGTCCGAGCTATTATCGTAGCAGTTTTCAATCTTACTTCCGTCTTCCGATGTCATTCCAATGTTTTTGGATATTTCCGACGTATTCAGAAGACTTTCGGTATCAATTGCGTTTGGTATGATAACAGTAAAAATTGTTTCCTCATTCTCGACAGACTGAACGTTAATATATCCGCCGTGAAGTTCAACTATTTTTTTTGACAGAGCCAGACCAAGACCGGTTCCTTCAAATTTTCTTGAATAGCTGTTGTCTATCTGCACAAATTCGTCAAAAATAGTTTTCAGCTTATTTTCCGGAACACCTATTCCTTTATTTATAATATCTAACTGCAGATATTCCAGAGAACTTTTTTTAGCTCCGCGTTCAGAGTATTTCTGTTCTGCGTATTTCTCTTCCTGCGCTATACCCTGTTTAATTTCAGGAATATTTTTATTGCAGACAATTTTAATAGCCGAATTTTCAAACGAAAACTTTATAGCATTGCTGAGCAGATTATAAATGACCTGCTTAAATTTTATTCTGTCGCCGTAAAGCCTGTAATTTTCATTTCCGTTATATATAATGCTTAAGGAAAGCATTTTCTGGTCGAATAGCGATTTCAAAACGGTATTTACCTCGTCAAAAACCTCTTTCACCGAAAAAATTGAATAGTCCAAATTAAATTTTCCGGCTTCAATCTTTGCTATATCTAATATATTATTTATCAATTGAAGAAGATGCTTGCCTGAAACCAATATATTATTAATATATTTTTTATGCTTATCCGTTACATCGGAAGAATCAAGCATGAGGTCGGAATATCCTATGATAGCGTTTAGAGGGGTTCTTAATTCGTGAGACATATTTGCTATAAACTTTGATTTTAATTCATTTGCTTTTAACAATTCTTTATTAGTCAATTCTAACTGTTTAGTGCGCTCTATAATTTTCTGTTCAAGATTTTCGTTCAGATTCATCAGTTCTTTTTCATATTTCTTTTTTTCCGTTATATCTTTAGAAATTCCTATTGTTCCTGTTATTTCTCCTTTATTATTATTTGAAATTGAAGAGATTGTAAGAGAAATATTTACAAGAGTGCCGTCTTTCCTCTTCAGGACGGTTTCATAATTTTGCACAAAATGTTCGCTGCGCAGCCTGTTTAAAATTTCATCGCGTTCTATTTTATTAGAATACAGGTCAGATGCCTGCGTACCGATAATATCTTTTTTTGAATATCCTAATATCGTCTCTCCGCCTTTATTAAACTCTGTTATTTTGCCGTTTTTATCCGTAACCATTATCATATCAAATGAATCGTCAAGAATATTTTTAAAATAGTCTTTCTGATTCCTGAGCTGATTTATTATAGATTCTTTATCCATATGCGCTTTATGTCTGTCGTAAAGCAGATCCCATATTAATTTAGCGCTCGTGGAGTCTATTATTTCGACGTTAAATTTTTTGCCGTTATTATTATAATCCTGATTATAGGCGGTGTTCAGAGTAAAATTAATATCGTATATATCTTTAAGCTCCGGTATTCTATAAAAAGGCTCACCGGTAAGATTAAAGATAATATTAAAATCCAGATTGTTATCTAAGGCTTCTTTTATTGAATTTAAGCATTTAATATTCAGTCCATTCGCATATTGAACGCCCTCTTTCAGCATATTCCTTGAAACTAATGCGGCAATTTCAATATTTTTATCGTTATGGAGCAGCTCGATAACAGATTTTGCGGCTTTACCGCCGCCGTAAATTAAAATTTTAGCCATAAATTCTTTCATAAAGTTTGCTTTTTTAATCATATTTTAAATTATTGTCTGGATGGCGACTTTATTTCTCCTTTAGAAAATTTTTTAATTATCGGAACTTTTTAACTTAATTAAAATTAAAACTTATCTATAATTTTTATATTTTTATATCTTTCTAATTTTTATATATTGATTAAAACTTGCCAACAAAAAAGCGTTAATAAGCGTAACTATTAATTAATATTAGTTTAGTTATATTTAAAATCACTAATATTTATAAATTTAATCAATTCGTTAACTATATCGCTATCCCACTGTCCTGACTCTTTTTCAGCTTCAAATATCGAGAGCGCTTTTTCTTTGCTCAGCGCTTTTCTGTACGGTCTATCGCTTGTCATTGCGTCATAAGAATCGACAACGGATAATATTCTGGATAAAAACGGAATATTTTTGCTGCTCAATTCGCCCGGATAGCCGTTTCCGTCAAATCTCTCGTGATGATATCTTGCAATATACGATTCTTTCTTGAGTGAAATCAGGGGCTTGCAGATATCGCTGCTCATTACGGAATGATTCCTTATTAATTTAAATTCTTCATCGGACAATTTTCCGGTTTTATTTAGTACATCGTTTGGGATTCCGATCTTGCCAATGTCATGTATGCATCCGGCTCTTTTAAGCAGAAGACAATCTTCTTCGCCCAATCCTAAGTATTTTCCAAAATTATAGGCAAGCATGCTTACCCGTTTAGAATGTCCGCTTGTATATTTATCTTTTGCTTCTACGGCTAAAGCCAAAGACATTATTATATGTTCAGAACTTTCTAACGTGTCGTATAATTTTTTTAAATTTATTAATGAATTTACTTTTGCTTTAAAAATATTTTTTACGATAGGCTTTGTAATATAGTCGTTCGCACCAAGTTCAATACCTTTAGAAATAGTTGAAGACTCGCTTAAAGCGCTTACTATTAATACTGGAATATTAGCTAACCGACTGTTACAACCGCTTGATTTTATCTGTTGCAGCACATCAAAACCGTTAATTATCGGCATCATCAAATCTAAAATGATTAAGTCGATATTTGCATCCGAAAATATAATATCTAATGCTTTTTTTCCGTTTTCTGCAATAACCGTATTAATTTTATACGGCAAAGACGATGCAGACGGCAATGAATTGGAACGTCTTTTTGTATTATAATTATTATAATCAGAAACAGAGTCTGTCGAATTTTCAGCTTCTATTATTGTCTTCATGAGCTCTGCATTTATTTCATTGTCTTCAGCAATAAGAATGTTAAACTTGGTTTTAATTACATTGTCTTCGCCTGTTTTATCATCATTATACAGCCGATTAAGCGGCTGTGAAACATTTCTGCTTAAGCTGTCCGCAGAACTTGCCGAATTATCAGTCAGTGCGCCGCCGTTAAGATTGGCATAATTTGACGATTGTCTGCCGCCGTAAATATTCACAGGCGCGCATATATCGTCTCCGCAATCATTTTTAGATTTGCAGCCGCTGCGGCGAAAATTGTAATTTGACAAAAAAACATCGGTATCGGCATCTTTCTTCAATATTCGCATTTTAATTAATCCGTATTAATAATAAATAAAATAAATTAATTTTGTATTTCACATATATTTACATTAAACTCATATTAAATTTATACTTATATTTATATTAAGTTTATAATATATTTATATTTTTTATTAATCTTTTTAAAGCAAATCTTTTTTTACTTTATTTATTGTATAACTCAATATATTCATTTATGCTTCTTTCCCATGAGAAATTACTTTGCATTCCGTTCAGAATAAGCTTTGCCATGGCATTTTTATCGCTATAATATAATGAAATTGCATAATTAACAGTTTTACTTAAATCTTCGCCGCTAAAATTATAAAATTTGAAACCGTTTGATTCTTCTATATTGTCAGTCTCAGCGTTATAATTGATTATAGTATCGTCTAATCCGCCTGTTCCTCTAACTATCGGAACAGTGCCGTATGCCATGCTATACATCTGGTTAAGCCCGCATGGTTCATATTTGGAAGGCATTATGTAAAAATCGCTTCCGGCTTCAATTTTATGCGCTAATTGATTATTGTATTCTATTTTTAAGCCTATATTTTGCGGATATTTATCCGCTATTTTCTTAAGTTCTTTTTCTATCTCGGGACTGCCTGTTCCAAGGATTATAAACAGTGTATTATTTTTTATTATTTCAGGCATGGCTTCTATTAATATATCGAAACCTTTTTGTTCGTCAAGTCTTGCGACAATGCTTATCACTGGTTTATCCATCAAACCTGCTGCAGAATCTTTTCCAAAAAAATTGTTTAATAAATCTTTTTTGCAGGATTTTTTCCCCGTTTTGTAATTTTTGGATGTAAAATTTTTAGCTATATATTTATCGGTTTCAGGATTCCATTCGTCATAATCGACACCGTTCAATATGCCGTATAGTTTTTGGCTGCCTACGTGAAGCACGCCTTCTAATCCGAAACCGTATTCGCTTGTTTGAATTTCAAGAGCATATTTTTTACTGACGGTAGTTATAATATCGGCAAATTCGATACCGCCTTTGAGAAGATTTATTTTGCCGAAATATTCAAATCCCTCAATATTTAGTAAGTATTTGCTTAAGAAAGTGCATTGAAACTGTTCTGATGGAAACAGACCCTGATATCCTAAGTTGTGAATAGTCAATAAAATCTTTGAAGCCAATTTAAATTTAAACTTAGCGAGAGCCGGAACAAGTGATGTCTGCCAGTCATTGCAATGGATAACGTCAAATTTTAGCATATTATCCGAAACATAGACGAGAGACGCATAATTAAATAAAGCAAATCTTAATAAATTATCTTCATAATCAATATTTCCGTCGGAATATAAAAAATCACGATTAAATAAATAATCGTTTTTTATAAATAAAATATTTACGCCTTTATATTTATATGGTAAAATATCGAAAAATCGCAATTCGTTGATAACTTTTTTTCTGGAAGAACCTTCAATATTTAAAAATTTTAAACAATCCTCCGGCGGATCGATTTCTATTCTGGAAATTTTTCCGGATATTCTGAATTTTTGCTGGCTTACCTGTTTATAATATGGCACGCAGACAGTGACATTTAAACCTTTTCGGACAAGATTGACGGTTATAGCTTCGGCAACTTCTGCAAGTCCGCCGCTTTTGGCAAACGGATAATATTCCGCAGTCATAAAAAGAACATTCATAGTGTGTTATAACCCTTTTTTAAGTAAAATTAAGTTTTAATGAGTTTAAATGCCTATAGTGAACTACCTCGCCCTCACGGACGAGGCTTCTTGGTTCTTCATCGGCGGCAACCCGTCAACTCCCCAGGCGTTTATTCCGGCAGTTCCTGCCGTATTTAGTATATTTATACGAAAAACGAAAAAGGTGTCACGAAAAAGGTGCCAGACACCTTTTCCTCTTTTAGCAGCCGATGTTTATCGGCTAATAACTAATAGTCGTGCATTATAGCTATACTTAATAACTATTAATTAATATAGCTATTTAATTCAGATTTATATATTATATTCAGATTTATATATTATATTTTTTTTCAAATTCTTCTTCTTTTGTTTTACACTGGATACACATTGCCGTTTCAGGACGAGATTCTAATCTTTTAACGGATATTTCCTGTCCGCATTCTATGCATATTCCATATGTTCCATCGTTAATTCTTTCAATAGCCTGCTGTATTTT
Organism: Candidatus Acididesulfobacter guangdongensis; assembly: GCA_004195045.1. NCBI lineage: Bacteria > Candidatus Acidulodesulfobacteriota > Candidatus Acidulidesulfobacterales > Candidatus Acidulidesulfobacteraceae > Candidatus Acidulidesulfobacter > Candidatus Acidulidesulfobacter guangdongensis. The sequence continues at coordinate 430,957 of SGBC01000003.1, forward strand.
AGGAATAAGCTTCCTTTCTCTGTCTCTTATTCTGAGCTCAAAATTCCTGTCCGATTCCATAGTCGCCCTGTCGGTAGGATCTGGAAAATTTTCTTCTTCGGTATTAGACATGATATCTACCGTCTTTACTGCTTCGCCTATGAGATAATTAAGTTTATTACTCAGTATTCCTCTAAAGTGCTCTAATTGTTCCTGATTCATAAATTTTTTAATTATTTTTTAAGTTTTTATTTTATAAATTTGAATAATAATTATAATTTATAAGATTATAACATAATTTATAAATTTTAAGTAAAAATAATCTTCATTAATTTTTATAACACAAAAATTGGCAAAACAGCATATATCAACAACAGTAAAAATAAATAATAAGAAATAATAAAAAATAATAAGAATATCTGCCAATAGCAATACTACTTATTATAGTTATTATAGCGATAACGCTATCGGTAATATTTTATTATTGTATAGTCATTCAATCTCTGAGCCGGCGTAAAACCGGCATCTTTTATCATATTCACCATTTCATTTTCTTCTACCATAGGGTTGCATGTGCCCGCAGCCTTGACGACATTTTCTTCAATCATGGTTGAACCTAAGTCGTTTGCACCGAAACTCAATGCCGCCTGAGCCATTTTTGCTCCCTGAGTCACCCATGACGCCTGTATGTTGTCAAAATTATCCAAAACTATTCTCGAAATAGACAGAACCTTGAGATAATAATAACCATAAGTGTTTCTTGGATTTAACTTTGTATTTCTGCTCTGAAAACTCCATGGAATGAACGCTCTAAATCCGCCGGTTCTATCCTGCAGTTCGCGCAGTTTAAAAAGATGCTCTATTATTTCTTCGTCGGTTTCTACCGTTCCAAACATCATGGTAGCGGAAGAATTTAATCCCTCATTGTGCGCAGTCTCCATTACTTCAAGCCATTTATCCCTGCCGATTTTATTAGGGCTGATTTTAGTTCTGACCCTGTCAACAAGAATTTCTGCTCCGCCGCCCGGTATAGATTCTAAACCGACTTCTTTTAAAAGGGCAACAGTTTCTTTAATGGTTAAATTGTTATTTTCCGCCATAAAATATATTTCAGGAGGAGAAAATCCATGAATATGAATATCGAAATTTTGTTTAATAGAAGATAATAAATCTATATAATAATCAAATGCTATATCTTTATTTAACCCGCCCTGTATTAATATTTGCGTACCGCCAAGTTCTATGGTCTCTTCAATTTTTTTAAATATTTCATGTTTATTTAATATATACGCGCCGTCATCATTTTCATTTTTATAAAAAGCGCAGAAATTACATCGGGAAGAACATATATTTGTATAATTGATATTTCTGTCTATTATAAAAGTGACGATGCCGTCAGAATGCTTTTCTTTTCTCAATGCATCGGCCATCTTGCCTATCTTAAGCAAATCATTGCCTTTAAACAAATTCAGCGCTTCGTCCCTGTCTATTCTTTTTTTATGAATCTTATGTAAATTTAACGGAGTCATAATGCTATTTTCCTATGTTTTAATATATGCTACATGTTGTAGTTGTATGTTCTATGTTAGTTAAATAAGTTTCTGCAATTGAATTACGCTTTCATCATAAGAACATTCTTCGTCAAAATTTTGTCTTATAAAATTTTTTATTTTGTCTATGCTGTCAATTGCGAAATCAATACTTTTGCTAGAGCCTTTTGAATATGCTCCGATATTTATAAGGTCTTCATTAGTTCTGTAATCCGAAATAGTTTTTAAAACCTCTCTCGCCTTGGCAAGATGCTCTTTGGAGACTATATCCGGCATAACCCTTGAAATGCTTGACAAAGGATCGATAGCTGGAAAAGTTCCCTCCTCGGCTATTTTTCTCGACAATACGATATGTCCGTCCAATATAGACCTTGCGGTATCGGATATGGGCTCGTTTAAATCATCTCCTTCCACTAAAACGGTATAAATGCCGGTAATGCTTCCCTTATCAGATATTGCCGCCCTCTCTAAAAGTTTTGGTAAAACGGAAAAAACGGAAGGCGTATACCCTCGCATCGTAGGAGGCTCTCCCGCCGCCAATCCTATTTCTCTGACAGCCATAGCAAATCTTGTCAGAGAATCCATCATTAATAAAACATTTTCGCCCCTGTCTCTAAAATATTCCGCTACCGAGGTTGCTGCAAACGCCGCTCTCATCCTTACAAGCGGAGATTTATCGGAGGTTGCGACAATAATAATAGATTTTTTCAGTCCTTCTTCCCCGAGACTTTTTTCTATAAATTCTCTAACTTCTCTTCCTCTTTCACCTATTAAAGCTATAACATTCACGCTTGCAGAGGTATATTTTGCAGTCATACCCATAAGGGTACTTTTCCCTACGCCTGAACCGGCAAAAATACCTATTCTCTGACCTTTTCCTACAGTAAAGAGCGCATTAATCGCCCTGACCCCCACATCCATAACTTCTTTTATTCTGCTTCGCGATAATGGCGAAGGAGGCTCATTAATAATCCTTGCATAATCCGAACATATCACTTTGCCTTTATCATCCATGGGATTCCCAAAGGCATCAACCACTCTGCCCTTTAGATTGTCTCCTACGGGAAATTTCTCTTCTTCGTCCAATAGTATTATTTTGCTATTTTGATTTATTCCTGAAATATCGCCGTAAGGCATTAGAATAGCCTTACCGTCTTTAAAGCCTATAACTTCTGCGGTAATAAACTCTTCGTTGCCGTCAGCGGTTTTACTATTATTGCCGTTATTATTGTTAATGATTTTACATATTTTGCCGACCGATAAGTAAGGATGCGTTGTTTCGATAGCAAGACCGACGGCTTTTGTGATATTGCCGTTTATAATGTAAGTTTCGGTATTATTCAGCGCATCAAAATATTCTTTTAAATTTATAATTTTACCCATAACCACAACTATATAATATAAAAATGAAAATAATAATAAACAAATATAAAAATATTTAAATTAATTTACTATGACTGAGCATAATGCTAAATTGGGCTAGAACATTAAATTGTAATATATATCTTCGATTATTCCGACCATTGACCTGTTAATTATCTTTTGAAAAAAAGGTTTTTTGATCTGCATATAGATAACCTTTTCAGGATTTACGTTTATTTCTTTGCATAAATCTTCTATTGCTTTATCTAAATCAGAAATCTCGTCGATAAGTTTATTAGATAATGATTTTTTAGAAGAAAATAATTCTCCGGTAGCAAGTTTTAAAACATCGTCTTTAGGAATTTTTCTTCCTTCCGAAACTATTTCTATAAATCTTAGATAAATATCTTCCTGAAGTTCGTCTATGCTCGCTCTTTCTTCGTCTGTATAATGTCTGGTAAAGGACCACATATCTTTATATTTGCCTTTTTTTAAAATCTCGTAGTCAACGCCGATTTTGCCTAATATTTCCTTCAATACCGGCTTCATGCTTATTACTCCTATCGAACCTATTATGCCGGACGGCGGAGCATAAAGCTTTTCTAATGATGAAGCGACTAAGTATCCGCCGGATGCTGCAAGTTCAAGATACCCGTACACTCTTTTGCCCTTTTTCTTTAATCTTTCTATTGCAAAGTATAAAAGTTCAGAATGTATAGCGCTGCCGCCTGGGCTGTCAATAGTAAAAAGAACGCCTTTTATCGAATCGGTCTTCTCAATTTTTTTTATTAAAGAAACATAAGGGGCTATACTTTGCGATGTTATGGCGCCTGAAAAATTAATCACTGCCGCTTTATTTCTTCTAAAAATAGACATTATTAAATTTCCTTTTAAAATTATTTTGCTATATTGCTACATTGCTATATTTTTGTTATCTATTGCCGGCATCTCATCCGCCGGCGCCTTCATTATATTCATTGTAATAATTTAAAACTTTTTTTACATAATTCTGCGTTTCTGTAAACGGCGGTATCCCGCCGTACTTATCCACATTACCCTGCCCTGAGTTGTAGGCGGCAAGAGCCAGTTCTATATTTCCGTTATTGCGCTCTATCATTTTTTTTAAGTAAAGGCTTCCGCAAAACACGTTAGCCGCAGGATTTGATACGTCAGCCACGCCCATTTCTTCGGCGGTTTGAGGCATTACCTGCATTAATCCGACGGCTCCTTTAGGCGAGACCGCGTAAGGATTGAAACCGGATTCAGTTTTTATAACCGCCTTAATTAAATTATAAGGCAGGTCGTACGTTTTAGAAGCTGCCCTCGCTAAACTGTCTATTGATGTGTATACGCCGGAAGTATAATCTGAAGCTGTATTGTCGGAAATATTGCCGTTATAGCCGCCGCCGTCTGCCTGATTATTTAAAGCGCTTAACTTTTTATAATTATTTAAAATATTTGCATTACCCAGATATTTCTCTGAAGCGTTTACGGCTTCCATAAAATCGTTGGAGCCGGACAGTTCAGATGTTTCTGATTTTAGTTTTGAAATATTTAAACTGTTTTTTATTAATGAAGGATTTTCTTTAAAATAATTAACTATCATTCTTGCAATTCCTATGCCTCTGCCGTAAGATTCATCATTTGCAATCGACTGGTACATCATGGAATTAAAAATCTTATAAGCGCTGCCGTGATTTACAAATGTGCCGCCGCTATTTTCTTTAGACATAGAATCAAACAGTATATTTAAAAAAATCGATTCAAATTTTGACGCAACAAGCTTTATCTCGCTCATCTCGGCAGACGTTATATCGTTATTGTCTTTTGTATTTATATTGCCAGAGCTATCCGCCGTTTTAGCGGCGGCGATATTTTTAACACGACCGGCACTTACGCCGCCGTTGTCGGCATTACTTGTTTTGTCTATTTTATCTTTATCTGTTAAGTTATTTATTATTTCCGTCATAATATTTATATAGTATTAAAAAAAATAGACATTTAATAAGTATTTATTAGAATAATTTCTTAGATTATTTATTATTTCCGTCATAATATCTATAGTATACTAAATATATTATAAAAATTACAGAATATTTTTATAATAACACTGCAAATATAAGCCGGCGTCCTGAGGCGGTTATTGACGACAATTGATAAATTTTAAGCTGTTTCCCCTTATCTGAACCGCTCAGATTATTAATAACCGAATGAATATTGAGAAAATTATGCAATTTTTTATTTATAATATCTTGAGAAAATGAAATAAATTTGATAATATTAATATAATATTTTATATATTTTATTAAAAAAAATTAGGCTGTTAATATTGTATATCAAATTATCTATTGTAATATAAATTAAAAAAATAAATTAAAATAACTAAAATAAACAAAACAATATAAAATAAAATAAATAAGAATAACTAAGAATAACTAACAATAAATAATTAAAATTAAATAGACACTCAACTCAATATAAGCATACATAAAAAAGTATAAAAATATGGATTTAGCATCAATTATAGGTTTTATTATGGCATTGGGCGGTTTAATAGCCGCAAATACCATGCAGGGCTCGACTATTATGCAATTAATGGACCCTATAGGTCTTACTATAGTCATAATAGGAACATGCGGCGCTACCATTGCCGGTAATCCTCTGCCAAATTTAAAAAAAGCGGTTATGTCCATTAAGGATGTATTTATTTCTGAAAAAGTCGATTATGAAAGCACTATAGCAGATATTATAGATTTTGCCGGAAAAGCCAGAAAAAACGGCGTTCTTGCTCTGGAAGCAGAGGTTGAAACCTCTGACGACAAGTTTATGAAAAAAGCGTTATCATTAGTAGTTGACGGCATAGACCCTCAAGTGCTTACGGAGATTATGGAAACAGAATTAGGCAATTTAGAAGATTTCGGAGAAGAAAGCGTAAAAATTTTTGAACAGGCAGGCGGATACTCTCCTACACTCGGTATTATAGGCGCTGTTTTAGGTCTGATTCACGTCATGCAGCATTTAAATAATCCAAATAAGTTGGGCGCCGGCATTGCCGTTGCTTTTACCGCTACTCTTTACGGTCTGGCGTTTGCAAATCTTATTTTGTTTCCTATAGCAAGTAAATTAAAAATAAGATTAAAAGAAAAAACGCTGAAAAATGAATTGGTGCTTAAAGGAGTCCAGTCAATTCAAAATGGTGAAAATCCACGACTTATAGAAGAAAAGCTGAAATCATTTTTGAGCGAAAGCCAAAAAGCAATATATGAAGCAAAGAACGCAAGATGAGTTCTATTTTTTGATAATAATGACAAGCAGCGATAATAAAAATTAACTATCATAATTTAAAAATTAAATAAATTAAAAATATGATATAATACAGTTATGAGTTTAAGACGAAGAAAACCCCCGGCGGAATCTAATAAAGAAAGATGGATGATCAGCTATGGCGATTTTTTGACCACTCTGCTGTCGTTTTTTATAGTTATGTTTGCAATTTCAAAGGTGAACAATGTCCGTTTAAAAGAACTTGCTGTTTCTATTCAGCAGGCTTTCGGAGCCAACAAATTTATTACCGTATCCAAATCTAAACCAAACCTCGCGTCAACCCCTAAATTAATTGTTCCGAAAGTTGCGCCTTCCACTAAAGTTTCTGCTCAGAATAAAAAACTTATAAAAGAAGAAAAACACGAAGCGCATGTTTTTAATATGATTTCTGTGGGTATTGAAAAATATATAAAAGGCAACAAAACATACAGAACGTCTCTGAGAATTTACAGGTCAACCCGCGGGTTGACTATTTCGCTTAAAGGGTCTGATTTTTTTAATTCGGGAAGCGCTAAAATCTTACGGCAATTTCATCCTCTTTTAAAATATATCGCATCTTCGCTTTTAAAAGTTAAAAACAACCTGTCTATTGAGGGTTATACAGATTCTACGCCGATTCATACCTTTAAATATCCCAATAACTGGATGCTCTCCACCGCCAGAGCCGTTAATGTTCTTAGATTTTTTATAAAAAAAGTTAAATTTCCGCCGATAAGACTTTCTGCTTCCGGCTATGGAAAATACAGACCGGTAGCTTCAAATAAAACCGCTCAGGGAAGGGCTTTAAACAGAAGGGTTAATATCGTGGTTCTTTCTACATTTCTTAACAATGAACTTCCAAAATCATAATGCAAATAAATAAGTTAATTATGGTATGTAAGCTAATCTAAAGTGAAGATTTTTTTATCTGCTGTCTCTGTCTTTCAAGGGTATATTTAATAATCTCGTCCCTGTCGTATTCGTTAATTGCCGAAAATTTGCATGCGACGGAATAATTATTGTCAGTTTCTATTCTCACAACCTGAGCGAGCAATTTGATGATAAACTGCGGTATAGCAGGAAATAATATAGTCATTTTCAAATAATCGCCGTGTTTTAATGAGTTTATATTTAAGTTAGAATTTACATTTAAGTTTGAGTTTAAGTTTGCAAAGTCATTTTGAGCATCTTTATTTTCGCCGTTAACCGGATAATTAAACATAATACCAGAACCGCTGATAGATACCTTCTGCTCTTCTATATTGGAAAGCAGAGATTTTTCAGGATTTAGCAGGGAAAGTATTATGTCTAATTTGCTGTTTATGGCAATTAATAATTTTTCCAGTCTCGGATTTATGGGCACTCCCATATCGTCTATTACAGGCGTTGAAGATGACAATCTGGGTATATTAGTTTTATATATACCGTAAACCGAAGTGGTAAAAGAAGGTTTAGAAATATATTCTTCTTTTAACTTATGAAACTCATCTGCGCTTATCTTATCATAAGAGAATTGCAAAAACGCGTTGACTCTTAAAAATTCCCTTCCTTCTCTTTTGGACGGTGCATCAGATACCTTAATTTTTAAAACAATATTATCGTTTCCTTTAATAATCTCGTCTATCTTAACTTTTACAACGTAAGCGTCCTTAATGTCTTCGTAAATCAGAATGTTGTCGTCGATTTTATCATGTATGTCGGATATAATATTGTCTATATTAATATCTGCGGCGCGGTCGGCAAAATTCACTTCGCTGCCGGAATCAAATTTTAATATGTCGTCTTCTTTAAATAGCGCATATAGAATAACAAAAATATATTCTCCGTTTAAGTCTGAAATATAACCTTTATAATTATTGTTTCCTGACTTAATAATAACTTCCTGGTCTTTGTAAAAATATGCCTCATAGTCTATCATAACTAATCTAACCTTATTTAAAAATTATTCTGCAATTTAGAATTATACGTTATTCGTATTAGATTCATATGCTTTCATAGCATAGCCTATCTTTCTTAATAATTTTATTTTTTCGGCTAAATTTTCCTGTTTTGCAGAAAATTTATCGACAATGTTTTTTTCAATATTAATATTATCTGAAATAATTTTTCTTAAAATTGTCATTTTGTCCATTTCAGCTTTATTCAATTTTAATATATTATTATAGTCTATTTTAATTTTGGCAATAATGTCTATAAATAATTTCTTTTTGTTTAATATATCTGCTAAATTTTTAATATTTTCTCTTTCTTCGAGTATAATAAGCAGTATATATTTGTTCAATACAAGAATCCTTCCTGCAATATCTATTTTTAAATCAATTAATTTTTCACGACAGATTTTAGATAATTTCATGATAATATTGTATAATATAGATATGCTTTTTTTGAGATATGTCTTTTTTTAGTTGCAAATATTTTTGCTTAATAATTAACATTGTAATACTATAATTATAATATAGATATATCATTTTCACTGCAAATATTTTTGCTTTATTAAAATATTAATATATAATATACTAACTGTATAATATATAAACTATACTATGATACTAACTATATAATATACAGACTATATAATATACAGACTATATACGGTATATAATATAAACTAATTGCTTATCTGCTATAGATTATAATAAATATGATATAATAAGTATTGAAAAAATTCAACAGCCGTTTAATCTAAGTTCAATATAATCGTAAAAAATAAATTCATCAAATAATATTATTGATATAAATGAAAAGAATAAAAGTTGAAGAAGTTTCCGAAGGGAATGTTTTAGCTAAAAGCATTGTGTTAGATAACGGGGTTGTATTATTATCTAAGGGGTCAATATTAACCGATTTAATAATTAATCAGATAAAAAAACAGCACATATTTTACGTATATATTGCAAATAACGGCAGCTTGACGGATGAAGGCGCCGACGTTTCTTATCTTAACGGCAGGACAATGGAAAATGATTTGTCGGATATTGAAGAAAGGTTTATTCTCGTCGGCAATATAAAATTAATGGAAGATATTAAAAATATTATAAAAAAAGTCATAATTCAAGAATATCAAGGTTAGGTTAGTTAGATTACTAATTATGAAAAAAGATAAATTTGATGAAATAATGAGCGCTATTAAAATGACGGATAATCTTCCTTCATTGCCGGAGGTTATTTATAAAATTAATAGCTTAATGGAAGACGACACTATCTCAGTTAATTATATAGGTAATTTAATGACAAAAGATATGAGTTTGTCGGCAAAAATACTTAAAATAGTCAACTCCCCTTTTTACGGTTTTCCGCAAAGGATTTATAATTTAAATCTTGCTCTTGTTCTGCTCGGTTCTAATACATTAAAAAGCATTATAATTACATCTTCGGTTTTTGAATTAATGAAAGACACCATGAAAGGTTTATGGGAGCACAGCCTGTTTTGCGGATTAACGGCAAAATATATTGCGAAACAGATAAACGGGAAGAAACAGCTAATAGATGAAGATCTGGTTTTTTCTGCCGGTTTGCTGCATGATATAGGCAAACTTATCATCGCAATAAAATTCAGAGACGATTTCGACTCTATAATCAAATTAGCTGAAGAAAAGAAACAGGTCTATTCAGAGGCAGAAAAGGAAATTTTAGATATATCTCACGCCGACGTTGGATATTATTTAACTAAATCGTGGAATTATCCTGCTTCCATTTATACACCTATAAGATTTCATCACGATTTTATGATGTTATACAAAAATGAAAATATAAATAAAAATTATAATGTAAAATCAATAGCCGACAATAAAAACAAGGCATATTCCTCTAATAACTATATAATTGAAACCGCAATAGTTAATTTATCCGACATTCTAACTAAATCACTTGGAATAGGTTTTTCAGGCAGCATTTATGTTGATGAAATTAAAAATGAAATAATGGAAATACTGTCTATAGATTTAGATTTCTTAAAGAAAATTATTGAAGAAATTTACTATTTCAAAGATGAATTAAATGTTTTTAACTAAGATTGTTAATAACTGCTTACAATTCTTAACTGCTAAAATTAGATTTGCCTAAAATAGTTTATAGAAATAGAAAATATATCAATTACTAAAATTAAATCTGTTCCAAGATAACTAAACTTACTATTGCTAAAATAAAATGCATGAAAACAAAGAAATTATTTTTATTGTTTCAAAAAAAGAATTTGAACTGACGGAATATTTTACTAAAGAGCTCTATAATTACAACCTGCAATTTTACGAATCTATAAATCAGGCATACTATTCTGTTTATGTATCTCCCCCTTCTCTTATTTTAGTAGATTTAAGGTATGAAATATTTGGAGAAACGGATACAGACAATAAAATAACAGACTTAAATGCCGTCCGTATCAATAGGATAGAAAACAAAAATACTCAAAATAAAGATAACGGTAAAAATATTAACAATAACAATCAATATAATAAATTATCCGATTATTCTATTGCTGCCGAACCGATGGTTTCAGCCTCTGCTTCATCATCATTCTCTGATAAAAACTGCAGCAGCACGGCTTCAAAAAAAGACTGCTATGCCGTTTATCACGATATTTACAGTATGACTGACAACATCCAGAAAGATAATATAATCAGCAATATACCATTAGTTTTTATCCTGCCGCGCAATTTTAATTTTAAAAATATTATAGATTTAGACTGCTGTTCTATGAAAGACTACGTGAAAGAACCGCTGTTAAAGAATGAGCTGCTCTATAAAGTAAAAATATCTCTGCTGTTTTCAAGAACTCAATTAGATGCCAATCCGCTGACAAAATTACCCGGAAATTCATCAATAATCAACGAAGTAAAAAAAAGGATAACAAACAATATAAACTGTTCTTTCGCTTATATCGATATTGATAATTTTAAATCTTATAACGATAAATACGGTTTTTTAAGCGGCGATGAAATAATAATGCTGACTTCAAGACTCATAGCTTCAACAGCATATGACATATCAAAAAATCGCAAAAGGCACGGCAGGGAAGTTTTTGTCGGACATATAGGCGGGGACGATTTTGTAGCTATTTCTCATCCTGAAGATATTGTAGAAATTTGCAGTAATATAATTTCAAATTTTGACAAAATAATACCGTCTTTTTACGATGAAACGGATAAATCAAACGGCTATATAGAAACCTATGACAGGTCTAACGTTTTAAGACAGATTCCATTAATGTCGCTGTCGGTAGCGATAATTCCGGATATCAACAAAAGAGTATCTCATTACGGTGAAATAAGTGAAATAACCTCAGCTTTAAAATCGAAAGCAAAAAATTCGCCCGGTTCAAAAATAGTTATAGACAAAAGAGGAAAGAAATAAAAAAATAAGACATACGCATACTTAACAAAAGTTTTTAATTTTTAATAATTTGAATAAAAATCTAAACGGTCCTTTTAGATATCAAATATAATATCAAATATATTTTATGACGTATATTTTATATAATTACAATGTTTAATATTACAAATCAGTTTTCTTCTGCTCTTGCTTCATCTTCTGTTCCGTTTCGCTTTTTTTAATTATAGGCAGTTTTTGATTTGTTGTATAATTTTCGTTAATAAGAACGCATTGTATAGCCTTATGCGTCAATGTATTAATTACTATCGGACCTTTAAGATTCACTGTAGCGTTCGTTATATCCGCCGTCATACTTGCTATAACAAATATTATAGCTTTGCTTTCATCCTGTAATCCTAAAATTTCTTTTTCTTCTTTAGTTACAGGCACGCTGTAATCATTAAAAAAAGTATTAGGATCGGTAATTATAAAACATAGCTTTTCGTTGTCAACACTCTGCAGAATAAAAAATGGTATATTTTTTTCTTTATCAACGTTTAAAATGCAAAATTTTCTGTAATCGTTAAACCCGAGAATAGGTTTTAGAAATTCTATAATTTTAACCTTTTCTACCTCTACTCCATCGGGATAATATTTGCTCTTCACTAAAATTGTTTCGCTGTTCACTCTAAAACCTCAATTTTATACTTATTTTGTACTTAATGTTTTTATATGAAATTGTATATTATATATTTTTTTATATCATTTTTTATTGTTTATATTTTCTTCGGATTGTTGCAAGGAAAATTTCAGTTCAGACAATTTTTCTAAATCAACCCCTAAATCAACCCCTAAATCAACCCCTAAATCAACCATAGATGCGTTTATATTTTCAGAAATTATACTGTCATACAATTCTTTTCTGAGAATAGAAACTTCTTGCGGGGCGTTTATGCCGATTTTTACGCTGTTTCCGTTGACCGAAACTATCTCTATCTCTATATCGTCGCCTATCTTTATACTTTCGCCTTCCCGTCTGTTTAATATGAGCATAGTCGCTTAGTTATTATTATTTATTTTATACAGCCAGTTAACTTACCTGTTTTTTTTAATTGTTGCAATTTTATTTATTTATTTATTATTGAGGTATTTTAACACTAACTTCGCAAAAATACAAAACTTATTCTATAGCGAGCTCAAATTTTATTTATTATCCGAGGTATTTTAACAGCATAGGCGTCAGCTGCGTTATTTCAGAACTCATTGCAAGCGTCGCCTGATATGTCGTCTGCGCCTGCGTGAGATTTGTCGTTGCCTGAGCGATATTAACGTCCTGAGTATCGCCCAAAAGCTGCTGAATATTGGCGTTAACCGTCTGATAGCTTGTAGTCTGTTCAGTCAGTCTTTCCTGTTTAGTGCCGATAGTGGCTTGGGCTGCAGTCAGCCGGCTTAATCCCTTGCTTAATCCGTTAATTATAAGACTGGAATTAGCGGCATAAGTATTAGACTTCAGCTCAGACTGAAATAAAGATAAAACCGACAGTAAAGCGATGGGGATAGTAGATGTAGAGGAAGAATTCGAAGCTGGAGGATTATCGCTGCCGAACATTTCATCAGCCGTCACGCTGGGTGCTAAAGTTTCGTCTTGGGTTATCTGATATTTCTGTTGAACGTTATTTCCGGCATAAGTGTAGACCTTGTAAGGAATATGCACCGGCGCACCGCTTGTAGATGACGGCGGTGTATAATACGCCGTTGAAGAAGTATATGCGGAAGGAATAGATGTATCTTCTCCTGTAAATATATTCTCGCCGTTATAATTTGTGCCGGCAATTTGCTGTATTTCGTTAATCAGCTGACCTACCTGATTGGCGGCAGCCTGGTTATTTGCAGTACTGTTAGTTCCGTTAGCCATTTGAAGCGCTAAAGTTTTAGCCGTATTTACGACGCTTATGGCATTGCTTGCGGTAGAAGACGCAAGAGCGCTTATCTCGCTTGCCTGACTTACGTTAGAAGTATATTGGGTAAGGTTCGATAAAGAATTCTGATAGGACAGAACATTCACCTGTCCTGCCGGATTATCCTGAGGCTGATTTATCTGCAGTCCGGTTGAAATCTGGTCTTCAAGATTATAAATAGAAACGCTCTCATTGTCTAACTGATTATTGATATTATTATATATCATATTGCTTGTTATCTGAATCATGACTATCCACCTTTTATAACTTAATTGCTTTTATTGCGCTATAAATTAAATATACACCAAACCGACTTTTATATTTTGATTGCTTTTATTACATTATGAATTAAATATAAACCAAATTGATACGGCATCATGCATCATCACGGCACCATATTTAAAAGAGCCGTCATTATAGTCTGAGCGGACTTTGAAAGAGCTGCCGCCGCTTCATATGAATTTTGATAATTAGTCAGATTTGTCATCTGGTCGTTTAAATTTACCCCCACTGCCGAAGAAAGCTGATTATTAAGATTTGTAAGAACGGAAGTCGAATTTGTATAATTTGTGTTGCTGCTCTGCGCCGCCGTTCCAATGTCTGAAACGATAGAAGCATAATAATTCGATATAGTCTGAGTAGTTCCGTTTATGGGAACGTCGGTATTCTGAATATTAGACATATTAAGGGCATTGCCGTTATTGCCCTGCAAGCCTGCCGCATTCATCTGAGACAGTGTCATAGGGGTCAAATAGGAACTGTTAAGATTAGAACCGTTGCCTGTAACGGACGTAGAACTTGAAGGACTTAAAATATTTGCGGTAAAACTGTCGCCGTTGACGGGAGTTCCGGTAATATTGACATGAAAGTTCTCAGGTTGATTGCCGTTAGCTACATTACCTGAAGAAGAAGGCGGGTTTCCGAAAAATAGAGAATACACTTGCTGCCCCGATGAATTTACAGTACTTGGAACGCCTGTTATTTCTTGCGAATCTTTTGTGCTATTGTTCGTAATTGTAAAATCGGCTGTTGAGCTAGAGCTTCCAACTCCATCATAAGTTATTGTATATTGCCCGCCTTGATTGCTTTTTGAAAATTTCGTTCCTGCCGTTGAAGATGTCGGATTAATAACCGAACCGGCGCTTATCGTCGCGTTGCCGGTATTACTTGGATTAACAGCAGTTGAAACCGCAGAAGCAGCCGCAATCTGAGAAGTAGATAAATTAGGATCAACCGCCATAGTAAAAGCAGGCGCCGTAGTTAACTGATTTACCGTAAAAGTGTCTCCTTTTGCAGGAGCCGTACCTGTTGTGGAAGTTCCCGTAATATTAACTGAAACCCCTGCAAAATTTATTGTATATACACTCTGCCCATAATTATTAGTTGAAGGGGTTACCGTATATTGTGAACTGCTTAACGCTTTGCCGGTAGTATCGTTTGTTATTGAAAATGCTCCTGAAGAGTTACTGGCTGTGATAGTATAACTATCCCCCGTCAAATCCTGAGGATTAGTAACCATGCCAGTTGAAATTGTAGCATCGGTTACAGGTTTTGCAGTTGAAGAATTTGTCGTTGCAGCGGTTGTTAAATCAGGATTAAAAAAATAATTTCCGGTAGAACCGTCAAGACCGAAACCGCTAAATTGCGCCGCATTTACGTTGTCGGTAATAGACGCCGCAACGGAATTAAGCTGATTTATGTAAGACGGCGCTGCCGTCTGCTGCAGATAAACGTAAGCACCCAGCGTACCGCCCGTTACGCTTGAAGTAATGTTATTCACCGTAGAATCCGGACCATCTAACATTATTTCTAAAGAGCTCGGATTTTTGCCGTTAACCTGCGTCGATAAATTATACGATGTGTCGCTTGATACTAAAGCATTTCCGCCAAGCGATATATTCAGCTTTCCGTTCTGATTCTCATAATATGAAATATTTACAAGTTTAGACAGACTATTTACCGCCGCCGTCCTCTGGTCGCGTAATTCGTTGGCGTTGCTGCCCGCATTCTGGGCATATGTAATCTGCTGATTTAAAAAGGCAATCTGCGACGTATAAGAATTAATTTCAGGAATTACTCCTTTAATGGAAGTTCCGGTCGATGCGACGGTATTGGCAATCGTCGTATATGCATTATTTATATCTCCCGTCAGCGTTTTTGCGTCGGATAACAAAACTGTTCTCTGAGCGGTGCTTGAAGGATTATTTGCGACATTCTGTAAATCGTTAAAAAATGTCGTAATGGAAGAATTAAATCCTGAACCTGAAGTATCGTTAAAAACATTCTGTATCTGCTGCAATCCTTGGTACAATGTGTTATAATAGCTGTTCTGGGTCGTCTCGCTGTTAACCTCGTTCTGCACGAACGAATCCGTCTGTCTGTGTATTGCCGTTAAATTAACGCCGGTTCCATAATTATAGGGCGCGCCTATAACCGGTGGAGCCGCTGAAAACACCGGATTTTCATTATTATAAAAAGGCGTGTTTACATTAGCGACATTTTCGCCTTCTACGTTCATTGCCGTTTCATTGGCATTTAACGCAGAATTCGCAATTTCCATTATGTTATTTATTGACAGCATTTTACTATAAAATAATTTAAATAAATTAAAAATAAATTAAAGTTATTATTTAGATATATAATGCCAACCAACTGATATTATAAAATTATTACATTTATATACAATATGCATAATATAAAATCATTGATATTAGACAGGTATTAAAATATTATAAAAATATTAATTTATTGATTTATGTTAAACCATATTTTTTAAAGCATATACATTAATACAATACAATGGCGCGAAATTTGGTTAAACAACAATAGTGCCATCATGCAATATTATATACGTTTTTCCGCTATACCTGTATGTCTTTAACTAAACATATCGACCTTTTTATATTTTTATTATATGAGGCATTTTTATTATAATCACAGGAATAATCTTTATTAAATAAATTGACTATAAAAGAAATCGTCTGTTGATTATAATTTATGCTTTTATTTAGAAAATTGCTGAGAGTGTCATTTATTTTTATAACTTCATAAATAGAATTTTTTAATTCGTCTTTAAGCAGATACTCAGAAATGTCATCTTCTTCCCCTATTTTTTCCTCTTCTGCTTTTTCATCAAATACCTCTCTCTCTGTTTCTTCTGTATTGTTTTCTTTCTCTTCTTTCCCTTCAGTGTTTCTGCTATTCGTCTTAGTTATAATATTATTATCATTATTGCCGTTGTTATCGCTGACAATATTAAACGTTAGAGTTTTTAAGAGATTTACGTTAGCGTTTATTTCATTTATTTTCCTGTTAAATTCGGTAAAATCGCTGTTATGCGGATTATTTAATTGAACCGCCGCGTAAAAATCTCTAATGCCTGTTTTAATATTATTGACTAATTGCAAAAGTTTGCTTAATTTTATTTTCCTTATTATATTATTAGTATTATTATTCATTTACTTTTCTCTATTATTATAAGAACCTTTTATATTTTTATATATTATATAACGGTGTTTATAAAATTTAATATACCGCCCGCTATTTTAGAACTATCGGCATACGCCCCGCCGTTAATGCTGTTCCGTATATCGCTTATCTTAGAAATGCTGAGCGAATCCGCATTATTAATCTGATTTTTCAAATTTTCTATAAATAAACCGCTGCCTGATATATTGACGGTATCGGAAGAAGAAGGAGCAGCGCCGTCAATATTCTGAACCTTCTTGTCCTTTGCTTTATAAACATCGGCTGCATTGCCAACCGGTAAAATATTGTTAATTTCGATTGCCATAACCATTACCTCGCCATATTTGTTTAATTTACTTCTTATATAGCAATCGTCATTTTTATTATAATTCTTTAATCATAAAATCAGCGAAGTTATGTTAAATAACTTTATACTTCTATTATCAGATAATATCAGATAACTTTTATCCTTGCCGACAGTGCGCCAGCCGCTTTTATAGTTTCAAGAATTGATATTATACTTGAAGTTGAAGCGCCGACGGCATTTAATGCTTTGACAAGTTTTGCGACTGTTAAGCCTCTTTTAAGCAAAAAAGCTTTGGGAAATCTTTTATGTTTTATTTTAATTGTTATATTTCTGTTTGAAATAGCCACTGAAGAGATTCTTATATTGCCGCCCATTACAACAGTGCCGGAACGTTCGTCTATAACTATAATGGCGGGGGTATGCGTTTTAACATTTATTGCGTTTATTAACGATATATATTTTGCTACTTTTCCTAAATAGGCAGGCTTAACGTTGACGGAAACTGCCGTAGAATTTAAATCTGAAGCCGTGCCTTTGCCGAATTTTGCGTTTATAGCAGATGCAACCCTTTCCGCATTAATAAATCCGGGATTTTTTAATATTAATTTTACCGTTTTGTATGAATTTAATCCGATAGAAATACCTTTTTCTATAATGCCCCCGTCATCTATAATGCCGGCAGTTTGGAAATTTTCCGAAACAGGTATATAACCGGGAAGCGGCATAACATTGTCGGTAGAAACATTGCCCCCGACAGAAATACTGCCCTGCCCCAACGCATAGACTTTTCCGTTAGGTCCTTTTAAAGGCGTCATTAAAAGAACGCCGCCCTGCAAACTGGTAGCATTTCCTATAGAAGCGACCGTCACGTTAATTTTTTGACCAGGCACTGCAAAAGGCGGAAGTTCGGCTGTCACCATAACGGCGGCGGAATCCCGAATTTCATACAATGAAGATTCATCTGTATTAACGCCCAATTTTGAAAGCATTGTCACTATGCTCTGCTGGGTTACGTTAACCCCCCACTGGTCGCCTGTCCCGTCAAGTCCGACTACTATGCCGTATCCTACCAAAGGATTGCTCATTGCTCCGTAAACAGACGTTATATCGCCTATAGTCGCCCCTTCACATACGGTAACGCCGCTGTTTAAATTTAAAGTGAATCCGTTGGAAAAAACACCTGCTGTAAATAGAAAACCAACAATCAGCACTGCAGCAGCCAATAAATCGTTTCTAAATTTACGTACCGTTTTAATTTTTGTCGTTTCTATATTATTGCCGACGAATATTTTCTTCACTTTTTTCTCCGCTATTCCAATTTGGTTAATTATGGACATGTTAATTATGAACAGACGCCTATTTTATAAACTGATAATAGAAGATTATCAGAAAGGCCACAAAAAATTCATGAGACGGTACAGCCACCCCGTGCCTTCCTGCCAGTTGACCGGACCTTGACCGTTAATCCATATTCTTTCATCGGCAAGCTGACTTGAAATAATAGTATTAGCCGGAGTTATGTCAACAGGTCTTGCAATTCCTTTAATTAAGATATATCTTTTTTCTCTATTCAGAGACACTGTTCGTTCTCCTTTAAGTTCAAGGTTTCCGTTAGGATATACTTTCACAACCTGAGCTTCTATAGTGGTAGAAATCTGACCTGAATCCGTCACGCCTCCTCCCCCGTCAAAACTTTCTACATTAGAGCCTGAATATCCGGTAGGTTTTGACGTAGAACTGCCGAATGAAAAACTGCCGTTGCCGGATGAATTTTTTGACAGCGTAGTGCCTGAAGAATCTTGAGCCGAAGTCTGGTCGTTAACAATTATTGTTACTATGTCATTGAGCGTAAAAGCGGTGTTATCGGTAAACAGATTTGCTCCAGATGCCGACCCAGTCCACAGAGAACCGGCTATTTTTTTGTGTATTATAGAATTTTTTGACGTAGGCTTAACATAGGTCGGAGGAATCATAGATTTAGGCGGCGTTATATTGCCGGCGCATCCGCTTAAAGTAAAAGATAATCCTGTAATCATCATTACCGCAAATATAATTTTATTTCTATGTTTCAACCGCTTCATTTTATTTGATATATTAAATAAACCGCTAAATAACTTATTGAATAAATTATTGAATAAATTTTTATTTATCATAATCTTCCTGCGCCCTCTCTTGTCTCATGATTTTAGCTTATATATATACTTCAGGTTTAGTCTTTGCTTCAACATCAACTGAATAAAATACATTATTTATTGTATATAGCTTACTGTACGCAGTCTGCTATACCTTAATTTTTCCTATGTTTTAACTATTTTATCAATTAAATCTTAATTGTCTTATCTTAATTATAGTATCTTAATTATTTTACAATAACAGATGAATCTGTTTTAACTATCCCTGAAATTATACTGCCTGATTCAAGGTTTTTGACTCTTATGATCTGACCGTAAGCTCCTGCCTGTAAGGCTATCCCTCTCATCTTAATATTTATTCCGTATTTTTTATAAACTATGGATACAATATTTCCAAAATTAATAATTCTTTTCCTTTCTGAATTTATTTTAGTAATGGGCATATTTTCGGATATAAAAACGGCGGCTTCTTTCCCTGCAGTTTTATTCACGGAAAAATTATATCCTGCATAGATATTTGAAATATTAATCTTTTTAATCATCAAATCGTTTTTGCCTAAAATCTGAAACTTTCCGACAGGACGGGAAGCAACTACGACAGGAGCCGTTATTGCCGTATTGAAATCGGCATAAAACATATCAATAAGTTTGCCGTTTTTTTTATTTATTATTTTAATAACAGCAGTATGCATACCTGCAAAACCCTGGTCGTAGAAATTATACCTGACTATATAAAAATTATGTTTATTTTTAATTATGCTATTAATTTTATTTAAATTATTTATTGACAGCCTGAAATTTGAAATTTGCATATATTTGACATAATTTTTATATCCGGATGGAATGCTCATAAAAAAAGATCTGATTATATTCTTTTTTAAACTGTTAAACGAAAGATAAGTCGCTGATATAGAACCCTTATGCCCCTCGCTTTTAATTTCAATATGCTTAATATGCTTAATGTTCCTGCTATACTTGAAGTTATCAATATTATTGCCGGCAATTGTTTTGCCTGATGCATAAGCAGTTGCGGAACAGAGAAAACAAATAATAAATGCGAATGCGTATGATAAAAAAATTATGATTAAACCGATATTCGGCATTAATTTAAATATCGGTTTGACCGGTTTAAAAGGGATACTGTTAAAATTTTCAATTTTATCTTCCAAACCGCAATTATTCATTTTATTTATTATTCTAATTAATTTTTTAATTATCATAATGAACTATCATCAAGATGCTTTCTAACCGCAATTATTCATTTTATTTTAATGTCATTATTTGCAGTTATTATAAATAATTACTATTACGGCACTAAAGATGCGGCAGTCTGAAGCATCTGATTAGCAATGGTAATAGCTTTTGAATCTATCGTATAGGCATTTTGCGCCGTAATCATAGATACCATCTGTCCGACCAGATTGACATTAGACATTTCCAAAAATCCCTGCTGTATAGTTCCTAAACCATTCTGACCGGGCGTTCCAACCTGGGGCGCGCCTGAAGCAGATGTCTGAAGATACAAATTGTTCCCTATACTGTTTAAACCGGCAGGATTAATAAAATTAGTCAATGTGATAGTTCCAATCTGAACAGGATTAGTTTGACCAGATACGGCAGCGGAAACTGTACCATCATTAGATATACTTATAGACGTAGCATCGGGCGGAATTGTAATAGGAGGAACTAATGCGTCTCCGTTGGCGTTTACTAATTGACCCTGCGAATTAGTCTGTAAAGTTCCGTCTCTCGTGTAGGCGGTTTCACCGTTTGCCATCTGTATCTGAAAAAACCCCTGTCCTTCAATAGCTAAATCAAGAGGATTTGAAGTCTGCTGCATATCTCCCTGGGTAAATTCTTTTTCTATGGAAGAAACTTTAGAACCCAGACCTATCTGAATTCCTGTCGGAACCTGGGTATATTCTGATGAATAAGCCCCAGGCGATTGCACCGTCTGATAAAAAAGGTCTTCAAAATTAACTCTGGATTCTTTGTATCCGGTAGTATTTGTATTTGCAAGATTATTCGCTATATTATCTATTTCAATCTGCTGTCCTTCCATGCCGGTCGAAGCCGTCCATAACGCTCTCAATTTAAATCCTCCTCTTTTTGTTTCTTCAGAATAAATATTTACTTACTTCTGTTATTTATATTTATTTTATTTTTATGTAATATGTAATATTTATTTGTATTTATATATATTTATTAATATTGTTTTATTTATATTTCATCATTAACTTCATTAATTTATATTGCAGTTTATATTGCTTTATTAATATTTCTTCATTAATTTATATTGCAATTTATATTGCTTTATTAATATTTCTTCATTAATTTATATTGCAATTTATATTGCTTTATTTATATTTTTTACATATTTGACATATTTATTTTTTTATATCTCTTATATTTTGCAGTTATACAGGCGCTCCTACAGTGTTTATTGCCGTGCTGTCAACTTGCGAATACGATTTTAAAACATTCATCATAGTGGACTTTGTCTGACTTATATCTATAAGTTCCACCATATTTTTTATTTCATTTACGTTTGATTCTTCTAAATACCCTTGTGTAATATCGGCATTGTCGTTAAGCACAGGTTTTCCGGATTTTTTAGTCTCTGAAAATAGATTGCCGCCGTTTCTGGATAATAATTCGGGATTTTTAAAATCAACAATACCTATTTGACCTGCATATTCATTTTCATCTGTCTGCGGATTTAAAATATTGATAATGCCGTTTTTTGAAATTGTAATATCAGAACCCCTTTCCGTAAGGCTTATCGGTTTTCCATTGACACCGAGCACAGGGTATCCTTCCTGCGTCACAATCTGATTTTCGCCGTTAAGCGAAAAAGCTCCGTTCCTTGTATATTTCACCCCGTTCGATGTCTTAACGGCAAAAAAACCGTCTCCCTGAATAGCCAAATCCAATCTGTTGCCAGTATGTTTCAGCGAACCCTGTGAAAAATTGTTATAACTGTAAAGCATTATCGGGTACTGGTTATCCGCAAGAGGTGTTTTGTCGCCGGCATTTTCAGCACTTATAGCTTTTTGAGATAAAAAATCACCAAATACCGAACCTTCGCTTTTATATCCTACCGTGTTAATATTAGCAAGATTGTTAGTTACAATAGCCATTTTTTTACCTTCGGATATTATGCCGCTCAAATTAATATACAGTCCGCCGTTCAATTTTACGCCTCCTTGCTAAAATCTGTTAAATTCTTAACATCCAGTTAAATAGAGCTAAAATTTTACACAATTATAATTATGCAATAACTATGCCATTAATTTCAGGAAATTATTTCTTATATTTTCCGTTTAATTTTTGTTTAAGTTATGTTTAAGAAGATATAATAGAAAAAATTTCCATATTTACATCTATAAATATATAGCGGTTAAAGGACAATTTTAAACTGCAACTTTTTTTATTAAATTTATATTTACTGCAAAATAAATAAGTCTTAAATGTTTGCGCAAAATTTAAACTGTAATTTTATTTTTTAAATTGATATTATATATGAAGATAATTTATAATATGTGTACTATTTTCTATTTTCATAATATTTAAAATTTATACATAGGTAAGTATGCCCTTAATTACAGACTTAATAAATAGACAAACAAATAAATAAATAAATAAATAATTTATAAAATTAGTGTCCGTTCCTAATTATCAAAAAAAATAAATAAATAGAAATATAATATATATGTTTGACCTTAAAAAAATTAAAGAAAATCCCAATGTCAGTATTTTTTCCAGAAAAAAAGAAATATTAACAATTTTAAGGAATTTTGCCAAAACAAAAAAGAATTTTATAATCTATCCGTATTCCCCTGATTTAACAGGCTCGCAGGCTAACAATGATTACTCTTCGGAAATTATAAACGTTGACGAGGATATTATCACTATCGATTCGCTGATGCCGAAGAACGGGAATTTGAAGATGCTGTCTTCAGCATATCTGAAAGTCAGTTTTCATTTTAATGACAAGGAACATTATTTTTTATCCAAACTCTACAATTTTGCGGAAGAAAATAATTATTTTAATTTTAATATATACACGCCGTTAGAAATTTATTCAATAGAAAAGAGAAAATTTTTTAGAATAGAACCTGCTATATCCGAACCTATAAAGATAACATTTTTTTGGATAAATAAAGTGCTGAGTTTTAATGTTTTTGACATTTCAGGAGAAGGTTTTTCATTTTTATCTGATTTCAGTTTTGAGAAATATACAGTGATAGAAAACATGAAATTAGAATTCCCAAAACTTCCTTCTATTACTGTAAGAGCGGAGATTAAAGTTTCCATACCTATGAATTCTAAATATAAAATAGGCGTGCAAATAATAAATATAAAACCTGCGCAGCAGGACATAATGTTTAAGTATATCTTTAAAAGACAGAGGGAACTCGTTGCAAAAGACAGAGGTCTATAAACATTAAATCAGTATATCCTGATTATAATTTATTTTTAACTTGCCTATAATTTATTATTCAGTTTATAGATAAATGCAAAAATATGAGCTACAACTTTATAAAGTTCTGGAGGTATTTCTTCGTAAATTTCAAGCTTATCCAAAACCTCGGTTAAGCCTTTGTTTTCTATTATAGGGATGTTGTTTTCTTTTGCTATCGCTTTAATTTTTTCGGCTAATTTACCTTTTCCTTTTGCGACAATTACCGGAGCTTTATTTTTGTCTTTATCATATTTTAAAGCTGTGGCAAAAGGTTCTTCTTTACGCCTGTTCATTGATTATACCGCCAAATTCATTGTCAAATTCTTTTTTAGACATATTTTTATTAAATTCAATATCTTTTAATATAATATTGTCCTTGAGAAGTTCTTCTTTTAACATATTTATATTTTGTTTTATGAGTATTTCAGCAGTTTTTGAAAATGTTTTAAAATTTAAAACTAAATTGCGATTAAAATAGTAAGACGACAATTTTAAAAGACCTAACGGTTCGATTTGAAATTCGACCAAAAAGAAATAACCGTAAGAATTTAATTTATTTTTCTTAGCTGAATCTTTTCCTATGTCTTTTTCTTCTTTTCGCGGCGCTATTAATACCGAAATAAAATCAGCGGGATTAGACATAGCAAAATTTAAAATTAATGTATTATTTTTAATATCTGTTGTTAAGTTGTTAATATTTAAATTTAAGTTTAAATTTAAATTATTATCAATTAACGATGTAAGATTTTCTTTTATGGAATTTGATATATTTTCTGCAGTTGCGCTAAAAAGTTTTAAATTATTTTCATCTAGTGATTCGTTAATTATTTTGAAAATCACGTCGCTTCCGTTGACGGACTCGGCGCTTAACCGCAGATTAAAATTTTCGTTAGTACTGGAACCCTCGCCTGCAGCTGCGGACATTTTAAACTCGTCATAGACGGACTCAGGTATTTCAGCTTTGAATAATTTTCCGTTAAAGGATAAAATGCCTGTGAATGATGCATCGGATATCTCTGCGTCTATTAATTTAACATCTAAAATATCATTTGGCTTTATTGAATCTAATAGATTAGTTAAACTTTTATTAATTAATATTTTTGAAATATTAATATTCGCATCAGAATTTATTCTTCCGATAGCATTATTATTTTCGGGTAAATTCATTTAAGTAAGGATGCTATATTTTTATGCGCTGATATGATGAATATACTGCAGCTATTAGTTTTTATATTACCAATTATTAGTTTATGTGAGTAGCTTTGCTTTATGGAATATACTGACTGCAAATTTTAGTTTTTATATTATGCCATAATATTAATATGCTGCCGCTTATTATCATCTTTTTTATTTAAGTTTTCTTGATTCTTATCGGTATTAGTCATTGCGCCTTCGCTATCATAGGCTTCACCTTCTAATTCGGATGCTTCATCGTCATAAGCCCGTCCTTCTCCATTATCTTTTTCTGTATCTTCTTCGCTGTCTTCGCTGTTTTTTTTATCGCTGTCGTCGATAGGTTCTAAAACCTCGTCGGCTTCGTTTACTGATTCGGTTTTTTTAATTCCGGCGCTATTATTATTTTCATTTGAAATAGTATTGGCGTTTATTGCAAAAGTCTGAGGAGTAGCGGCAACTTTTTCTACTAAAGAGGCATTGGTTATAATCTGCTGAATTTCTACTATGCCTTCCATAATTTATATAATATATTATTATATATAACATATCATTACATATAATATAATAAATACTTATTATTATACTATATAAAAGAACGAAAAAGGTGTCAGACACCTTTTTTTTCCTAATTCTTGCAAATATTTTCTTTGTTAATTGCTACACGAAAAAGGTGTCAGACACCTTTTTCGGTCAGACACCTTTTTCGAAAATGTTAAATAGCCGTATTATTAAAATGCAGGTTTAATTCCTATTTAAGATTTTAAATAATTATACAAGTTCTGCATTTCAATTATTGAGGAAAATTTACCGTCCTCATTTTCAAACAGTTTATAGGTCAGATTTTTTGAATTTTTATATTTAATAATATTAGGCGTCATAAGTTCCTTGTTTTTTATCTTTTTTATCGTACCTGCATTGTCAATGCATAGACCGAAATTTTCTTTATTAAATGAACATATAGCTATATATTTAAATCTGCCATTTTTACCTTTACCGAATAAAGCCTCACTGCCGTCATTGCATCCATATACATAGCTGCTGCTGGAATAATAAGAATTAACCGCAAAAAAATCGTATATCGGAATAGCGCTGCCCCTATAATTAATTAGACCTAAGAGTTCTATTTTTTTTGTATATAATTTAAAAGGTTCTGTATATCTGATAATTTCAATAATATTATCAACGGAAAAAGAAAGATAAGAATTATTAACATTAAAACTTAGATATGTAATTTCTTTTTCAAGTTCATTATCGACAGAAAGTTTCCTGAACGTATTTTTGTTTATACCGCTGCCGATATCGGCATCGGTATAAATATCACTGCAGGGTGTTAATATTTTTTTAACCGGATAAGTGTAAATGCGCGCGCCGCCTTCCTCAGCTTCCGCACCTTCGTCCGAATATTCGCCCTCATCATCGTTCTCGATGTTTTCGTATGACAGGGCCTGACTTAATTTTGAATTATTTAGCGATATGACGTTAGAATTGGGTTTTATTGCAGAAACTTCACCATTTTCCTTCGCACCGATTTTTTTAATTATACCGCTCTTGCCGATATTGCTAACGGGAGTCAGCAACTTATCAATCCATGGGCTTATAATATCTGGCTCTTTTGTAAAATTCTCAGTTAAAAAACTATTCTGCATCTTATTTATTCCTCCTCTTGCGCAGTTTCTGCAGAGACACTTAAAATTTCACGTGCTATATGCAGATAATCCATAGAACCGCGCGATTTTGCTTCATAGTAAGTTAAAGGCTTTTTGACAAAACTCGCGTCTTTAAATTTTGTATCAACATTTATGTAGCTGTCGAAACTATTTTCTTTATAATTGCTTTTAAAGTAATTTAATGACTTGGCTGACGAATTTGTTCTTTTGTCAAACATAGTTATTAAAAGTTTATAATAGCACTTGACATTAAGCGCCTGCTCCACCTTTTGTATAGTTTTTATAAGCAGCTCAACCCCTCTTACAGACAGATAGTCAGCTTCAACCGGTATTATTATGCCGTCGCACGCTGCTATAGCGCTTATTAAAAGTACGCTTAGCGCCGGTGACGAATCTATTATAACATAATCGTAATAATCCGGCAAATACTTTAATTTTTCTTTTAACTGCAGTCCTCCGCCGTTAGAAGCGGAAAGATTAGATTCTATTTTTGCAAGATTAATATTAGAAGGTATAATATCAATACATCCGCCATCCTTAATCTTATATTTTTTTATAATAAACCGTTCAATATCGGAAGAGTCTGAAACCAGCAAACTGCCTATAGAATTTTCAACCATTTCCGGTTCAATTGCCAGGTGTGCCGTCAAACTTGCCTGAGGGTCAAGGTCTATGAGTAAAACATTTTGTCCTAAAACAGATAAGGAACTGGCAAGAGTTAAAGCCGTGGTAGTTTTACCTACCCCTCCTTTCTGATTTGCAACTGCGTAAATAAACGGTCTTTTTTGACAAATCATATCATTATAATATATATGAAATTATCTATTCAATGCATTTAACATCTTACATCACCAATAATCCGCTTTTTTAAGAATTTAACATCTTTAATCACCAGTCGCCGGTCTGTCGCATAATAAATTAATATTTTATTTAATATCTATGCGCCGCTCTACAGCAAAGCAATTTATTTAACAGCCGACTCGATTAAATTGTGTTCACCGGCGGTAAAAATTTTATCTATATCAAGAAGTATAATTAATCTGTCGTCAAGTTTGCCTACGCCTTTTATATAATCGGAATCCAGACTCGCAACAAGCGGAGGAGGCGGCTGGATAGTATTTGAATTTATACGCAAAACCTCGGACACGCTGTCAACTATCAGACCTATTGTTTTACCCAATATATTTACGACGATAATCCTTGTGTCTTTTGTTGATTCTTTTAAATTTAAGTGAAATTTTTTCCTTATATCTACTATCGGAATAACTTTACCTCTAAGATTTATAACTCCTTCAACAAAATTTGGCGCTTTAGGAACTTTGGTAATTTCCACCATCCTGTTAATTTCCTGAACCTTTAATATATCAAGCGCAAATTCCTCACTGCCCAAAGTAAATGTGACCAATTGCATTATCGCATCCACGCCCGTATTTTCATCGGCTTTCTTACTGTCGGGCATCTTAACCGTTTCTTGCTCCATAAAAACCTACCTCCTATTTTTTTAATGTTTAATGGGGACAGCTGCCATTTTTTTAATTATGGACACACGCCTATTTTTTAACACTTACTGTTTTTTATTTTTTTATGCGCTACATTTTTCTATTTACTTTCTCTTATAATCTCTTCGGCTATTTTATATATCGGAAGGACTTTATCTACAACACCGGCATCCACTACCGCTTTAGGCATACCGTAAACTACGCACGTCGCTTCATCCTGAGCGATTGTGCTTCCTCCGTATTTTTTTATAGCCGACATCCCGTCTAATCCGTCGGACCCCATACCGGTAAGCATTACCGCAATAGATTTTTCGTGATATTCCTCAGCGACAGATTTCATCATTACGGTAACGGAAGGTCTATTGATAAGGTCTTTAGGTTCTTCGGAAATAAATATCCTGACACCGTCTTTCCCGTCTCTTCTGATACTCATATGCTTATCGCCCGGCGCAAGATATGCCACACCCGGCTTAATAATTTCGCCTCCCTCGGCTTCTACTACTTTTATATGAGAAATACCGGAGAGTCTCTGAGCAAACGGACCGGTAAACGCCTTAGGCATATGCTGAACCAGCAGCAGCGGAAACGGAAAATCCGCTGGAAGCAGCGGTATAACCTCCTGTAAAGCCTTAGGTCCGCCTGTGGAAGAACCGATGGCTACTATTTCTTTTTTGGCATACAATCCGATATTCGGTTTAATATTACTATTACTATTACTATTGCTATTGCCATTATTATTGCTGCCGTTATATAGTGTTTTGGCTGTAATATCTTCGCCGTACTTTGTTTTATTATTATCCGATTTAAATAAAATATTATCGTGATTTTCAAATGACGGCTTTACCTTATAGATAACCTTATTAGCCGTAACAGCTCTGATTTTTGAAATCAAATCATCCTTGACCTTTAAAATATTTAATGAAACATTTGAAAGATTTTTAGGTATATAATCGACCGCTCCGTAATCTAATGCGTCAAGAGTTGCTTTAGCCCCTTCTTCGGTAAGTGAACTAAGCATGATAACCGGCAGCGGATTTTTTTTCATTATTATTTTAAGAGCCGTCAAACCGTCCATTTTAGGCATTTCAATATCCATAGTCACAACATCCGGCTTTAGATCTTCCACCTGCTTAACGGCATCTTCTCCGTCTTTCGCCTGACCGATTACTTTTATATCATTTTCATCTTCAAGCAAAGAAGATATCGCCCTTCGCATAAATGCGGAATCGTCAACGATAAGAACCCTAATAATTTTTTCAGGCATTTAAATCCTCCATGCGTAATAAACTAAATATTAAATACTTAAATTATCTTTTTTGTAAAACATCTATCATTGAAGCAATGTCCATAATAAGAACGACTTTTCCGTCACCGGTAATAGTCGCTCCCGATATACCTTTATATCCGAATTGATAGTCGCCTAATGATTTTATAACAACCTCTTCCTGTCCGTAAAGCGTATCAACCACTATACCTATTCTTTTTTCTGCAAGGGCTACGACAACCACATAAACTTCTTTGCCTGACAGAGCTTTTTTATCCGCTGCCGGAGAATTCCCTGCTGATTGCAAAGGTTTATTCTGAGAAGCTCCGACACTGAATTCTTCGCTTAAACGCAATAAAGATAAAACAGATTTTCTTAAATTAATCACTTCATGATTGTCGATAGTTTGTATTGAAGACTCGGGTATTCTTAACGTTTCTACAACAGAATTTAAAGGAATCGCAAATACTTCATCTTCTACTCCGATTATCAGCGTTTGAATTATCGCAACGGTTAAAGGAAGTTTCAGAATTATATCGGAGCCCTTGCCTTTTTCTGATTCTATGTCTATTATGCCGTTTAGTTTTTGAATATTAGTTTTGACGACATCCATGCCGACTCCTCTGCCTGAGATTTCAGTTACTTTGTCTTTCGTGCTGAAACCGGGGGCAAAAATAAGACTCAACGCATCTTTATCTGAAATAGACGCGGCTGTTTTATCGTCAATCAGTCCCTTTTCGACTGCTTTTTTTCTTAAAATATCCGGGTCCATTCCCTTGCCGTCGTCCGATACTTCTATAATAATATAATTTCCTTCATGTTCGGCAGACAGATTGATAGTTCCGGCTTTAGATTTCCCTGCTTTTATTCTATCTTCAGGCATCTCTATGCCATGGTCTATGCTGTTTCTTATAAGATGCACAAGCGGGTCTCCAATTTCTTCAATCACAGATTTGTCTAATTCCGTCTCTTCTCCTGCAATGTTTAATTCTATCTCTTTGCCAAGTTCTTTAGATAAATCTCTTACCATTCTAGGAAATTTACTGAATACTTTTTTAACCGGCTGCATTCTTGTTTTCATAACGGCGAGCTGCAGGTCCGTAGTTATGAGATTTAAATTTGAAACAACCTCTATAAGAGTATCGGTAAATTCATCCTCAGGATATTTAAGTTCCAATTTAGAAGCAATATTAAATATTCTATTTCTGGATAGGACTAATTCGCCGACCAAGTTCATTACATTATCCAACCTTTCGACATCAACCCTTATCGTAGTTTCAACAGGCGCCGTAACGGCTGGATGTATCTGCTGCATCTGGGGCTGCGGTTGAACTGACGCCAATACCGGTTTTTTAATTTCAGATGAAACAGGTGTCTGCGGCGGTTCTTTCTTTAAAGTTTGCTTCTCTGCTTCGGCAATCTTTACCGTTTTATTTAAATTTTCCGTCTTATTATTATTAATAATTTTATTTGCATCATTGGAATTATTAATAATGTTTAAGCGGTCTGCCCCGTCAATTTCGTCCTTCTTGTTTACCGCGTCTGATTTGTCTGTTTCTTTAATATTTATATTTTTATCGGTTATATCGGCAGAAACATCGGCATTATTTGATTTTACGCCATCATGTTCCTGCTCTTCGTCTTTTTCTTGTTCTTGTTCTTTTTTTTCTTCTTCTTCTTTTTCTTTTAATATTTGAGATAATTCATCCGGAGACATCAGATTATCTTCTAATAAAATATCCCCTAAATTTCTGACTTTCCGTTTTGGATGATGTTTTTCGCTGCCGGTATTGCTGCCGCCTGCAGGAATAGATGATTCTTCTATATTTTTTTTATTGTTATTCTTGCTATTATCATTATCACTAATCTTGCTATTATTATCATTAACATTAACATTAGCTTCAGTATTGGCAATGTTGTTATCTATATTCTTATTATTTTCGGAAGATTCAGCTTCCTGCGGACTTATATTATTATTCGCCGTTCCAAAATTACCTTCTGGGGGTTTTATCTCTTCAGTCCTCTGTTCAGCCGCCGTTTCTTCAGTTCGTTCGTCCGCCGCAAGCTGATTGAGTTTATGAATAATCTCTTCATTGTCAAAATTCCCTTCTTCGCCGGAGTCATTAATGTTTCTGATCATAGCCGTCAAAATATCCATAGTTTTAAGCAGATAATCCATCATATCCGACGTCAGTTTAATTTCGCCCTGTCTTAATCTGTTTAAAATATTTTCGGCGCTGTGCGCGAGTTCAACGAGATTCTGAAAGCCTAAGAATCCGGCTGAGCCTTTAATTGTGTGAGCAGCTCTGAAAATAGTATTTAAAAGCTCTTTATCATCTGGATTTTTTTCCAGTTCAATAAAATTTTCGCTTAAAGAATCAAGTAATTCTAACGCTTCTTGAACGAAATCGTTAATAATTTCTTTCATTGAATCGTCAATCATAAATAACCTCAAAAAATTATTGCATTAATTTTATAAATTATAACTATATACTATTATCATTTTATGCAATCATAAACCGAGTGAATCGCCTTACCTCGCTCACGGCGGTTTCTTGTTTAAAAATATTAAATTTTAATCCGGAAATATTTTTTCTATTTTTTCCTGAAGCACTTCGGCTGTAAACGGCTTGACAATATAATTATTAACGCCTGCTTTAACAGCCTCTACGACATTTTCCTTTTTTGCTTCGGCTGTGACCATTAAAAACGGAATATCTTTTATGCCATCGGTAGCTCTGACGGCTTTCAGGAGCTCTATGCCGGTCATTTCAGGCATATTCCAATCGGACACGACTAAATCATAGCTGTTGTCGTTTAATTTTGAAAGCGCCACTTGTCCGTTTTCAGCTTCGTCTATGTCGCTGAATCCTATCTGTTTTAATATATTTTTTATTATCCTTCTCATCGTAGAAAAATCATCAACAACAAGAATCTTCATTGATAAATCTAATGCCATAAGTTTTAGCTCCTTAAAATTTTTTACAATTTTAAACAATAAAACATTTTGTAATAATATAATATTTTAAAAATTACAGCGCGATTTATTATACTGCATGGTAAACCATAAATCGGCATAATTTAAAAATTAAAATATATATCAAAAAAAAGATAATAAATAAATATATATTTTAAAATATTATAACAAAATATTAATATAATCAATCAATATTTAATGCTTTTTTAGAAATTTTTAATAATTCCGATTCCTTAAACGGTTTTTGCAGAAACGCAAAACAGTTTTTAATCTCGTCTTCTCCGGGTTTCATTGAAGACATAAGTATTACCGGAATATTTTTAGTATCTTCATTTTCTTTTAAATTTTTTAAAAGCGTAATGCCGTCCATCTGAGGCATATTGAGGTCGGTAATAATAAGGTCTATATCATTTTGAATAGCTATTTCTAAAGCTTCAAATCCGTCTCCTGCCGTCAGCACCTTAAAACCTTTTCCGACAAAAGACAGAGACAGCAGCTTAACGACAACGATTGAATCTTCAACTATCAGAATAGTCTTAGTATTTGCGCTTTTATCAACATTTCTGCCGCTCTTATTTTCCATATTTTTAATTAACCGAATATTTATGCATAATAATTAAATTGAGCATTAAATAAATTATTCTTTTACGTAAAGAGGCGTTTTTCCGAAACCTACCAATTTAAATGAACTTGAAATAAAATGCAAAGATTCAGAGTGCCCTAAAAATAAATAGCCGTTCTTTTTTAAAGAATCGTACAAGTTTGATATAACAACTTTTTTTGAATCATTATTAAAATATATTATTACATTTCTGCAGAATATTATATCAAAATTCCCTATCTTTTTAATAGAATCAAAATTTATCAGATTAATATTATAAAAACTTACCATATTTTTAATATTATTTCTAACCTGAAATTGTTCATTGTCTACTTTGTCAAAATATTTTTCTATCAGTCTCGGTTCGGTATTTCTCAGCGTGTAGCTGCCGTATATTCCTTTTCTTGCGGAAGATAACGCATTTTCGCTGATATCGGAACCTATAATTTCAAAACTGAATCCTGCAGGAATTTCATTTAAATGCTCCATAATTATAATTGCAAGAGTAAAAGGTTCTTCTCCTGTTGAACATCCGGCGCTCCATATTCTTATTTTTTTTGAATAATTTACAGGCGATTCTTTAATTTGTTTAAGTATTTCTTTTAAAACATCGTCTTCAAAGACTTTTAACTGAGGAACGTCCCTGAAAAAACTTGTTTCATTTGTCGTAATACTATTAAACAATTCCTTTATTTCATCGGATTGTTTAGCGGAATATTTAAGAAGATAAAAATAATCCTCATAATTTGCCAAATTGAGGTCTGATAATCTTTTAGACAGTCTTGTCTCTATCAGGTATTTTTTCTGCTCACTGTAAAATATTCCGGTGAGCTGATATATAAGGTCTCTGATTTTACAAAATGTTTCATCGTTTAAATTTATATTTGAAGTATTCTGCATCAGTTATAACGTCATTTAAATAATTTACTTTTTAATTTTAAGCAGCTCTTCCGCTATATTTCTTAAATCTTCGTTGGTGTCGCTCAAATAGTTTTTTATAACCGCTCTTGCCCTTGTTTCATCAATGGAATATAAAGACCTTAGAATGCTTATTTTTATCAATATCTCATCAGAACTCCGCAAAATTTCAAGTAATTTATTAAAATTATTATGAATCCCGCCGGCATTATCAGCGTCTTTATTATAAGTATTTTTATTATAGATAGTTGTATTATGGTTATCTAGATTGTCAGCGTTTGTATTGTCAGAATCATGATTATCAGAATCACGTAATTTGCCGATAAGCTCAATAACTTTAAATCTGAACATGACTGAGCGGTTTTTAGTTAATATAGTTTCAAAAAATACGGCTGAATCCTTAAATCCTAATTTTATGAGCGATTCTAAAGAATTATATAATACTTCTTCGTTATCGCTTTCTTTGAGCAGTTCAAATAAAATTTCTAAAAACTCTTCCTTCAAATATTTATATTCCGCGCGATTTATATTTGAAAAATTGCTTATAACGGATGCAAGCAGCGCTTTAACATTTTCCGATTCTGATTTGGAATCTGCCAGTATTTTAAATATGTTATACACATCTATAATATCTTTTTTATTTAGATGTTTATTAAGCGATATTTTAAATTCTTTAATGATGCGCAGCGATATTTCTTTAATCCTGGTATCATTTGAATGAAGACTGTTTATAAAAAACTTAAAATAAATTTTGTTATTATTTGTTAAAATAATAATATTTTTGATATAATTATCTAAGACATCGGGATAATTTTCGCTTATTGTTTTGTTATAAATATATTTGGCAAAATTAATTTTTTTTGACTTTCCTATTAAATCGGCTGCTGCTTTTCTTATATCTCCATTGCTGTCGTTCAGTAAAAATAAAGCATTTTTTAATACAGATTTTGAAAGTTTTGGGGCGCCGTAATTAATTATAGACGCTGATGCGGCAAGCAGAGCAATATTTAATTCAACAAAAACTTTTCTGTCTTTAAAATAATTTAAAAGTACGGCAATTTCATTAAAATACCTATTTTCAGACAATATTTCAATTAAAATAGAATAAGAATTAAAGAAACTTCCCGAGTATGCCATTTTTGTTTCAAATGATGCGCTCATATATTCTAAATATTTTTTTATATAAAATGGATAAGCGACTTTTACAAGAGAATCCTTTATATATTTATATTCAGCATTATCGGGAGTTATTAAATTTTTATTCAGATAAATCATAAGAAAATTAAAAATTTTAATAGATTTCTTTACATTTGATAAAGAAAAATAGAATAAAATTGCCTCTCTTATTAATTTATCCTCATAAAATTCTAATTTTAAAATATTTATTTTTATATTAATATTCTGTATTTTTTTTATTACGGCATTTTTATATTTCGTATTTTTATAATTTTCAATGTATATCCTGTAAATATTTTTAATCAGATAAATTTTATCAATTCTTTTGCATTTATTATCCAAACCCGCAATATCAGTCAAAAAATTGAGCCCTGCCCTGCCGTCTATTTTAGCTATAGCATCGATTATTAATTTTCTTACGACATCATCTCTGTTTTTCCAGAATTCATATTTAAGGTCGGCTATAGTAGATTCTATTTTTAATTCACCAAGGGAAAATATCGCCGATGCTTTAACTAAAAATGAATCGTTTAATAACATTTTTTTTAGCGTTTGAACGAGTTTCAGTTTTAAAAAACCGATAGATTCGGCGGCATTTGCCCTGACAATTTCATCTTCGTCTGCGCAAAATTTTCTCAAACAGGCGGAAGGGGCGCCATGCGGGGTAAAACTGCCGAATCTTAACAATTCCGACACAAATCTCCTATACTGCAGATCTGTATCGGCGCAATAATTTATTAAAAAATTCCCGTTTCTCTTTGCTTTATTTTTAAGAATATCAAAGGCAGCGGAACGCATTTTTACGTTATAATTTCCCGTAACAATTTTAAATAAAATGTTATTCAGTAAATGATTAGAACTTTCGGACAGGGCATTCGACAGCATCTCTGCGGCGGCATTATTGCCGGTGTCTAATAATCCGATCAATCGGTTTAATTCTTCCTCGTTATCGCTCTGAAGTATGCCGTTAATTTCTGAAATCAGCCTAAGCTTATTTCCAGAGGATATTTTATTAAATTCTTCTTCGATGTTATAATTATTGGTTTGCATATGAATTTAATCGCGCTTTTAATTTTAATATTGCCTTTGAATGAATCTGACAGATTCTCGATTCCGTTAAATTTAGAATCTTGCCGATATTTTTTAAAGTAAGCTCTTCATAATAATACATCATTAATACATTCTTTTCAATATCATCTAGCGTGTCAATGCATTTCTTTAATATTTCACCTTTTTCGCTGTCGATTAAACCATCTACCGCCGAAGGTTCTGCGCTTTCTACCGTTTCCAAAGTTTCAACGGACGTTTTTGGCATTCCTGCAAAATCCATATCTGAAATAAAAGACGCTCCTCTTATTTTATAAAGCATGTCATTCAATTCATCCGAACTTATGCCTAATTCTTCTGCCGTTTCGGCGTCATCCGGCATTCTGCCTAATTTTTGTTCCAGATGCATATAGGTTTTTTCAAGTTTATTTGACGCTTCCCGCGCGTTCCTTGTCAGGTAGTCCAATTTTCTTATTTCATCAAGGATTGAACCTTTAATCCTTGTTATGGCATATTTTTTAAAATTATCATTTTTAGACGGGTCGTATTTCACGGCTGCGTCAATAAGCCCTGCAATGCCGAATTCGACAAGGTCATCTCTGTCAACAATCCCGTGGTATTTAAGCGTCATAAAATTGACAACGCTATTAATTAATTTAAAATTATCTTCTATTAGCTTTTTTGACTTTGCGTCTAATTGATTCATAATTATTTGATATTCAGCAAATTAAACTGTACAGTTTCGGAAAAGAAGTCCTGGAAAAGGTGTCAGACACCTTTATATATTTCCTTTTTATATTTTACATATCTAATTCTTTCTAAAAAGATTATTGAAAAAGAATTGTAAATTTCCGCTTGAATATTCGTTCTCATCCTGCGATATTATATCATAAGCCAATTTTTTAAAACACGCTGCAGATTTTGATTCAGGATAAAGCTCCATTGCCGTTTTTTGCATAATAACGGATTTGGAAACATTCTCGTCATACAATATAAATCCTCCATAACTCAGGGAAACTTTGAGAAATTTATCGGCAACGATACCAAGATGCTTATATATGCCTTTTGCTTCCTTTTCGTTTTTTGCCATATTTAAAATAATAGAGAAATTTTTCTGTCCGTGCTTTGTGCTCATTACTTTTATAAGCGCATATGCATCGGTTATAGATGTCGGTTCAGGGGTTACTATAACCATTATCTCGCCTGCTGCAAGGTTAAAATAAATTACATTCGACGATATACCCGCTCCCGTATCTATGAGCAGAATGTCTATGTCGGAGAGAAAATCGCCGAATCTGGACATTAAAGTCATTTTTTGTGTTTCCGTAAGATTTGACAACTCCGGTATACCGGAAGAAGCCGGCAGAACTAAAATGCCGTTTTTATCTGAAATGATAATATCCTTCAGCTGCTTATCTCCGTACAGTACGTTGGATATATTATACTTTGGAGCCAGTCCTAAAACAACGGAGACGTTTCCGAGGCTTAAATCGGCATCCATTATCATTACTTTTTTACCCATAGAAGCAAAACAATAGGCAAGATTGCATACGATATTAGTTTTGCCGACACCGCCTTTTCCGCTTGTTATTGATATAATTTTAGTTTGATTTGGCTGTTTTCTTTTTCTCATAATATTTTTATTGATTTTAATCGAAGTTTAATTAAATTTTATTAAGTTTATTAAGTTTATTAAGTTTATTAAATGTGTTAAATGTATTAGTTATATCAAGTGTATTAATTAAATATAATATTTCGTTATCATATTTCGGGCTTGTTAAAGCTAATTTAGCATTATCATAGTTAATGGCATTAATTAAATATATTTTGTTATCATATTTCCGGCTTCGGAAAAAATAATCCGTATAGATTATCTAATTTTGCCTCCTCAATATTTTCAGGAACATTTTCTCCGTTTGTCAAATAATCTATGGTCAGTTCGGACTGAAGAAAAATACCCGCAAGATTGCCTATGCTGTACGATTCGTCAACTTTTGTTATAATTAAAGAGCTAAGCCCTATCTTATTATTAAAAGATTCATAAATTCTCATCGCATCATGAGATTTAGTCTGGGCAGACAGAAGAAGCGAATTTTTCATTTTTCCTTTATAAATATCAAAAAATTTAGCTAAATTGTTAAGCTGATAAAGATTATTATGGTTTACGCCGAATGAATCTACAATTATGACATCTGAATCTGAATTTGACACGAAAGTTTTAAATTCATCCGTATTTTTTATAGATGCAAATTCTATTTTCAGTTTTTTAGCATAGTTTTTTAGCGCTTCGTTTCCGTTTATTTTTAAAATATCTAATGAGCAGAGGGAAACGTGTTTATTTTTTTCAAATATATATTTTGCGCATAATTTCGCGGCGGACGATGTCTTTCCTACACCGTTATTTCCGATTAGCGATACTAAAATTTTGCCGTCCACGGTGGACTGAAGCGCAGTTTTCTTTTCTAATCTGCGCTCAATCAATTTTTTAAAAAATTTTAAAAAATATTCTATTTTCTCGTTCGGCGTAAAGTTTTTAAGCACGAGTCCCTTGAAAAAAATATCATTTAATTTAACCGATATTCTTCTGTCAAAACCTAATCTGTCTAAATATGAAAACAGCTCTTCATCTATAATTTTAGAACCTGATTTTTCTTTTTTTAAAAAGTCTATAGAAAATCTGAGTTCGTCAAGCATAGATTTTACTTCTTCAAATTTTGAATTTAGAACAAAAATAACCTTATCTTCTACGATACTCTCAAAATTATCCTTTAAAAATTTAATATCGTCATAAAGCGGAGTTATTAAATCATAATTTATTTTTTTATTGTCTTCTTCTCTATCCCTGCCGTTTACGGAAATTTCTTCATTATAATCGACCGCCGCCACAACTTCTAAAAACGGTTTGCCGAAAAAACCGAACTCTTCAGATTTATTTACCTGCCTTGTAGAGATAATAACGGCGTCTTCCCCCAGGTCCCTTTTTATAAGTTTAATAGCTTCTTTTATATCCAGAACCTCATATCTTTTAATTTGCATAATCTATCTCCATATTGCCTATAGACTGCAATTTTATGTTAGGAGCAATTTCCGCCGATGAAACAACGACTATACCCGGAATAATATCCTTCAGAATATTTTTCACAAACAGCCGTATAGCCGGAGATGTCAGAATGACAGGCGTGTGTCCCCCGTCTAACGCTTTTTTAACCTGCTCTTTAACGGCTCCTATAATTTTTTGATATACAGGCTGTTCAATTGCGGAATAAACGCCGAGTTCTTTAGCCTTTTTATATTCATTAAGCATAGCAGATTCGAAATTTTTGCCGAGGGTTATAACCTTTATCGAACCGTCGGCATCTAAAATTGTTTTCGTAATTGTCCTTTTTAGAGCGCTTCTTACGTATTCCGTCAGCATGAGCGGATCTTTTATGGTTGTTCCGTAGTCAAGCAGCGTCTCAATTATAGTAAGCATATCTTTTATAGGGATGCCTTCATTAAGCAGATTTTCTAAAATTTTCTGCACCGTGCTTAAGGATAAAACATTCGGGATTAAATCATCAACTATTTTAGGATATTTCGCAGACAGAATATTAAGAAGTTTTTGAGTATCCTGTCTTGTCAGCAGTTCTGCGGCATTCTGTTTAATAATTTCAACGATATGGGTTGCTATTACGGCAGGAATTTCAACGACAGTCCATCCTGCAAGCTGCGCTTTCTGTTTTTCGCTTTCGTCAATCCATAATGCCGGAAGATTAAACGCAGGCTCTTTAGTTACCGTGCCGGCAATATTGGCCGTTGCATTGCCCGGATTCATTGCCAAATACTTGCCCGGCATTATTTCAAATCTGGATACCTCTACGCCTTTTATAAGAATAACATACTCATTAGGTTTTAAAGCCAAATTATCTTTAATATGGATAGGCGGCACAATCATTCCGAGGTCTGCCGCAATCTGTTTTCTGAGACCTTTTATTCTTTCAAGGAGTTCTCCGCTTCTTGAAGAATCAACATAGGATATCAGACCGTATCCGACCTCCAGTTCAATTATATCAACCTGCATAACGCTTTCAAGAATCTGCGATTCCGGCACAATCTTTTTTTCTTCGACACTCTTCTGTTCAATCTCTGTTTTTTTTCGTAAGGTATCCCTTGAAATTAAAAAAGCTGAAATTGCAAGAATAAGAGCCAATAAAATAAACGGCCAGTGAGGCAGCCCCGGTATAATACCGAAAAAAAATAAAATACCCGCACCGGTATATAAAGCACGTGGGTAAGTGGCAAACTGTTTTGAAAATTCTTTTGACAGATTGGTTTCTCTGCTTGCTCTTGTTATAATAACGCCGCTTGCGGTTGAAACGATAAGAGCCGGTATCTGAGCCACAAGCCCTTCTCCTATACTCAGGAGAGTGTAATCGGAAGCGGCCTGAGCCAAGGACATATGATGCTGAAAAATACCTATTAAAAGTCCGCCTATAATATTAACGACTATAATAACTATAGCCGCTACTACGTCGCCTCTGACAAATTTGCTGGCGCCGTCCATAGAACCGTAAAAGTCCGCTTCTTTAATAATGTCAGACCTTTTTTTTCTTGCTTCCTGGTCGTTTATAAGACCGGAATTTAATTCTGCATCAACCGACATCTGCTTTCCGGGCATCGCGTCTAATGTAAATCTTGCGGCAACCTCGGCTACCCTGCCGGCGCCTTTAGTAACTACTAAAAAGTTAATTACTATAAAAATTATAAATATAACTATACCTACAGCATAATTTCCGCCTATTATAAATTTTCCGAATGATTGTATTACAACGCCTGCCGCATCCGTTCCCTTATATCCGTACAGCAAAATTAATCTGGTAGCGGCTATTTCTAAAGAAAGTCTAAAAACCGTGGAAAATAAAAGTATTGTAGGAAAAGTAGAAAATTCCAGCGGTCTCATGACGTAAATGGAAATAAGAAGAACAATGATAGAAAAAGATATAGACAGGGTAAGGAAAATATCAAGCATCCATGTGGTTATAGGAAGAACCATAAGGATAATTACCATGAAAAACATCAGGGCAAGAACAATATCCGAATTCTTTAGTATAAAATTATCTTTTATAGCAGAGCCGTTATTAGCCATTTGTATTCATACTCCAAATTTTTTTAAATTTCAGGTTTGTCGAATACAGATGCGCAAGTATTTCAGCAACCGCTTTATATAAAGTATCGGGAATAAAATCTCCAGGTTCGCATATTTCATAAAGAGACCTTGCGATATATTTATTTTCAATAATAGGAATTTCATGTGCCGCTGCAATTTTCTTAATCAGAAACGCCATCTCGTCCGCTCCTTTTGCTACGACGACAGGCGCTTTATGTTTCTTATTTTCATATTTAAGCGCTACCGCAAAATGCGTCGGATTTGTTATGACCACATGCGCATTCTTGACCTCTTTTAAGATTTTTCTGCGCGATATTTCTCTCTGCATTTTTCTTAATTTGCCTTTTACCTGAGGGTTACCTTCGTACTGTCTCATTTCATCTTTTACTTCCTGCTTGCTCATCATAAGACTTTTAGTATGCTGCCATTTTTGAATAAAATAGTCTATTACGCTCAAAACGACCATAACGGCGATGATATTAAAAAAAACTTTAGATATAAGCTGCATGATAAAAACAATATTTGCTTCCGCTGTTGCATATTCTAAAGTAAATAATTTATGCAAATAGCCTATAGCGGAAAAATACGCCACTAAAACTACAACGAAGAATTTTACTAAGGACTTCAGCAGTTCATTTACAGACTGAAATGAAAAAAATCTTTGAATGCCCGACACAGGATTTATCTTGCCAAAATCAGGAATGAGCGGCTCAAAAGTCAATAAAAATCCTACCTGCGCTATATTTGAAACTACCGAAGCTAAAAAAATAATTAATATTACCGGAAGTATGGCATAAAAAACCGAATAAAGCAGACCGTATAAAACATTGATGGCACCTGCTTTCGTAAGCTGTATAGAAGAAGCGTTCGATAAAAAATATACCATATTGCCTTCAACGGTATTTCCGATTTTTTCTATATTAAACGAAAGGTATATAAAAATGGCTATCAAACCGAAAGTGGTGTTGACCTCTCTCGATTTCATAACATTGCCTTTGTTTCTTGCGTCCTCTAACCGTTTAGGAGTAGGCTGCTCAGTCTGTTCAGATTTATCCGCCATAATTTATTTTCCGGGTATTAAATTTAATACTGAAATATATTCTCTGTTAAGCCCGCTGAACATAAAGAGGATATAATTACTAAAATAGGGCATAAATAAAAACATAAAAAACAGCCCTGCTACGATAATCATAGGAAAACCTACCGCAAAAATATTAAATTGCGGCGCAAGGCGCCCCATTATCGCAATAACGATATTTGTAAATAAAGCTACAACTACAATAGGTATGCTCAGCTCAAAACCTATCAAAAAAATATTTCCAGCCTTATCAACGATATATTTAAAAACATAAGGCGAAAATTTAAAAAAAGTAAGCGGTATAACCTGAAAACTTTTATATAGACCTTCAAAAAGAAAAAAAAATGCGTCAGAAATTAAAAAAAGCATCAGAGCTATAAAATTCCACATATTTGCAAGCAGCGAGACCTCCGCATTATTTATCAGCGGATTTATAAGACTTATCATTCCGTAACCAATCTGAAAACCGGCAAATTGTCCGGCAAGTTCAACGCCGCTGAATATTATTAAAACAAGAAATCCGAGTATAAGACCTATTAAAATCTGAGAAAAAATAAGAAGTATAACGGCAGCAAGAGAAATGTGAGGAATGATCTGTATTTTTACTACCATCGGATACATAATTACAGCTATAAAAAAAGCTGTTCCCACCTTAATTTTATTCGGCACTGCCGTGCTACCGATAAAGGGCAGTATCATAATCATCGCAAGAATTCTAAAGAATATTAGCATAAATTCTATTAATAAGTATCTGTGAATATCGAGCATAAATTAACTTCCTCCTCTTACATAAGCAGGAAAATGGGTAAAAATCGCCGTAGCAAAATCTACTAAAATATTAAGCATCCACGGACCGAAAATAAGCAGAACTACTATGACTACTATAATTTTTGGAACAAAAGTAATGGTCTGGTCCTGCAATTGCGTAACAGCCTGAAAAACGCTTATCATAAGTCCGATTGCAAGACTGGCAATAAGCGGAGGGGCGCTGAGATATAAAACTGTCAAAATCATTTTCTGTATAATAAAGTTTACGAATTCTATAGACATTGATATTTAGGCATTTACATTGGTATTTATCGGTTTATTTTAATTAGTTTATTTCAATTTATTTATTTAGCTTTTTATTAGGCTATTTATTTAGCTATTTATTTAGCTTGTTTATTTAAATTAATTATTTAATAATTTACTTTAATAACATACATATAACCTATTTAAAACTTTGAACTAAAGAGCCGACAACTAAATACCAGCCGTTGACTAATACAAAAAGCATCAATTTGAACGGCAGAGAAATCATTGTAGGCGGAAGCATCATCATACCCATAGACATAAGCAAACTTGAAACAACTAAGTCAATTACTAAAAACGGCAGATAAATCAGAAAACTTATTTCAAAAGCCGTGGTCAGCTCGCTTATAACAAAAGCTGGCACAAGTACATACATAGGAACATCCTGAGGGGATTTTATTTTTTTAAGTTTAGCCATCCGCACAAACAGTCCAAGGTCTTTTGTCCTTGTCTGTCTGAGCATAAATTTTTTCAGCGGTTTTACTCCGCGCGTATATGCCTGTTTTATGCCTATTTTTTTATTTGTGTACGGAATATACGCATTATGATATATCTTTCCTATTACCGGAGCCATAACAAAAAAAGTAAGAAAAAGACTTAAGCCGATTATCACCTGATTAGGCGGCATATTCTGAGTACCCATAGATGTGCTGAGAAACGAAAGAACTACGACTATTCTCACAAACGAGGTCATCATAATTAAAATAGACGGAGCGATAGAAACTACCGTAAATATCAGCAGTATCTGAATAAGGGCGGAAACTTCGGAATGATGCGGGTGTTTTGTTATCGCTATAAC
The DNA here is from genome assembly GCA_004195045.1 of Candidatus Acididesulfobacter guangdongensis. Taxonomy (NCBI): domain Bacteria; phylum Candidatus Acidulodesulfobacteriota; order Candidatus Acidulidesulfobacterales; family Candidatus Acidulidesulfobacteraceae; genus Candidatus Acidulidesulfobacter; species Candidatus Acidulidesulfobacter guangdongensis. The sequence continues at coordinate 475,207 of SGBC01000003.1, forward strand.
AGGCAGAGCGATAAGATTTGCCCCGTTTGATCTAATTTTTCTTAAAATTTCCATTATTACTCTCCATTAGTCCCTTTATTTTATTTTCTATATCAAAAAAAACATTATCGGCTTTATTTTTAATTCTTGCTTCAGAAATATTTCTTATTTTATATTCTGAAGATTCTTCGCCTTTATCATTATCGTTATCATTGTAATTATCATTTTCATTTTCGTTATTATTGGCATTATTGTTGCTGCCTCTTACATTATTATTGCTATTATTGGAATAAGAATAAGAAGATGGCGCTCCGCTTTTTTTGTCGGGCGTTCTATTTTCAAATGTCGCCTGACGGTCAAGTTTAGGCTCAAATTGAGATACGTTTAAGTCTTTATTTTGGCTTTTATCTTTTGACAATGCGCTTATATGCTGTTTTAAAAAACTGCTGAAACTGTTTCTTGAAGCAGGGGCAGCTTTTTTATTTAAAAATTTACCGGCATTATCTTTACTAACATTGACGGCAATATCTCTATTATCCTCATCGCCGCCATTATTGTCATTATCATTATCGCTATCATTATTGCTTAAATCAGATGATTGGCTGCCGGCATTTTTAGAATAATTGACGCTCTTACGATTTATTATGCCTTTCATCATATCTATATTATTATTCGGCGCAGCAGGGGCATTTTCTCCGGCGTCATTTTCGCTGCTGCCGATATTATTTTCATCGTCACTTATATGTCCTATTACCTGCATATTTGTAGGCGACACGCCTATTAAAAAAAGCTGATTATTAACCGAAGCCAGTATGAGCGATTTTTTAAATCCGATATTAACCGAAGAAATAATTCGTATATTATTTTTATTTTTTTTAATATTAGACATTTTGCCTTTAAATTTTGTAAGCAGATAATAAATAGCATAAATAAAACCTAATACGAGAAGTAAAGAAAATATAGTTTTAATAATTTCAAACCCAAAATTAAAATTCATTGCAGCCGGCTGTTTATTTAACATTGTTTTATCAATTTTGTCTGTTTTATTAGTTTTTTCGGCTTGACCGACTTTAGCATACCGTTCAGCTTTTTTATTGAACGGCGCTGTTTTATTCAGAGCTGGTTTATCTTCTAAAGGTTTTTTTATATTTTTAAAACTGTTTTTCAGCAATGCGAGTTTACTGAGCTGTGGCGTTTTTTTGCCTACATTTTGAAATATATTACCGGCAAAACTGCGGTTTATCTTAATAATATAATAATTTCCGTAAAAAGAACTCTCTAATCGTTTCTTGTTTATTTTTATTCCTTTTTTGAAATAAACCATAACATCTGCAGAGTGCTTTGCGCCGCGTATTAATTCTATCCCTGAAATCAACGGATTATCAGAATATTTTAAAAATTTAGATTTAAAATGAAAACCGGAATCCGGAAATTTTAATTTGAAACCGTAATCATATAATTTATAATTAGGATTCAGCTGTTTAGCGGCATTATTAAATTTTAGCCATATAAGATACTTGCCGTTATTATTTTTAGTTACCAAAATTTTCTGCAGCAATGAATTCGGCGGAAATTTTCCCGACGCATAGCATGTTCCAGCAAATATACCCGTAATAAAAAATAGCAGCAATAATGCAAATAATATAAATAATGCAGCGGCTGCAGATGAACCAAGAAATTTCCTCATAATTTCTGAACCCTTTCTACAGGACTGATTATATCAGTCAATCTGACGCCGAATTTATCATTGACAAGAACAACTTCGCCCTTTGCCATCAGTTTATTGTTAACATATACTTCTAAAGGTTCTCCAGCCAGTTTGTCAAGCTCTAGCACGGAGCCCTGTCCAAGCTGAAGCATATCGTTTATAACCATTTTTGTCCTGCCTAATTCAACTGATATACTGAGCGGTATATCAAGAATAAATTCAAGATTTTTAGGCGGCTCTGCCGTTTTATCGTTTACGTCAAAAGACGCAAACTCGACTTTTTTTACGTTAAATTTATTTTTATTGGACTCTGATTTTGATACCGGCTTTCCGTTTTTATTAACACTTTCGGCTACCGCATTGCTTCCGATATCATGTTTGAATGTTTCTCCGGCGCCGCTGCCTGCCGCGCCTTTGCTTTGGGTATTCGTCTCGGTTTCGCCCGTACCGGCTGCTGCATCCGCTTCCGTTCCATACTCCGCCTTCGCTTCTTCTTGAAACGCATCGTCCCATGAAATATTATCATCATCATCGTCTGCAGACTTAGCTTCTTTTTTATTGTTTTTTTCTGCAGCAGATGCTTCGCCTGCACCTTCGGCGGCAGCATCCGCTCCTTTGCCTGCGCCGCTGTCTGCCTTTCCGTTTGCATTAACACCGTTATTCACGCCATTACCCGCAACACTGCCTGCCTTCGCTTCTTCTTGAAACGCATCGTCCCATGAAATATTATCATCTTCATTTTCTTTTTCTTCTTTATTATTTTTATTGTTTGAAGACGGTTTGGTCTGTCCCGACGGCAGATCCGACGCTTCGCCTGTTTTTTTATTTTTTTCTTCTGTTTGCTGCTCAGTCTGACTCATCGTAATACCCCTCTTTTTCTAATGGAATAGATGAAATTAATTTTACCGCGAGCTGATTTTGCATTTTGCCCGGATAAGCTAAATATTTTGGAATATTTTCTACCCTCACAACCAAAGGTTCAACAATCTGCTTGTCCAAAATAAGAACGTCGCCTTCTTTTATATTTAAAAAATCTCTTGTTTTTATTTCTGTTCTGCCCAGTTCAACCCTTAAATTAAGTTCAGATTCTTTTAATCTTGCTTTAAATCTTTCTATCCATCTGGAATCAACCTCAAGCTGTTCGCTCTGAAAACCGCTGTACAATTTTTCTTTAACAGGTTCAATCATCGAATAGGGCAGACATATCATAAATCTTGAAACGGCGCCTTCAATATCTACTTCAAATCTGTTTACTATAACTACTTCGGTAGGTGTTACGATGGTTGCAAACTGAGGATTAATTTCGCTTCTCTGAAATTCCAGCTCAACAGGGCTCACAGGTTTCCATGCCTCTGTAATATCGGCAAAAGCCATATCTATAACTTTTTTTATAAGTCTGTTTTCTATAGGGGAAAAATCTCTGCCTTCTACTTTAACATGAAGGTCTGTATTACCGCCGAAAAAAATATCTATAAGATTATAAACAAGCCTGGCATCAAGAACAAATATGCCGAATCCGCGAAGCGGCGGCATTTTAAAGATAGTAAGACTCGTCGGAAGCGGTATATTTTTTAAAAATTCTCCGAACTTTTGCATATCAACCGAAGTCCAAGTTACTTCGGCAACCTTCCTTAATGTTGAAGTCAAGTCATTCCTGAGAAGCCTTGCAAATCTTTCATTGATAATTTCAAGGGTAGGCATTCTGCCGCGGACTATTCTGTCCTGCGAAGTCAAGTCGTAGTTTCTGACGCCGCCGACCTGTTCAGGTTTTTTTTCTGCCTCTATAGTCCCCGAGGATATACCTCTTAACAGCGCATTAACCTCTTCCTGTGATAAGACGTCAGCCATAAAATAATTATATAATTATATTAATATTAAAGATAGATAGCTATTTAGTCGATTGTTCAGTTAATTATTTATATTATAAGTTATTCAGTTAGTTATTTATATAAAAGCTATTCGGTCAGTTGTTTATATTATAAGCTATTCAGTTAGTTGTTCAGTTAGTTATTTATAAGTTATTTATTTAGTTATTTAATTAATTACTGCACTAAATAATTATTAAAATAAACACTTACCACCTGTCCTTGTCCTAAAATCCTGTTAAGACTTCTTGCTATCTGATGTCTTAAGGCAGTTATTCCTGCAGGCGTATTAATTTCGTGCGACGTTTTTGAACTTAGTATCATAATTATGCTATTTCTGATTTGAGGAGTAAGCTGCTTAAAAAGCACCTGATTTCCGCCTGGTTTCAGTTCCACGGTTATAGAAGCTTTAACATAGCTTGAAGAATTTTTATTTGCAAGATTTGTCAGAAAAGATTTAAGTTCTATCATTGGTCCGGGCGTAATATTTTTTCTGACGTTAATAGCGTTGTTTAAAGGTTTGCCGGAAGGTTTGGCTAAAATAAAATGGTAAGCGGCAAACCCGCCGCCAAGTAAAAAAAGCAAAGGCACTATTATAAATATAATTTTTTTTAATCCGGATTTTTTCTTAATTTTTTTAGAATCTAAACCGGCGATAGACGATAGTTCTGCATCTTCTCCGCCAAGCTCTTTATTAGCCGTTTGCTTTTCCCCTGCCATTATTTGCAATTCCTCCCTATAAAATATATTTTATAATGTTCTTGATTTTATAATGTTCTTGCGTAACCTATTATATAATTTGTATTATTATTTAGTATTATTATTTAATTAGATAATCTGCAACGTATAATCTGCAATCCTCTATGATATTAGCAATAATCATGCCATCAATCAAATGAAATAAATGTCATAATTTTGACAGCACTTATTTTGCTTTCTTATTTACCTGCTATACTGTTAGTAAAAAAAACTGCTGATTTTGTATTCATGCGGGAGATTATAGACGAAGCGGTTTTAGGATTCATGCTTGACAGAATATAAATGGCTATCTGCTTATTTATATGCGGAAGAATTGCGGCGGCTTTTCTTGGGCTCATAGAGGAATAAATTGCAATAAGACTTTTAATCTTAGATTTTTTAAGAGCTTTAGCGGCACTTATTTTAGTTTCGATGCTCTTTAATTCATTTAATTCTGTTTTAATCTGTTCTTTTAGAATCTGAATTTTAGACTGCTCTGCCGTCAATTTAGATGCATAAACGTTGCCTGCGTTAAAATAGAGCTGAAATAAAAAAATAAAAAAAAGAGCGAATAAAAAAAAAGAAAAAGCAAGAGCACGCCTTATTAAAGTTTGTTTAATTAAAAAATAAATATTTAAGATAAATCCGGTCAGCCTAATATTTTCCATAACAAAATTAATAATATAAAATAGTAAGATACATATTAAGACATAATGTTAATAAATTAAATTTCGATAAATAATCAACTCAGCAGATGAATTATATTTAGCTTTAAATAATAATTCAGCTCCGCAGAGGAATTATATAAACTATCAATAGTTATTCAGTTTCGCCGTGAATTATATTGATTTGACGTTAAATCATCCAAAAGCATTTCTTCTTTTTTAATTGAATTTAATTTATCTATAGCGAGATACTTTTCTTTTAATTTATTAATTTTTTCAAATTCTATTTTAGAGTTCAAAAGCGCAAGCCTTCTTTTTTCTAATTCCTTTTCTATAGTATCTTTTTCTTTCAACGTCTGATTTAAAGCGCTTAACAATCCGTTGTATCCGCTTTCCAGTACCATAAAGTCAGTTATGGATGAAACAGCAGCTGCGGTGTCTGGATAATTAGATTTATAACTTTCTATTTTATTTTTAATGTTATTTATGGTGAGATTAACCCTCAGATATTCTTTCTGAACCTTTGAAAACTCCACATAAAGTTTATCTTCTATTAATTTTCTGTAGTCTAAAATATTTTCAAATTTGAAAGGCATAATAAATTAGTATGTTTATGTTTATATTTGTGTTTATATTTAATTAGCATATTTATATTATTATAATATGCAACTTTGGATTATTTTTCGGATTTATACAGTTATTATTAAACCCTGATATATTTAATTTTTGTCATATTTTATGTCAGCTATATTTAAACAAAATAATCAATAACCGAATTGCCTCGCATGAGCGGCAGTGCTCCGCCGCTATTAATTGCGCCGCCGGATATGCTGCCGCCGTCAGCGTTTTTATATCCACTGTTTAGAGAGGAAGCATAATTTTTGCCGTCATTAGCGGAATAATTATCCGCAAAAGACTGAGAGCCGTCTCCGCCGCTATTATTAAACCCTGAACTTATATTTAAATTTATAGATGTAAATCCTTGATTTTTAAGAGCATCTGTAAGATTTGACGATGAAGACTGCAGCATATTTTTCGCTTCATTAGTCTGCGTTAAAATATTAACGGCTATTAATTTATTTAAACCGTTTACGCTGCTGCCGTCTGCGCCGGTGATAGAAAGATTAATTTTAATGCTGCCGAGCGAAGCCGGTTTTAATGTTATTACCGCCGACTGCATATTTTTTTTGAGCATAACGGACAGAGTGCTTGCGGTGAGTGACGCCGGACCTGTATTGTCGCCCGCTGCGCTATTTATATCATTATTCAGACTTGCAGCCAATTCATTTGAAAAATTAGAACCTGAACCATCTGCACCGCTTCCGTTTCCTGCCGCTCTGCCGCCGTTTAAAGAACCTAAAGAAACTGATGTTTGAGATAATCCACCGTTCAGTAAATCATTAAACTCTGCATTTTTACCGTCAAGCATGGTTAATTTAGTGTTTTCGCCGCTGTCTGAACTTAATTTGCCTGAATCTGTTCCGCCATTTAAAAAATAGGCAGATAAAACAGACATTTTTGCATTATTATTCTGTCCAGAATCTGACGATGATGAATTATCACCGTAGATGCCGTCATTAGTGCTATTTTTACCATTATTATAATATTTGCCGTATTCTTTTTCAGTATTATTCTTGCTAAGATTCATATTATTTGATTTTTCATAGCCGTTTTTGCTGTTTTTATTTAAAGAAGCAATATTTGATGAACCGCCGCTATTATTATCTCCGCTATAGTTGTTATCGGCATTTACATTATCTGCTATGCCGGCTGTGTTTGTAATACCGTTTTTAATACCTTTGCCGCTGCCTACGCCGCCGGCAGAGTCAGCTTTTCCGGCAGAATGGGAATCAGAACCGACCGTAATATCATTACCGGCGTTAACATCCATATTGCCGGCGCTTTTTACGTTTTTTAAACCGGCAGCGGCTGACGGGTTATTTGCTGCCGATAAATTATCCGATATAGAAACAGAAGCGTCTGATGATTTACCGTCTGTTTTTTCATTTCCTGAACCAATGTTATTATTAACATCGGTATTTTTGCTGCTTAATGAAGCTCTGGCGTCGGACATATTGCGGAAATCTGCTGCGCTGCCACTCTTTATAGCGGCAATACCAGTTTTGCTATTGCCGTTTATATCTGGACTGCTTCCGGCTTTATCTTTATTACCGGTTGAACCTGCATTATTTTCGGCATTTGAAGCCGCAGTTTTACTATCTGCTGCCGAGCCGTCGCCGTTTATGTCGGCTGCATTATTATAAGCAATATTCTTTGTATCTTTTTTGCCAATTGCGGACGTACCGCCGGCATTATTTGTGTTATAGCCGTTATTGTCTGTTTGTCCGCTGCTGTTGCTGCCGCTATTTGCAGTATCGGCCCCACCAGATGCAGTGCCGTTCCGGTTAAACGAATTATTATTACTTATAACCGCCGGAGCAGATGCACCAAGCGGTGCATAACCGTTCTGCATAGCGGTTAAAACTGTCGAAACGCTGCTGCTCGGCGAAATTTCATTTTTATTGTATGCGGCGCTGACGCCAGGAACAGCGCCATTAGAATCTAACTGGTCAGATAAACCGCTTTCTCCTGCGCCGTTTTGTACAGATGCCGCAGCACTTTGATTCTGCTGATTTAGCGACTCGGAAGGAGAAAGAGCTGAATAAGCGATGCCTGAAATTCCTTCGGCATACGGCGGTAATGCGCCGTATGAGCCGCCGTAAACTGCGGAAGCGCCGGTTCCTGAACCGCCGCCGGCAGTACCTGAGAATTCATTATTTAATATACTGCTCGCACCCACGCTTTCAGACGGATAATTAACGCCGGTCGATAAACTTGCCCCAGGTGCAGAATTTGCGGAAACAGAAACGTTATCTGAAAGCGTCGTATCAGTGTTAAAACTGTTAAGGATATTGCCGAATTCTGAAACAGCAGGCGAACCGGCATACGATAACGCCGTCAAGGACAAATCCAGCGCAGGCGAACCGGCAAAAATATTCGGCAGAACCGAACCTGCGACACCTGCTGCTGCCTGTAGTATATTAAAATTATTCATAATTTTTTATTTTTATTAAAAATTATTCAATAGCAATTTATCTGCCTATTTATTTATTATTTATTTATTTATTTTTTTATTCAATTAATTTTACATTTCTTTATTTATCCATTGATTTATTGCTTATTTAGCTACTTCTTCCCCCATTTATTTACCTGATTTACTTGCTTATTTTCTTTCTTACCTGCTACTCTATTTATTTTATTTATATTACATTATATATTACATTATATTATTACTTATTAATTTTCATAATTATGCAACAGCCTGTTCAAGAGATGTAAGCATTGCGTTTTCTGTGGTCAACACTTTTGAGTTTGCGACATAAGCGTTCTGGGCTATTATCATGTCGGTAAACTGGCTTGATATATTAACGTTAGACTGTTCCAAAGCCGAATCTGTTATATAGCCGAAATTTCCGGTTTGAGCCGTACCTATTGCCGGCTGTCCCGAAGCATAGCTCTGCGAATAAAGACTGTTGCCCTCAGATACTAAACCTGTAGGAGCTATAAAATTGGCAAGAGCGACCTGATATAAATATTTCGTCTGTCCGTTTGAAAATAAGCCCGTTATCCTTCCCGATTTATCAACAGTAAAACTCGTGAGTGTTCCGGTCGAATAGCCGTTCTGAATAAAAGAAGTGGTAGCGGACGGCGCTGCGTACTGTGTAAGATTATCCAGATTAAGAGCCACTGTTAAAGGCGAAGTAGCGCCGTCGGGGAGTTTTGTAGCGGTAGTCCCTCCGGCGTAAGCAGGAACATCCGTTATCGGCAATGATTGGCCGCTTGTGATAGTACCGTCTGTGCTAAATGTGATGTCAGGACTTGTTGAAGAAGAAGAAGTTATTGTGTTATAAGAAACCCTCTGGGCAGCCGTGCCGTTAATAGAATAATAGGCATTCCAACTTCCGGCGGTTGATGAAACAGGAGCAAATGTGACGGTTAGGGGTAAAGCATTCCCCAGCGAATCATATGTATTTATAGTAGTAGAATAATAATCGCTTGCCGGTCCTGCAATAACGTTCCCGCCTGCTTTAAAAGGTTCACTGGTATCGCCGGACGGCATAGCATTTTCTAAAGCTACCGTGCCCGGCGTTACAACACTTGAAACAGTATTTAAAAACTGGTACGAATCGCTTCCTGAACCACCGTTGCCGTCAGTATTTATCTGTATAGAGTCTCCAGAGGTTATGCCTGACGTAGAAGCTAGACCGAGAGTACCCTGCGAAATTGCGGTATTTTGCAAAAAAGAACTTGTAAGCGGCTGTGAAAAAGTGACTGAAGTGACGGATGATGAACTAGGTAACGGAGTTCCAGCATCTTCATATAAACCGCTATTAGTAAGAGTATAAGTAGCGCCGCTGCTAGTTGTATAGGATTTTACATCAAAGCTATTTGACGTGCCGTCTCCGTTTCCTATAAGTAATGATGTCGGAGCCTCACCTGCCGTACCTTTAAATGTCAAACCGCTTACGGCAACTGAGGATGCGCCTGCAGTGACAGATTTTGTCAAATATCCGCCCATAAAATCCCCAGCAGTTGTAGTCGGAGTATCCTGCGGACTTATATTAGAATCAAGATTTGCCGTTAATGTAGCCGTAGTCGTTGCTTTTGGCGATATCGCTCCGGTATTAAGGCTTATAGGCTGCGGAGAACCTGAAGAAGCTACCCCTGAAGAACTCAAAGGATAACCCTGAACTATATTCCCCGTCGGGTCAACAATATTTCCGCTGGCGTTCTCTGAAAATTGTCCGTTTCTCGTATAAAATGTGCTTCCGTTAGGCGCCTGCACGATAAAAAAACCGTTGCCGTCAATAGCCATATCAAGCGGATTTGACGTGGTCTGCAGAGCGCCCTGTCCGAACTCCTGCTGAATAGAATAAACGTCGGTGCCGAGTCCTTCCTGTGAACTTGATGTGCCGCTCATAGTCTGACTCACAAGATTTTCGAAAATAGGGTCGGAAGATTTAAACCCGTCCGTATTTGAATTGGCGATATTGTTACCTACGACTCCAAGATATGTCTGATTGGCATTTAATCCCGAAACTGCCGTAAAAAGAGCGTTGACTGACATACTGATATCTCCTTCCTAAAATATTTTTTAATTTATATTTTTTATATTTATACAACACGCTATAACTCTATACCTATATTATATTATATTATATTATAAAATTATGTGTATTTATATTACCTTAGTCCTGCAATAGAAAGTTATCTGCTCGGAAAAGGTGTCAGATTAATTTTTTTGCAAATATTTTCTTTGTTAATTGAACTACTCCATATGCAAAAAAATAAAATCTGACACCTTTTCCTTATGTTTTGCTTAACCGAGCAAAGAAATGCATAAATATTTTCTATTACAGTATTAAGATATTATAATTATAATGACATTTATATTATATAATTATAATAATTTTATCTCAATTATAATTACCCCATACTATAACCAATCGTAATATATCATCTTAATTTTTACAATATCTTAGCTTATGCCCTGCACGCTTGAAAGCGGCACAGTGCTTCCGTTGTTGAGTTCCAGTTCGACGGCTCCGCTTTTAGAGCTCGTAATCCCTGTAACTGTCCCGCCTGTCATAGTCTGTGCCGTAATGGACGTTCCAGACGAGTTTGCGGCATTTATAGAGAATGAATAATCGCCTTCCGGTGCCTGTGTGCCGGCATTTGTCATGCCGTTCCAATTATAGCTCTGATTTCCCGCCGTTTCAGCGCCGAGATTCGTGTTATATACAAGATTTCCCGATGAATTATATACATCTAAAGACGTACTCGACGAACTTTGAGGAAGCGAATAATCTAATGCTGCCGTTCCGCTGCCGCCGTATTGCAGAGAATTTCCGTTAGCCTGCACGGTATGCCCAACCAGATTGACGGCACTTCCCATTGCTGCCTGATTTTCCGACGAAACTAAACCTTTAATCGACGTGTTCATCGTACTCAATTCATTCATTGAATTAAACTGAGCCAATTCTGAAATAAAACTTGTATTAGACATCGGCTCCAGAGGATTCTGATTCTGAAGTTCTTTAACCATGAGCGTCATAAAAGAACTTTCGCTGACAAGGCTATTACTGCTGTTTGACGAAGAAGCGCTCCCGTACATATTAGTCGGAACAGACGGATTTGCCGTCTGAGAAGACGAGGAAGCCGGAATGATCGGTGACGAAGCAGCGCTTGAAGCCGCAGCTCCAGACCCAAATATATTATTTACAGCCATTTTATATTTCCTCCTTTAACTTTAACAATAAAGAGACATGCACTCTTTTATATTTATATTATTTATACCTTTTATTTTTCTATTTCCATTAACAGCGGAAAATTTTTCCTTATTTTATGCTTTTTTACGCTATTTTCATATCTTAGTGTTGTTTGAGCAATATTCGTGCCATATATTATTTTAACTATTTATTATTATTTATTGCTTAACATATATTAACGCGGTACTAATAATGCTAACTAATTGATATTATTCGCCAAACAATTAAATTTAAATAATTGCAGATTTAAAAAGTGTTTAATCTTTTGTATCAGTGCCTGACTCCGCTTCAAATTCTTTTAATTTATTCCTTAATGTTCTTGACGTGATACCGAGCAGTTCAGACGCTTTATTTTTATTTCCGCCGGTTTTTTTAAGCGCTTCGCCTATTAATTTTTTCTCCATTTCTCTGATGGTCGGAATATCGATGCAGCCTTCGGCGCCTTTACCGTATTTGGCAATATCATTATTAACACTGTCCGGATGATTGCTGTTCATAATATCGCAGGAAGAAACTACGTTATCATTGATATTGTCATTAATATTAGTATTTATATTGGTATAATTTCTATCGTCATCAATGTTTACATAATTTCTATTACCGCAGCTTTCATTTACGCAGTTTTCTGCGGCATAATCATTCTGAACGCTATTTGTATTGGTGTTGTTATCTCTGCTATTTTCACGGCTATTAAAATCGTCTGCTGAAACCGGCTTGTCGTGACTATGATATGTACCGCCGTTTACGTTTATATGATTTAAACCGCTTAAATGGGATATATTAAGCGTATCGCTGTTCTGAGCAAGTATAACGCCCCTTTCTATTATGTTCTCCAATTCTCTGACATTTCCTTTGTAATCGAGCGAAAGCAGGTAGGTTAGCGCCTCTTCCGATATTCTGCCGATTTTTCTAAAATATTTCATAGTATATTTGCGTATAAAAAATATGCTGAGCGGTTTTATATCTATTTTTCTCTCTCTTAACGGAGGCAGCTCAATAGGCAGAACATTTAGCCTATAATATAAATCTTCTCTGAACATTCCTTCTTCAACCATTTTTTTTAAATCTTTGTTGGTTGCGGCTATAACCCTCGAATTGATCCGGACAGGACTGTCTCCCCCTACCCTGTCTATATAATTTTCCTGAAGGGTCCTTAAAATTTTAGCCTGAAGATTTTTATCCATATCTCCGATTTCGTCAAGTAATATCGTACCGCCGTCTGCCAGTTCAAATTTTCCTATTTTTCTGGATGAAGCACCCGTAAACGCACCCTTCTCATGACCGAAAAGTTCGCTTTCAAGAAGCGTAGAAACAATTGCAGAACAGTTTACGGCAATAAAATCGCCCTTTCTTCCGGATTTATTATGAATATATTTTGCCGCAACTTCCTTTCCGGTGCCTGATTCTCCGGTTATTAAAACCGTAGCGTCTGTTGGAGCTATAACGTTTATAAAAGATTCTATTTCTTTCATTTTTTCCGATAAAAAAATGAAATCGTTTTTATTGCCGTTTAGTTGCGCATTGTCTAAAATATTTATATTTATGATAGACTTGCCGGAACTATTATCGGCATTATTTATAATTTGAGCGCTGTTAATATTATTTTTATCTGCATCAAAAGTATTATTAATATAATGAATAATACGTTCCTTGCTGTTTTTTATTATATTTTCCAAATCTGCTATGCCAAAAGGTTTTAGAAGATAATCGGCAGCTCCGTTCTTTATAGCCGATATTGCGCTTTCAATAGTGCCGTACGCGGTAATGATGACAAACGGTATATTATTAAATTCATCTATTGTCTTTAAACTATTTAAAAAGCTGACGCCGTCCATACCAGAAAGATTCAAATCTGAAATTATAAGGAAAAAATCATTGAAATGTTTTCCGTTTATGTTTTTATTTATATATTCCAGCGCATCTTCTGCAGAGGAAAAAATTTCCCCTTTCATATTTAACTTGGAAAGACCGAGACTTAATGCAGAACGCATATGAGGGTCGTCATCGACTATCATAATTTTATCGCCTATTTTGGCTGTTTCACCTACAGTTCCGGATATAATTCTATTTTCAGTCATTATAATAAAACCTCTGAATACTTTCTGAATATTTATTTTATTGCTTTATGCTTTCTTTATTATGATAAAATATACAATATGGAAAAAAAAGAAAAAAAGGCTAAGCCAGCCGATACAGACATTATATCAGAAACTTTCAGTATTAATCCAGACAGAGAATCATTAGAAAAAGCTTTTAAATCGTTTGAACTTGCTTCTGTAAAGCTGTCTGCGTATTATAACAGTTTGGAAGAAAAAATAGTAGATTTAAAGGAAAACCTAAACGCCGTCCTTGAAAGTATGCCGCTCGGCGTTGTAGTCACGGACGAACTGAACAGGATAACATTTATAAATAAATATCTGGACGCCCTGATTCCGGGCGGTAATTTAATTAAATATTTAAACAGCGATATAAATAATTTTTTTGAAAATTTCTTTGAAAAAGAATCAATTGAAGATTTCATAAAACCCATTTTCAACCCGTTTGAAAAAGCAATGCGTATCTCAGATAATAAATCCATCCCTATTTTTGCTTATGTAAAAATTTTGTACGGCAAAGATAAAAAATTTTCCGGCAGAATTTTTATTTTTCAAAATATTGAGGAAATTAAAAAAACAAAGAGGCTTGCAGAAATTGGCGAAATGTCGGCGAAAGTCGCCCATGAAATAAGAAATCCTTTAGGTTCCGTCGAACTTTTCGCGTCAATTTTATACACTGAACTTACAGACGAAAGGCACAGGGAAATAATTTCCAATATAATTTCAGCCGTCAAAAATATGAACACTACTATAACTAATCTCCTTGAATTTTCAAAAAATATAAAGCCGGATATTTCAAAACAGAATTTATACGACATATGTAAAAATTCAATACTTTTTGCTTCGCATATTATAAAACAGAAAGATATTGCTATAATGGAAAATATTGACAGGAATATTTTCATAAATGCAGATAAAAATCTTATAACCCAGTGTTTTTTAAATATTATAATAAACGCCTGCCAGTCTGTTCCTGACGGCTGCGGTACTATTAAAATAAACTGCGCCGTAATAAAAAACGATTCGAACGATACCGACTATATATGTATAACATTTGAAGATAACGGTAAAGGATTTGAAAAAGAAAGCATAGGGAAAATATTTACCCCTTTTTTTTCAACTAAAAAAAGCGGAGGCACAGGGTTAGGTCTTTCTATCGCCTTAAATAATGCTATATTGCACGGCGGTTATATTACAGCCGAAAATTCGTCCGGAGGCGGCGCAAAAATACAGGTATATCTGCCAAATTAACTGCAGCTGCTCAATTAATTGATTGGCTGTCGATAAGTTAGATTATTTTGTTAATTAAAAGATTAGTTAATACATTGGTTAATAGATTGATTAAATAATTAATAGATAGAAGAGTTAATAATGTATCGATAAATCAATTAGGTTAATGAACATTATTATTAATAAATAGATTTATCGTTATAAAGAACAATTAAATAATAAAAAAATAAAATAATAGATTATGGCATAAATATTGCATTTAATTAACACATGGAACTTTTTGGAAAAATATACGGCGTATTAGATGAAAGTTTAAATGTCCTGAGCGCCAGACAGAATGTTATAGCTTCAAATATCGCCAATGCCAATACACCGGGCTACAAGGAGAAGACTGTTAATTTTGAAAAAATTATGCAGGATGCCGTCGGCTCTGAAAATTCTCTCAACTTGAAAACAAACAGTCCTAAAGACTTTATAAATCTTGGTGTCAATAATATTAACAATTCTGAAAGTTTCAGCAGCGCAAATATAGAAGCTCAAAAAGTTCAGTCCGTACCGGCGCTTGACGGTAATACGGTGAATATGGGTACCGAAATGGCGGAAATGTCTGCTAACGCGATAAGGTTTGAGGCAGTCTCTACACTTCTTTCTAAGAAGTTTACGATGCTTAATTATGCTATTACGCAAACTACGCCGTAATTTGCATATAAAATATAATTCTGCTGCTTTTTTTATTTTGAGGTTGCTGTTTTGATAAATTTCTTACATTAATTAATAATAAAATAAAAATTAATAAATCAATAAATTAATAATAATATCATTAGGTAAATAATTGGATAATTTGATAAATTTCTTACATTAATAATAAAATAAAAAATTAATAGAATATAAGAATAATAACCTTAATCCCACAATAGAAAATATTTATGCATTGCTTTGCTCTGTCAAGCAAAATATAAGAAAAAGGTGTCAGATTTTATTTTTTTGCATATGAAATAGTTTAATTAACAAAGAAAATATTTGAAAAAAAATTAATCTGACACCTTTTCCGAGTAGATAACTTTCTATTGCAGGATTAAGAAATAAATAAAACAAGAGGTAGACAAAATGAGTTTCAATGTTTCGCTGCAGATTGCGGCAGAAGGGTTAAACGCAGAAAGAATAAGAATGAATGTTATATCCTCTAATCTTGCCAATATAAATACCGATAACGCCGGCAACGGTCTGCCGTACGTAAAAAAAGAACCTGTATTTAAAACTACCGATTTCGGAAATTATTTCGGCGTAGAGGTCGATAAAATTGAAAACTCAAACGACCCTTTTTCTTTAAAGTACGATCCGTCAAATCCTTTAGCTAACAAAGCCGGCTATGTTAAGATACCTAATATTTCTTCTATACGTGAATTAGTCGATATGATTTCCGCTACACGGGCGTATCAGGCTGATTCTCAGGTTATAGCCGAATCTAAAGCGATGTCTCAGGCATCTTTAAAGATTTAAAAAAAGATTTAAAAAATATTTAACTTTAAAATTTTAACAAATACTTAATATTTCGAAACAGATAAAAGCAACAGATAAAAGCACAGGTTGCAATTTTTGATATAATATTTAAATACAAAAGATAAAAAAGCACAGATTGGGATTTATCAATTAAAGCTCAATTTAAAGATTAATTTTTGACGTTAAAAATTTGACACTTGATAAAATAATTTATAAAATATTAGAATGTGGATGTAATATTAAGTATTAATATATCATCTTAAAAATCTTAAATATAAATAAACGGTAAACAAATAAATAAATAAATAAGCAAATAAACAGGCAAATAAATCCATAAACAAATAAACAAATAAATAAGTAAGTAAGTAAACAGGCGAATAAGTAAATAAATAAATAACTAAAATTTAAATTAGGGGTATTTGTATGACAATTCCTATAAATAGCATAAATATTAATTCCATAAAAGAATTAAATCCTGATAATATAACAAATCCTGCTTCGCCGTCATCTTCATCCTCTGACGGCAGCGGCTCCGGAAGTTTCGCAGATACTCTTTCCGGATATATAAATAAGGTCAACGATTCTCAAATAGAGGCTAATAAACAGGCGGAAATGATTGCTACCGGAAAATCTTCAAACATACATCAAGCTATGATCGATATGGAGAAGGCAAATGATTCTTTCGAACTTATGATGCAGATGAGAAATAAAATAATTACGGCTTATAATACCGTTATGGATATGCAGGTTTAGTTAGATAATATCACTAATTACTTTAATCATTGATTATCTTATTAATATGACAGATGCGATAAATGGCAGCTACAGCTAAAGATTTCGGAGCACAATTTAAAAAATTTTATACAGACTTGTCAATAGAGCGCAAAATAATATTTGCAGTTCTTATAGCCGGAGTTTTAGCCGCTATTTATTTTATGGCTATGTACGCTTCTGCGCCTAAATACCGTGTTTTATTTTCTAATCTAAATCCGTCCAGCGCATCGGCTATAATAAATAAATTGCACACCTATGCAATACCTTATAAACTCGCAGACCAGGGCAAAACTATTTTAGTTCCTAAAAGCAAGGTTTATCTTACAAGACTGAAACTAGCTTCGGCGGGGCTACCCAGACAGGAAGGCGTCGGATTTTCTATATTTGACAAATATCAGATAGGCATGACGGATTTTATTCAGCATGTCGAATACCAGCGGGCATTGCAGGGAGAACTTGAACGAACTATAAACGAACTTAATCAGGTAAAATATTCAAAGGTTATCATTGTCCTGCCGCGCCATTCCGTTTTTGTTACAAGGAGAATCCCCGCAAAAGCCTCCGTCATCATCAAACTGCGTCCGGGAACAAGCCTGAGCAGACAGGAAATTCAAGGTATTTTACATCTTGTCGCCAGCTCCGTTCAGGGATTGAAATCAAAAAATATTACGATAGTAGATACTAAAGGCAAGATACTTTCTCTGCCGCACAGAAAAAATTTTGTCTATTCTACTTATCAGCTTAGCTATGTAAAAAAAGTAGAACTCAGCCTTGAAAACAAAATTGACAACATGCTAGTGCCGGTTGTCGGAAGCGGCAACGTTGTATCTAAAGTATTTGTCAAAGTTAATTTTTCAAAAAAAGTAGAATCCAAAGAAACATATAATCCCAACACGACCGCCATCGCGTCTCAGGAAACTTATAAATCGTCTTCCGTAGGCGCTGTTAAACCTAAAGGCGTACCAGGCGCAAAATCAAACCTGCCGCCCGGGAAAGTGCCGATTCCCGTTATGACGCCTAAAAAAGATAATGTAAAAAAAGTAATTACAAATTATGATGTCTCAAAGAAAATAGAAAAAATTTCTTATCCTGTTGGAACTATTCAGAAAATTGACGCCTCTGTCTTAGTCAACGGAACATATATAAAAATAAAAAATAAAGCTGGAAAAATCACGGCAAAATATACGCCTAGACCTGCAAGCCAGATTGCATTATTTAAAAATATAGTAAAAACCGCAATCGGTTACTCAAAGTTGGCTAAAGACAAAGTTATAGTTGCAAATATGCCTTTTAAAAAGGTCTCGCGATACATCCCTGCTCCGCCTAAAAAAACATTTGTAACAATAATCAAATCACATTTAATGGAGATAATAAAATATTTTGTAATACTTATAGCAGTACTTCTTTTAATATTATTGGTTTTAAAACCGATAATGAGCTATATTACGGCGTATAAGCACAAAGAAGAGGAAGAAAATTTGGAAGACCGCAGGGGTGAAGCGATAGCTCAGCTTAAAGAGCAGGAACCGCCTAAACCTGAACCTACTCTAAAAGAAGTGGCGATGAATATTGTTCACACAGACCCGGAATCGGCTACTAATTATGTTAAAACCCTTTTAAGAGAAAATGGAAGGGACGTATAAATATGGCAAAAAAATTTATAGGACCTGAAAAAGCCGCAGCATTTCTTGTTTCAATAGGCGAAGATGCCGCTTCAGAGATATTTAAGAAATTAGACCTTGTTGAAATTCAAAAAATAACAAAATATATGAATCAGCTTCCGCCTATTTCCAAAGAGGATTCTGATGCTATACTTAAAGATTTCAATTCAAATTTCGGCAATGTGGATTTAGTTATTAAAGCCGACGATTACGTGAAAAATTTAATTGCAAGGTCGCTTGATCCTGAGAAAGCTAAAAAAGTTTTGGATAATTTACACGGTCCTATAGAAGAAGAAGGTTTAGAGACATTAAAATGGCTCGACCCCCACGTTATAGCCGATTTTGTCAGAAATGAACATCCTCAAACCGTCGCTCTTATACTGGGACATCTTGAACCGATGCAGGCTGCGGCAGTTTTAAGCCTCCTGCCTGCATCAGTAAGGTCTCAAGTGGTTTTCAGACTGTCTAAACTGGAAAGAATCCCGCCCGGCGTTATAAAAGACCTTGACGAAGTGCTTCAGGAACAGCTGAAATCTGCCGGTTCTACCCAGAGCAAATTAGTCGGGGGCGTTAAAATAGTCGCCGAGATACTTAACAATATGGATAAATCTATTGAAGAGCCTATTATGAACGATATCGAAAAACTTGACAAAGAAGAGGCTGAAAAAATAAGAGAACTGATGTTTACCTTTGACGACCTTGCCGAAGTTGACGATAAATCTATGCAGGTTATTCTGCGTGAAATTTCTCACGATCAGATAGTTATGGCTCTCAAAGCAGCGGGCGACGAAGTGAAAGATAAAATTCTTGCAAACGTTTCAAAAAGAGCGCAGGAAATGATAGTTGACGACCTTGAAGCTATGGGACCAAAAAAACTTTCCGAAGTTGAAAAAGTTCAGCATGAAATATTAAAAATTGCTAGAAGATTAGAAGATGAAGGCAAAATAAGCATTGCGGTAAAATCGGAAAGCGAAAAACTTGTATAAAGTAAAATAAAAAATTATGTCAAATGTTATTAGAAATTTTGAGGTTAATTTAGAAAGCGATACGATATACGACGGTTCTAAAATTATTTTAGCAAATGTTATTAAAAGCGGAAATATTGAAGAAGACGAAGAATTGCTTAATGCCCTTGAAGCTGTTTCTCCGGTAATTCAGAAATTTATTTTAAATCATATAGAAAGCTATAAAAGAAAATTAAATAAAACAATTGAAGATAAGGGTGAAATAATATTTAAAGAAAATAAAGCCAATGGATATACTGAAGGTTTTAAGACAGGTAAAATAGAAGCCATTCAATCTTTAGCAAAAGAAGTCAAAAATATGACGCAAGTTGCATCAGACATCGGTCAATTTAAAAATGTTTTATACAATGATGTCAAAAAAGAAACTATTGAACTATCGTTAAAAATTGCCGAAAAAATAGTAAACTCCGCAGTTCTGTCCGACAATGATTTTTTAAAAAGTACAATATCTGCCGTCTTGGATAGAGCTGCAGATTCTACAAATATTATTATATATTTGAATCCTTCCGATTATAATTCATTCAGCAAAAATTCTGAAACGGCAGAAACTCTGTCAAAAAATAAACAATCTAAAATTTCGTTTATGTCAGACCCTAATCTGCTGCCTGGGAATACCTTTATTAAGACAGATTTTGGGGAAATAGACGCTAGAATAGAAACTCAGCTAAAGCAGATAGAAAAAGCTTTTAATAAAATTATTCCAGACTGATAACAATAACAATACGTGACAACAATATATTGGAGAGAATTTTAAAGTTTTTTAATTTTTCGCATTTTCAGCCTTTCTTTTTTAGAGAGTCTATGCGGATTACCTTTTTTCTTGGTATTCTTTGAATGTTCATGCCCGCCGCAAAATTCATCGTCTCCGTCGCAAGCCGTAAAATCATAATCGTTGGAATAATTACCTTCGTCTTCCTCTTCACTGATAATATTGTTAATTATAACTTTAAATTCTTCCGGACTTATACTTGAAACGTTATCTAATCTTTCAACATATCTTTTAATTTCATTATCATTGGTGACTACTAACGAATTCCTGATATTTTCCGCTATTCGCATTATAACGGCATCAGCTTTTTCACCTCTTTTTGAATAGATTACTTCAATATTTCCCATGTTATATTTTGACTCAAAAGGTTCCTGCGTCAAATAACCGTCAAAAACAACTATCACTTTATTTTTTTTTACATTATAATATCTTGATAGTAAAATAATAGTGTTATTCCGTAATTCCTGTAATTTTTCAGATTTTACGTTTATTTTGAAATAAGAATTAAATATAAAATTATATCCGTCAATTATTACTGTAATCATAATACATAATACCTTTAGCTTTAATTATAAATTAAAAAATTATTTAAAAAATTATAAATTAAAAATGACACGCGGCAGTCAGACAGAGAATGTTTTTCCATACCTTGCGTATATAGTTGCGCAAAAAGAAGAAACCGAAAATTTTATAAAAAAAGCTCTTTTAAAAACATTATCTGCAGATAAAATAAAACTGCTTAAAAATTGCGGCGAACTTCCAAAACATTTCGAAAATCCGACTTATATTATTTTTCAGTATAATCCGCTCAATATTTCTCATATTGCAAAAATAGGTCCTAAAAGAAATATAAATCTTTTTGCATATATCGAACATATCCATGACTTATCTGAAAAAAATATTTTAGAGCTCATAAAACATAAAATAGACCATGCTCTGTATCCTGAAAATATCAGCCAAATTAAATTTGAAAACTTTGTAGATTCCAAAATTTTTAAAAAGAAAAATAGCAATGCATTTGTAGATATAGAATCTTCCCTTTTAGAAGATATTAACACAGAATTAGAAGAAAATATATACGGTATTTCTTCTAAACTAAAAAAAATTATAGACGGCATAGAGAAAATCGCTCTTTCAGACAGCAATGTGCTAATAACGGGAGAATCAGGAACAGGCAAAGAACTTATAGCAAAATTAATTCACCAAAAATCTAAAAGAAATAAAAAAAATATTGTTCCTGTTAACTGCGGCGCAGTGCCCGGAGAATTGTTAGAAAGCGAATTATTCGGTTACAAAAAAGGCGCTTTTACAGGCGCTTATGCCGATAAACCCGGAAGATTTGAATTGGCTAACCAATCTACAATTTTTCTTGACGAAATAGGCGATATGAATTTTAGTCTTCAGGTAAAGTTGTTAAGAGTGATACAGGAACATGAAATTGAGCCGGTCGGTTCGATAAAACCGGTTAAAGTAGATTGCCGAATTATCACCGCTACAAACAAAAATTTAGAAGAACTTATAGCAAAAAATCTGTTCAGGGAAGACTTATTTTATAGAATTAATGTAATACCTATACATATTTTACCTTTAAGAGAAAGAAAACCTGATATAATTTTATTAATATACCATTTTCTGAAAAAGTTTGCCATTGCAAAAAACAATAAAGTTTTCGGAATGTCCGAAAACGCCGTTAAAATTCTTCTGAGCTATGACTGGTTCGGCAATATCAGAGAATTAGAAAATATCATGGAAATGCTTGTAGTTTTAAACGAAAGCGGCGTAATTTCAGAAGATGAAATACCGGATAAATATTTTAAAAACTCAGATATAAATAAAATATATAAAGACAATACAGCTGCAGATCCCGATACAGCCGCTAATGACAAAAATTTGAATGATTCTAACGAACCTAACGAAATATATGATTTTAATTTAAATAAAAATATTATAAACACAGATAAAAATTCTAATAAAACTAATGAAATATATAATGATACCAATTCAAATAAAAATACGATAAACAGTTATGAGTTAAATAAGTTAAATAAATCAGACTTAGATTTAAATAAAAAAAATTCAGATACGATAAATAATTCAGATTTAAATAAATCTGATTTAAATAAAAATTTAATCAATTCAGACACGATAAACAGTTATGATTTAAATAAAAATACAATAAATTTAAAAAATGAGGTCGAACGTTTCGAATTACAGCTTATAAAACAGGCTCTGGAAATTTCAAACGGCGTAAAAGACAAAGCGGCAAAACTCTTGGGTATAAACAGAACCACGCTTATAGAAAAAATAAAAAGGTACGGCGGCAAATAATGAACAGAAAATCGGTTTTTATTTTAATAATCTTCATTGTATTCATTGTATTTTTATATATGCTGACTTTTACGTCAGTGCATCAGGCATTCAGCGCAAACAGCGGCAGCATTGCGTCAAACAGCAGCATCCACGTTGCCGCCGCTTTCCAGAATAAGGCTGCCGTTCTTTATAGAAAAGCCGATAATTATTACAAATCTAAACAATACGGTAAATCATGCCGTTTATTGAAATTTATTCTGGATAATTATTCGTTAAACAAATTAAATGACGCAAAAGTATATTTTCTGTTGGGGAAAATTTACTTCCTTAATAACGATTTTTTAGTAGCTAAGCCGTATTTTCAGCATATTATTTTTAAAGAACCTAACTATTCAAAGATATATTCTGTGGTTTATTTTATGGCAAAATGCGACTTTAATCTTAAAAATAAAAGACGTTCGGTGAGAGATTTTAAATTTCTGGTAAAAAAGACCGAAGAAAAAATCAAAGCGGGTAAAAGATTAAACTATATGAAAAGGCTGCACCTAAAATCTTTGATTTACCTTGGAGCATCATATGAAGAATCCGTCGATATTAAAAATGCCGTTAAAATATTAAACAATAAGAAATTGCGCTACATTTTAAGTAAAAACGCTTTTTTATTAACAAGAGGCAATAATTTTAATAAAATATATCTGAACTACCTTATTAATACTAAATCTGATTTTAAGAAGGCTCTTTTGGTTTTAAATATTAAACATCTTTTTAAACCGTATAGAAAAGACCTGTGCTATAAAAGTTATTTTGAAGGATTGATATTTTTAAAACGTAAACAATATGTGTTTGCATCTAAAGATTTTAGAATTAGTTTAAAATATTGCGGCAAAAATTATTATTATAATATATCAATGTTGAAATACGGGGAATCTTTAATTGGAGAAAATAAAACAAATACTATACGGAACGGTTTGAAATTAGTTGATTTTGAAAGCGAAAATATAGACTACCCTTCTATTCAACTGTCAGCTCTCAAATATTTATTTAAATATTATTCGATGCTAAATAATTATAATAAAAGTTTTAATTGTATAAGCAGAATATTATTTAATTTTCAGAACAGTCTGAAAAACAAAAAAAAATATCAGAAAATAGCTTCAAAACTATTATATAAGGCAATGAAAAATAATTTCTTAAAGCACCGTTATAACAAATCATTAAAAATGTATAAACGCAAATCTTTTCTGATAGGAAAACATAATTTAAATTCAGATATATATTATATGCTTTCTGAAATATACCTTAAAAAAGGCAATGTAAAACAGGCGATATATTATGCAAATAAATATTACAATAGAAACAAGAATATTAATTCGTTGTATTATTTAGCCCATATTTATTATATGGCAAAAAATTATAAACATTCATTAAAATTAGCAGATAACATTAAATTGCCTCTAATTAAAAATGAAATCCTGTTTGAGAAGGTATTAAATCTTAAAATTCATGATAATAAAAGATTGGGTCTTAAAAAAAACATGCTGAAACTTCTTAATGAAAATTTAAACAGACTCAAAGGAAAAGAATACGTTAAAACATTATACCGGTTAGCTATGAGCGATTATAACAGCGGTTTGACAGATAAATCGCTGCGTTATTTCAATCTTTTGCTCAATAACAATCTTGCAAAAAAAGAGCCTGCTATAATAAACTCAGGCTATTACCATTCAGGAATAATATACTATAAACTGAAACAATTTAATAATGCCCTGCGCTATTTTACAAAAGCCTATAAAATGCAGCCTGCGGGGAAACATTTTCAATACGAACTATCCCAGATAGGCTATATTTATTTGAAAAACAAAAATTATAAAAAAGCTATTAAATACTACGAAATATTGAAAAAAAACGGCAGTTCTTCTTTTTATAAGAATCTGGCAAAATCTATGATACAGGCTATAAAGCTGAAAAACTGAAATAAATATATCTTAAACCCAATTTCACCATAATTATCTCAATACACTGATATTACTACTATATTTATGGGGTAATAAAAATGTCTGCGGGAACTACAAAATAAAAAATAAAATATAATAATATCAATTTGTTATAATTTTAGAATAATAAAAGTGGTGAAGTTGTGTTAATATTCATCGCAATACCGGAATATTATCGTACCGCTCTGCCGTCATCTTAAAGACACAATAAACGGTCTTGTAAATTTTGAATAGATTAAAACATCATTTATATCCATATTTTTAATTTCATCGGCGTTCATTAACGGAAACAATCCTGATGCAACCGGTGTTTCCCTTTTGCTATTTAATCCGATTGCAGCTAAAATATCGTCAAGTTTTTTATTGTAAATACTGCTGTAGATTCCAAAATTTATTGATACTATTTAAAATTATTTTTTTTGATTTTATCATATTTTTTAAAAATATAAATTACAAAATTTAATGAAACTATACCACAATATAATGAAAATAACTTGACAAAT